>NZ_LRTR01000668.1 GCF_001550375.1 Streptomyces europaeiscabiei | reverse complement strand
GGCGGCGGCGGGCCGGGTCGGCCGCGCGGGCCGTCTGGAGTCGGCGCCCGAACCCACGGGCGGGCTGCGGGTGCGCGCCAAGCGTTCGGTCACCGAGGCCTACGACGACCCGGACTCCCTCACACGCCGCGCCTTCGCCGCGATCACCCCGTTCCCCGACCAGAACGACCCGGCGTACCGGGCCTCCGCCCTCCCCGCGACCAACGGCATAGCCACGGCGGACGGCCTGGCCCGCTTCTACGCGGCACTCGTCGGCGAGGTCGACGGTGTACGACTGTTCGGCCCGGCGACCCTGGAGGCCGCCCGCGCCGAGGAAGCCTCCGGCCCCGACCGCGTCCTCGTCGTCAACACCCGCTTCGGCCTCGGCTACATGCTCCACGGCACAGCCTCCCCGCTGCTCGGCGCCGGCTCCTTCGGCCACCCCGGCCGGGGCGGTCCCCTCGGCTTCGCCGACCCCGACACCGGCCTCGCCTTCGGCTACGTCACGAACGGCTACCGCAAGACCGTGACGGCGGACCCGAGGGCGCAGACACTGGTGAAGGCGGTGCGGGAGGCGCTCGGCTAGAGGGCGCCCGCGCCCTCCAGGGGTGCGGGGCCGTGTCGATGGGCGGCTCCGCCGCGTGGGCGTGATCAGCCACATGCCACGTACGACCCGCGGCCGCCGAACAACAGTCGCCCCGAGTGCGAGCCGCCGGGCGCCGACACTCACCGCGAAGCGCGGCCGTCACGGGTGAGCGGCCGGACCGGCCCAGGGCTCCCCCGCTGGTGTCCTGGCCCGATCCCGGAGTTCCGGACGGCCGCACTCCGCGGCGGCGATCACCAGGATGCGCGGAAATCCGGCCAATGTCGTTGGCTGACGGTCCACTGTCACTTGGCAACGCGTCCACTGTTCGACCACCGGCGCGGCAGCGAGCCGGAGACTGAGGCTCCGAGGCCGGGCAGGGGCGGATCTCGCCCACCGGCGCCGGCAGGGTGCCGCCGCGCCCACCCGGGCCGCCCCCAGCGGCACGACTGCCCGCAGC
>NZ_LRTR01000667.1 GCF_001550375.1 Streptomyces europaeiscabiei | reverse complement strand
ACCGCCAAAGGGCGGGGCGTCCGCCGCGTCCTTGGCCGGCAGCGGGCCCGGCCCCGTCACGGCGGCGGCCGGCTGCGGCAGTGTCTCGTTGAGAACGTCCTGCTGCAGCCGCTGCAGCCGCTCCGAGGGCTCGATACCGAGTTCGTCGACGAGCCGGCGCCGCAGCCGGGTGAACGCCTCCAGCGCCGTGGCACGCTGCCCGGACCGGTGCGCGGCGAGCATGAGCTGGGCGGCGAACTCCTCGTGGAAGGGATGGTCCGCGGTGAGCTGGTGCAGTTCCCCCACCAGAGCGCGGTGGCGGCCCAGTTGCAGGTCGGCCGTGACACGCAGCTCCAGCGCGCCGAGCCGCGAGTCGGCGATCTGCGCGATCTGCGCCGCCAGGAGCGGCCCGGCGTCCAGTCCGGCGAACGGTTCGCCCCGCCACAGCCCGAGCGCCTGACGCAGCAGGTGCGCCGAGGCGCGGGGATCACCCTCGCTCAGCGCGGTGCGCGCGCGCACGACGCCGTGCTCGAACTCCCACAGGTCCAGTTCCCCCGGCCGCAGGTCGATGCGGTAGCCGCCGGGGCCGGTGCGCACCCGATCGCTGGGATCCGCGGGGCACTTGAGGGCCTTGCGTATCTGGTACACGTACGTCTGGACGGTCTTGCGGGCCAGGCGCGGCGGGTCGGACTCCCACAGTTCCCCGATCAGGGCCGAGGTCGACACCAGACGGTTGGCGCTCAGCAGCAGCACGGCCAGCGCGCGCCGGGCCATGGGCGCGGTGGGCGTACGGTCCTCGCCCTGGGTGCGGACCTCCAGCGGCCCGAGCACCCCTATCCGCAGCGCACCGCCGTCCGTGTCGGCCGGTACGGAGTCGTTCATGGTGTCCTCTCCATCACGGGCTGCGCACCGCGGGCGTCACGGGTGACGGGCGCGGTGCGCGGGGCGACGTGGTTGCTGTTCGGCCGCGGTGCGGGCCCGCCGCCGGCGGGGTCCGCGTCGCGTGTCTCGTACCAGTGCCGCATGCGGGAGCGGCGGAGCTTTCCGATGCCGGTCCTGGGGACGTCCTGGGCGTGCACCGGCACGACCTGGTCGATGTGCAGACCGAGGCGGTCCGCGATCCGTGCGCGGATCAGGGCCGCGGCCTGCTCGGGCCCGGTGCCGGGCCGCGGGTGGTAGAAGACGGCGAGTTCCTCTCCCTCGGGGCCGGTGACCGGGCAGGCCACCGTGTGGGCCGGCGCGACGAAGTCCAGTTCCTCCACCGCGGCCTCGATCTCGTGGCTGTGGCAGCGCACACCGGCGCGCTCGATCAGATCGCCGGCCCGGCCGGTGACGGTGAGGACGCCGCCCTGGACGAAGGCCAGGTCCCCGGTGCGGAACCAGCCGTCGGCGGTGAAGGCGCGGCGCGTGTGCTCGATGTCGTCGAGGTAGCCGGGGGTGACCGAGGGGCCGCTCACCTGGAGGTGGCCCGGGGTGCCCGCCGGGACGGGCTCGTCCTGCTCGTCGACGCAGCGCACCGCGGTGCCGGGCTGGGGCCGGCCGGCCGGGACGTAGCGCGTGCCCCCGGGGTCCAGGTCGGACAGCCGGCAGTCGACGACGCCCGCCGCCGTCTCGGACATGCCCCAGCCGGGGAACATCGCGTCCGGCGGCAGGCCGAAGGGGGCCAGCAGCTCCATGAAGCGCCGTACCACCGAGGCGTGCACGGCCTCCCCGCCGTTCATGAGGTACCGCAGCCGGCTCAGGTCCCAGTTCTCGCCGGGCAGCCGGTGCGCCTGGTCGTTGACCAGGGACAGGGCGGAGTTGGGAGCCCATGTGGTGCAGGCCCGGTGACGGTCCAGGAGGGCGAGCCAGCGCAGCGGGTCGGCGAGGACGTGTTCGGGGCGGGCGTGCACCTGGTGCGCCCCGAGGAACACGTCGCGGACATGGAACAGCAGCAGTCCGCCGGCGTGGTCGAGCGGCATCCAGTTGACGCTGCGGGTCGTGGCACCGAGCCCGTTGGCGCGGGCGGTCGCGGCGCTGCGGCTGAGGATGTTGCGGTGGGTGAGCATCACGGCCTTGGGCGTGCTGGTGGAGCCCGAGGTGAGCAGCAGGACGGCGAGGTCGTCCGGGCGGGACGGGTGCCGGCGGTGGTCGGGGTGCTCTGCGCGCAGCTGGTGGGGGTGGCCCAGCCAGGACCTGGCCCAGCCGGGGTGTGCGCGGGTGCGCGCGGCCGGGTGCTGGTCCGGTCCGGTGACGGTGTACGGCCTGCCGTAGCGGTTCCACACCGCATCCAGCAGGCCGGGGGCGGCGGCCCGGGCGGCGGGTGTGGTGCCCGTGCCCACGGGCAGGGGGACGAAGCCGCCCAGTACGCAGGCCCAGAAGGTGGCCAGCAGGTCCGGCTGGTGGGCGACGTGCACGAGGACCCGGTCCCCGGGCGTCACTCCCGCCGCCCGCATCCCGGCCACCAGCCGGCCGGCCTCGTCGTGCAGCCGGGCGTAGCTCCACCGTGTTTCGCCGCCGTCGGTGTGGACGAAGCACAGGCCCTGGGCGCCGGAGGTGAGCGCGGCCCGCGTGAGCGCGGTGCCGAGCGTGGCGTACTTCTGGTGCGGGGCGGGGCCGCCGTCCAGCAGTGAGACACCGAAGGAGGTCATCGGGTGTCACGCTCCCTGCGGTAGTCCCGGGGCGTGGTGCCGTAGCGGTCGCGGAAGAGCCGGCTGAAGTGGGACGCCCCGTACAGCCCGGCCCGCTCCCCGATCAGGGCGACGGGCAGGTGGTCCAGGGCGGGGTCGGCGAGTTCGGCCCGGCAGCGGGCCAGCCGTTCGTCGCGTATCCAGCGGGCCGGGCTGAGGCCGTACTCCTGGAAGACCTTCTGGAGGTAGCGCAGGGAGACGTTGTGCTCCCGGGCGATGGTCACCGGGCTGAGGCCGGGCTCGGCCAGTTGCCGGCGGACGTAGGCCTGGATGTGCAGCATCAGCGCCTGCCGGGCGATCTGCGGGTCGTCGGCGACCTCGCGCATGCGTTCGGCGAACAGTGCCGCGGTCAGCCCGACGACGCTGCCGCCGAGCAGGTCGACCGCGGTCTGCACCTCCCTGCCGTGCCGGCCGAGCCCTTCCAGCAGGGAGGACAGCAGGGCGGCCAGCCCCTCGGCGCCCGACCAGCAGCGGGCCGTCAGGCGTGCGGCCTCCGCCCCGGTCAGCCCCACCAGGCGGTGGGTGACCATCACGTCCACCAGCCGGTAGTTCTCGGGCATGACCACCTTGTAGGGGCGGGTGCTGTCGTAGCAGAGGAGCTGGGGGGCGCGCACCGCCGCGTGCCGGCCGTCCTGGACCACCCAGAGGGATCCGGTCAGCGGCCGGCACACCCGCAGGAAGCCCGCGGCCTGCGGGTCGATCTGCCGGGCCGGACGCACCAGTTCCCCGGGGCCGCCCTTGACCAGGGACACCCGTACCTCGCCGAACTGGTGGGTCCGCATCGTCCCGTCGAGGGGTTCGTCGTGTTCCCTGACGATCTGCACGCCCCCGCGTCCGGCGCTCGAGGGGCCTTTGCCGGACGCGGGAAGGACGGCGCGCACCGGCTTCGGTTCGTCGAGGCGTAACACCGCATCAACCTCCATCCATGCGTCGGGACGGAGTCGGCCGTCGGGCGGCGGTCCGTCGCCCCACCATGTAAACATACCCGCATGCCGGTATCCCAGTTGCATCGGAGGATTCGATGCGACGAGGTCCGCCGCGGGCGCGCTGCACCAGGGCGGACGGCCGGCGCGCTTGCGCGACGGCCCGGCGGGGCGTTCACCTCGGGGCGGCGGCGGTGCTCCCCCCGTCC
>NZ_LRTR01000666.1 GCF_001550375.1 Streptomyces europaeiscabiei | reverse complement strand
CGCGGCGGGGGCGGCGGTACACGGCGAGGCCGAGCGTGGTGGCCCCGACGACGACGGCGACGCCGGACCGTACGGCGAGGTCGATGGTGCCGTGCTGCACGTCGGAGGCGATCTCCTCCTGCAGTCCGGAGATCCGCTCGGGATGGTCGACCAGGGCCTGGGCGCGCTCCGGGTCGAGCTGGTCGACGTTCACGTCCAGGCGTACGGGGGCGTTGTGGCTCTGCAGCTCCAGGGCGCCCAGCGGAGAGACGTTGATCTTCGTGCCGCCGGTGAGGGACGGGCGCAGGGTCATCGTCGTGTTCATGGGGCCGACGGGGGTGCGTACGTTCCCCACGATCAGCAGGCCCAGCCAGGCGCCGAGCAGGACGACCGCGACCAGGCTGAGCGCGCGCGCCCAGGGGTGGGGGTGGTGGACCAGCTCGAAGGTCGGGTGCGCGCGGCGCGAGCGATAGCGCCGGGCCAGGGCGCGAGGGGCCCGCGGCATGGCCCGGAGGATGCGGCGCAGGGTCGTACGCGAGGTGTCGGCGGCGGTGGCTGGGGCGGCGGGGACGCTGGCCATTGGTCCCGTATGCCCATGGTTGGGGGCGGATATGCGGCGGGAGGTCGTGGGGGTCGTGGGGGCGGGGGACTGGAGTCGGGTGGCTGTGCGTGCTGCGCCGGTCGTTGTGCGTGGTGTGCCGGGCTGTTGCGTGGCCTGTGTGGCTTTCGCGCCGCTCGTATCTCTCGTACGCGCGAGTCGTGGGGTTTGGGGTGCACGGGGGTGCTGCCGGACCGGATCACCCGAGGGGCGTTCATCACCCCTGGTCAGGGGCAAGGTGGGGGTGTGTCGAGAACGCCGGGGGGTCAGCCCCAGCCCAGTTCGTGGAGCCGTGCGTCCTCGATGCCGAAGTGGTGCGCCACCTCGTGCACGACAGTGACGGCCACCTCGTGGACCACCTCCTCCGGCGTCTCGCAGTAGCGCAGGGTCGGGCCCATGTAGATCGAGATGCGGTCCGGCAGGACTCCGGCGTACCACTCCCCGCGCTCCGTGAGGGGGGTTCCCTCGTAGAGACCCAGTAGCTCCGGGTCGTCGGCGGGCGGTTCGTCCTCCACGAACACCGCCACGTTGTCCATGACCCGCGTCAGCTCAGGCGGGATCTGGTCCAGGGCCTCACTCACCAGCTCTTCGAACGCGTCGCGCGTCATCTCCAGCACAGGGCCATTGTCAACGACGGGGCGCGTAATCGGAGGGGCGCGAAGGCCCCGTCTGTCCGCCACGGGGGCACGGCGGACGGGCGGGGCCGCTTCGGTGCCGCTCGGATGGTGAACATCCAGGAGTTGTCCCGGAGCGGTCAGGGTGCCCCTGCGGGGCAGGAAGGGGTGGGTGGGGGCGTCGGGCGCACGCGGGTGCGCGG
>NZ_LRTR01000665.1 GCF_001550375.1 Streptomyces europaeiscabiei | reverse complement strand
CTTCCGATCTGGCCAGCTGTCGTGGCCGCCTGCGGTGGTGCTGCGCGACACGGCCGCCCGGCTGACGCCGACGCGGGCGGCGCTGCGCTCCATGACGCCGGTCCTCGGCTGGACCGCGCCCGGTGACCCGCTGACCGCGACGGAGAGTGAGGGCCGCTGATGCCGGACTGGACGTATCACCCACTGCGCGGCGTGGCCGCCGCCGTCCTCGGCCGGCGCCGTTCGCAGCTGACCGCACTGCGGCTGCTGGCCTCGATCGGCTCCCGTCCCGCCGGCGCGCGGCTGATCGCCCGAGGGTTCGGCCACCGCCATCCGCCCGAGAGCCTCGCCGGCGAGATCGCCGGCGTGTCCGTGACCGTTCGCCTCGGCATATCCGTCCCGCCCTCGCTCGCCCGCGAAGCGATACGCGCCCTGCCTCCGCTCGGGGCCGGTGTCGTCGAGGTGGCGCCCGTCCGCGCGGCCGACGCGGAGACCGTACGCGAGGCCGCTGCCGGCCGCTCGATCCCGCTGGTCGTCCGTGCCTGCGACCCGGAGGCCGAGGCCGCCCTCAAACCGCATGTCGACGGCTTCACCAGCGATGACGACCCGCACGTGGTCCATGTCGTCGACCCGGCGGTCCCCGCGGCGGCCGCCGCGCTCCGGGAGCCGGGCGCCGTCGTGCT
>NZ_LRTR01000664.1 GCF_001550375.1 Streptomyces europaeiscabiei | reverse complement strand
CCGTCGTCCGCCTGCGCGACGAACGGCACATCGACGACACCGTGCTGCGCCGCCTCCAGGCAGCCCTCGACAACGAAGAGGTCCGGCTGGCCGGAGGCGAGCAGGTGGAGTAGGCCGAGTGCACACGCGGCCTCGACCACCCAAGCCCACGAGAAAGGATTGCGCTGCCATGCCGTACGGCCTCATCGACGTTCATGCCCACCTCCTTCCCGACTTCTACGTCCAACAGGCGACGGCGGCCGGCCACTCCCACCCCGACGGCATGGGCGGCTGGCCGTCATGGTCCGTGCAAGCCCACCTCGACCTGATGGACCGCAACGGCATCGAGTCCGCGATGCTGTCCATGTCCTCCCCCGGCGTCCACTTCGGCGACGACAAGGCGGCCCGCCTCCTGGCCCGGCGCGTCAACGAGTACACCGCCGAACTGACCCGAAGCCACCTCGGCCGCTTCGGCAACTTCGCCTCGCTCCCCCTCCCGGACGTGGACGGCACGCTGGAGGAGATCGCATATGCCTTCGACGAACTCGGCGCCGACGGCGTGGCATTGATGACACACACGCACGGCGTCTACCTGGGCGACCAGCGTCTGGACCCGGTCTTCGCGGAACTCGACCGCCGCCGCGCCGTGGTCTTCCTGCACCCCACCTCACCCGTGTGCTGGCAACAGTCCGCTCTCGGCAGACCACGCCCGATGGTCGAGTACATCTTCGACACAGCCCGCACCGTCACCGACCTGGTGATGGCGGGTGTCCTGACGCGTCACCCGAACATGCGGGTGATCGTCCCGCACTGCGGCGGCGCGATTCCCGTCCTGGCCGACCGCATCAACGAGTTCATGAGCCTGTTCCTGCCTGCGCAGCAGCCGCCCAGCCCCGACGCTGTACAGCAACTGCGGGCCCTTTACTACGACATGGCGGGCACCGCCTTCCCACGCCAGGTCCCGGCGCTGCTCCAACTGGTCGATCCGGACCGTGTGCTGTTCGGCAGCGACTACTGCTGGACACCTGCCCCGCTGGCCGACGCCCACATCGCGGCGATCGACGCGGCCGAGTCGCCGGTGGACGGGACCACATGGCGTTCCCTGACGACGGCCAACGCCCAGCGCCTGTTTCCGGGGAGAAGACCGTGAACGCAAACCGCCGCCTCATGGAGCCGGCACGCCGACAACCCGCTGGACCAGCCCCAAAGGTAAGGACGGACGTCCACATCCGCCCGGACCCGAGGATCCGCACGAAGGAACGGTGAAGACGTGATCAGACCGGCATCACCGCGGCGGGTGGCCGGCGCTTGCCCGCGCCTGCTCGATGCCGCAGTCGCCCGCCTCATGAGTGGTGCTGGCACGCTGCCCCTGCTGCTGGCCGGGGGAGGCAGGGATGACCATCCGCGTTCTGCTCGCCGATGACCAGGCGCTGATCCGCACCAGCTTCCGCGTGCTCATCGAGTCCGAACCGGACCTGGAGGTCGTCGGAGAGGCGGCGACAGGCAACGAGGCGGTCAGGCTCGCCCGCAGCACCCGTGCCGACGTCGTGCTGATGGACATCATGATGCCCGGTATGGACGGCCTCGCCGCTACGCGTGCCATCTCGGCGGACGAAAGCCTCGCGGGTGTACGGGTGCTGATGCTGACAACCCTCGAAACCGACGAGTACGTCTTCCAGGCACTACGTGCCGGGGCCAGCGGGATCCTCGGAACGGGAGTCGCGCTCTGCGACCTCCTCCGCGCCATCCGGCTGGTCGCCGACGGCGAGGCACTGCTGTCACCCGGCGCGACCAAGACGCTCATAGCCCACTACCTTGCCACTCCCGACCTGACGAGCACTACAGCACCGGAGCTGATGCGCCTCACCGAACGCGAGCGCGAAGTGTTCGTCCTCGTGGCCGCAGGCCTCTCCAACGACCTGATCGCCGAACAGCTCCACGTCTCGCCCTCGACCGCCAAGACACACGTGAACCGCATCATGGCCAAGCTCGGCGTCCGCGGCCGCGCCCAACTTGTCGCGGTCGCGTACCGGACCGGCTACGTCCACCCCCGGGGTATGACCGCCCCCGCACGATGAAATCCTGCGCCATCCCGCGCGTCCGCGCACGGATGATCGCAGTTCCTCGGTCTCCATCCGGCCGACGCTGGCACAAGAACGACAACGGATACTGCGGCGGACTCTTTACGGCTTGGAGCCCACCCAGCGACATTGACAGCAACGAGGAGGAAGAATGCACACCCGAACACTCGGACGCGACCTGAGTGTCTCCGCCATCGGTCTCGGCGTCATGGGAATGTCCCAGAGTTATGGCCCCAATCCCGGCGATCGCACCGACATGATCGCCGTACTCCGTGGTGCGGTCGACCGCGGAGTCACGTTCTTCGACACCGCAGAGGTGTACGGCCCCTACGTCAACGAAGAACTCCTCGGCGAGGCCCTCGCTCCGGTACGCGACCATACGGTGATCGCCACCAAGTTCGGATTCCGCATCGAGAACGGCGCCCCCGCCGGACTCGACAGCCGGCCCGAGCAGATTCGTGCCGTCGCCACCGCCTCCCTCGAACGGCTCAGGGTCGAGACGCTCGACCTGTTCTACCAACACCGCGTTGACCCGCAGGTACCCATCGAAGACGTCGCCGGCACGGTGGGTGAACTCGTCCAGGAAGGCAAGGTCCGCTGCTTCGGCCTCTCGGAGGCCAGTGCGCAGACCATCCGCCGCGCCCACTCGGTCCACCCGGTGACGGCGGTCCAGAGCGAGTACTCGCTCTGGACCCGGGATCCCGAAGCGGAAGTCCTGCCGACCTGCGCGGAGCTCGGGATCGGGTTCGTACCCTTCAGCCCGCTCGGCAAGGGGTTCCTGACCGGGGCGGTGGACGCCTCCACGTCGTTCACCGCCGACGACGTCCGCACGAACATTCCGCGGTTCACGGCCGAGAACCGGGCGGCGAACCAGGTGCTCATCGACCACGTCGCACGGCTCGCGCAGGCCAAGGACGCCACACCGGGGCAGGTCGCGCTCGCCTGGCTGCTCGCGCAGCATCCGTCGGTCGTTCCGATCCCCGGAACCCGTCGCGCCGCACGCATCGAGGAGAATATCGGCGCCACCCAGCTGCCGCTCTCCGCCGACGAACTGGCCGACCTCAACGGACTCGCCGGCCGCGTCGGGGTGCGGGGAAACCGCTACAACGAGCACCACATGTCGCTGGTCGACAAGTAGCAGACCAACCAAGCGATCTGCGGGCGGCGACCCAGGTCTGCCGTCGGACAGGTTGGTGACGGATCGGAGCCTTCGTTGAGACCGCCCGGCAGGAACGGGGCATGCTTTCGCCGCAGGTATTCCACTCGCCGTCGCTACGGGCCCGGCAGTGGGAGCTGCGTTCAATCATCGCCGGCACCACGTACGACCTGGCCGTCGTTGCTTCACCTGCCCGGCCGGCCGCTTCGCAAGAAAGGCCATCCGTCCCTCGCACATGGAATCCGCTCATGGCCAAGAACCGCGCCGTGAAGCGGACCCCCAGCGCACCGGCCGGTGAACACAGCCCCGGCGGACAAGCCGAGCCGGCAAGGGACAGCGAGGCCGCGGATCCGATCGGTGGCTGAACGAGGAGGAGCTCCACGCCTGGATGGCCCTGGTCGGCATGGTCACGAAGCTGCCCGCAGCAATGGATCGACAGCTCCAGCGCGACCGGTCGCGCAATGCTGTGGCAACGCCCACCGCCACCCGTGACGCGCTCGTGCGTCGGGTCAGGGGTTGATCACGGTCATCCACATGGGGTCGTCGGCACGTTGCTGCATGGCGTCCATGGCCTTGATCGCTTCGGTGAGCGGGAACCGATGGGTGATGAGCTCGTCGACGGTGAGCGTGCCCGTCTCGAGCAGACGCAGGAC
This sequence comes from Streptomyces europaeiscabiei, assembly GCF_001550375.1. Classification (GTDB taxonomy): domain Bacteria; phylum Actinomycetota; class Actinomycetes; order Streptomycetales; family Streptomycetaceae; genus Streptomyces; species Streptomyces europaeiscabiei. Next base: position 27,148 of record NZ_LRTR01000664.1, on the reverse strand, counting down.
ATCCGTCGTGTCCTGGCGGGTGCACGCGCGAGTGGTGACGAAGCGCCAGCAATGCATCATCAGGGCGATGGGGGGCAGCGACAGCGGGGTGGAGTTGCCGCCCATGTGCACGAGTGTCCCGCCGGTCGCCATGGCGGCCATGGTCTGGCCGAGGGCGGGACCCTCCGGGATGAAGTCGATGACGGCATCGGCCCCCGCGGGTGCCAGCTCGCGCAGCCGCCGGGTGAGAGTGCCGTCGGTCGACCAGTTCTCGGGGAGTTCGTCGAGTGCGACGACACCGGCCGGTATGCCGCCGGCGAGCCCGGCGACGCGGTGGAGACGCTCGGCGTCGCGGCCGACGAGGATCAGACGGGCGACCCCGAAGTGCTCCGCGAGTTTGACCGTCGCGGTTCCCATGGTGCCGGTCGCGGCGGTGACCACGAGAGTGGCCCGTTCCGGAAGGTCGGCACACTTGAGTGCACGCACGGCGTTGGCCAGATCCTGGACCTTGGCCGCGACGTCGAAGCTGACGGAGTCCGGCAGTGAATCGATCAGCCAGTGCGGGACACGGATGTACTCCGCGAGTCCACCGTCGTGGTACTGCTCGTACATTGGCATCCGGGCATCGCCGAAGGCGGCGTGGCCGAGCATGGCCTGCTGGTCGCACATCATGTCCCGGTCGGTACGGCAGTAGTCGCACTCACGGCAGTTCAGCAGGGGGTGCACCCGCACTCGGTCGCCGACCCCGTGGCCCGTGACATCGCGGCCGATGGCGAAGATGACGCCGGCGGCCTCGTGGCCGAGGGTGGTGGGCAGATGCTTGAGCGCCCCCATCTGGAGCAGGCGCATGATGCCCGGCGCCAGGCCGGCGGAGGCAACCTTCACGACCACGTCGAGCGGACCTGGCTCGGGGACGGGCATCTCGTCCAGGGCGAGTGCATCGGCGCCCTGGTGCGCTCGCAGGGCAAGCATCGTGGCCATCAGCGGACCTCCACGGTGAGGCTCGGGAGTTGTTCGGGGGTGTAGGCGTCCGCCGTCCTCGTGGTCTCGGCGACCTGGGGCAGTTCCTGGTGCGAGAGGAGACTGACGTAGTCACCGGGCCCGGTCACGACGCTGGTGTGGGAGATGCCGAGTGGGATGCGCACGAAATCGCCCGGTTCGAGGTCTACGACGCCGCGCTGGGTGATCAGCGTGCGGTGGCCATGGGCCTGGTACTGGATCTCGTCGGCGTCGAGGGTGCGCCGGTAGCGGCGCTGTCCGCCAGGATTGGTGGTGACCATGGCGAGGCGGATGCGGTCGGTGGCGTACAGCCGGGTGACGTCCTGACCGGGATCGGCCCGTAGCACCGCCATCCGCCGGTCCTCGTGGTGCACCTGCTCGAGCAGGAGCTGTTCGTCGACCCCGAAGACGGTGATGTCGTGGCCGAGCGCGGCCATGCACTGAGTGATCGCCTCATTGGCCTCGCCGGGCTGCCAGCCGGGGAACGGCGGGAACACGGCCCCCGACTCCCGCTGGGCCGGCGCCAGCTCGGTGACCGGTGCGGGGATGTAGAACAGCAGGTGGCTGTCCTCACGGCCGTAGTTGTCGTGGGCGACCCCGCGCGGGATACGGGAGAACTCGCCTGACTGGAACTCGATCACGCCGAGTTCGGACATCAGCGCCCGCTCGCCGCCGATCTGGTAGGAGATCTCGTCGACGTCGCAGTTGCGGTGGTAGAACGGCTGCCGGCCGTCGAGTTTCTGCCACTCGACACGGATCTCGTCGTTCTCGTAGACACCGCGCGGCGGGGCGAATGCCTCCGGCTCGTACTGCTGCGGGTAGTGCACCACGGTCAGCGGCGGGTGCTCCTGCCACAGCTTGACCGGCGCCTTCGGAGGATGCGGCGGCGAGAGCAGCAGGTGCTCGTCGCGGACGACACTGCGCAACGGATGGTCGGAGCCCAGGACCATGACGTCTTCAACGACCCTCACGGGGACCTCCTTGTCCTTGGGTGAATGAGTGGATCGACTCGAGTGAAGGGGAATGTGTGCCGCGGCCTGTTACCTGAAGCCCACGGCAGTGCTCACCTCTTTCGGCCCCAGTACATCTCGATGCCCTTCCATTCCATCAGCTGAGGGCTGTCGACCTTGTCCCCGAACGCCTCGCGGATCTGCTCTCCGGAGTAGTAGGGGATGTCGTCCGCGGGGACATGCCCGAAGAGTTTGTCGAACCACTGCCGAAGGTGGACATCGGAGTCGATACGGGAGTAGAACGTCGCTCCCTTCAGGACCGCTTCGGCCAACACGATGCGTCGGCCGGGCTTCATGACCCGCAGCAGGTCCGCGGCCGTCTCGTGCCAGTCGTCACAGTGCTGTGTCGCCTGCAGCACGGCGACACAGTCGTATGCCTCGTCGTCCACCGAGTCCGTGTACGACCAGCGCCAGCAGCCGACCTGGCCGTTCCGGCCGGGAATCTTGCCCAGGACGGCGTTTCGTCCGTCCTTGATGATCTCCACGGTGTCGATGACGCCCTCCGGTCCCACCAGGGCCCGCATGTCCTCGACCCACCCGGCGGGAGCGATGCCCTCACCGATGAGCAGAACCCGGTCTCCGGCACGGAGTTCGAGGAGACCGTAGACGATCTCGGAGATCGGCCGGGCCAGCTCCTGCCAGATGTACGGCAGGCCACCGGCGATGGCCATGGCCATTTCCCACTTCACCCGCTGCTCGATGTCGTGGACCTCCGGACCGAAACGCTCCTCGTCCCACGGCTGGATGTACCCCCACGGGTCTCCGCCGCCGAAGCTGTTCCTGGCTTCTGTACTCATGTCGTCATGTCCTCCGTAGGCTGCCGGAATCGTGTGGTGAGGGCGCCGTTCCTCCGGCTGTAACGCCGCCCCGACGCGCCCCGTCGATCAGGCGCAGGTGTGGACAAGGGCGTGGATGAGCTGCGAGGTGCCTGCGTCCTGGCGCAGTGCGTCGTCGACCCAGGTGCGCAGGCGCAGGTCGTCGGGGTCGGTGAATTCGTCGAGCGTGACCAGGGCGGGCCCCATGGGGGTGAAGGTGTCGAAGCTCTTGGCGGCGGTGAACATCGGCCGCCCGGCCGGGGATACGGCCCTTCTGCACGTCACGGGCGCTGACGTCGTTGACGATCGTGAAGCCGGCGACGAACGCGTACGCCTCCGCCTCGGACACATCGATCGCGCGGCGGCCGATGACGACCGCGAACTCGCCTTCGTAGTCGCCTCGTCGGGAGCCGCCTTCGGGAAGCGGATCTGCTCGCCCGCGCCGATGACCGAGGACGGCGCCTTCAGGAAGACGACCGGCTCCTCCGCCACGCCGTCGTAGTCCACCTCGGTGCGGTGGCCGGCGTACGCGTAGCCCACCACCCAGATCTTCGAGGGCCGAGGGACGGGAGCGAGGAGCTGGATCCGCGTCGTGGGCACACGGTCGCGGACCGCGGCCATGGCCAGGGCGCCGAGGTCGAGACCGCCCTGCAGAGCCGTACCGAGCTCGGTCGTGTCTACGTCGAGGGAGGCGATGGTCTCGCCGTCGTCCTCCAGCCTGCCGATGCCTTTGACCGTGCTGACCAGCCTGGTCACAGGGCCACCGCCCGGTTGTCGAGTCGTAGCAGCTCGTGCTCGGAGTCACCGGCACGGTAGCGGGCGGCGAAGCGGTCGGGGTCCAGTTCGAGCCCGGAGGGGTTCGCCGCGAAGACGGGGCCGGACATGAAGGCCACCTCCTCCTCGACAGCGGCGAAGTTGGGGCAGGAGAACTCGACGATGTTGCGGTCCGGGTCACGGTAGTAGAAGCTCGTGGCCTGTCCATGGTTGGCCGCACGGTGCGGGCGTACGCCGCTGGTGGCCAGGTGTTCGTGCTGGGAAATGAGATCGCCCAGGGTGCCGACGCCGAACTGGAAGTGGTGCAGGCCGGGTCCGGAGGGATCCGTCCCGCTCAGGCTTCCGATGCCGAACAGAGCAAGCACCTGGCTGTTCGGGGCGTCGGCGATGCGGAAGAAGCCCAGCCGGACGTCGACCGCCCGCTCGGGCATGCCGGCGGGGCGCGGCGGGGCGTCGGGGTCAGGGGTCCGCTCGTAGAACGGGCCGTGCCCGAGGGCATGAGCATAGAAGGCGGCCATGTCGTCGTAACGCGCGGTCTTGAGCACCAGCTCGGAGAGCTGCAGCGTGACGGCTCGCGTCCCGCCGGCCCCTGTCCCGGCCTCGGTCTGGGGGGTCGTCGTCATCGTGAGGGCCTCCTTGCCCGTCAAACGGTGGGGTGCAGCGGCCCTGAGATGCGGCGCGTGATGCGCCACTTGCCCCCGGTACGGCGGAACTGGTGGGTGGTGTTGAGGACACGGTCCAGGGCGTAGGCCCCATCGGGCTACCGCACGTGCGGCAGGATCAGCGCCCGCAGCTCGACGGATTCGCCGTGCGGCCCGCCGGCCTGAGCGGTGGTGACCTCATTGGCTGGTACGTGGAAGGCCTGGCTCGCCGCGTCGGCCTCCCGAGCCAGGAGGAAGTCGAGAATCTCGCTCCGCCCACGGAAGACCTGGCTGTTCGCCTCGAACTCGGCACCGTCTGCGAACACGTCGATCCCGGCAGCGTCCCGGCCTCTGTCGACGTCCTGATGGCATCGGCCAACCAGAGCCAGGCAGTGGCTCCCGGCATCTTCCTGATCAGCAGGAGTCACCACGACATCCCCTGTCTCTTGAACCCGGGACGAGCGTAGCACCGCACACGATTGGTCAGAAGTCTTGTGTTTTTCCAGGTCTTCCCTACAACGACATGTGCGTGCGATTCTGACCCTGGTTCAAGAGGCGAGACCATGAGAGGTCCGACGCCTGCTCAGGGAGGCAGATCTTCTCTGTCCGACCAGCACGAGAGAGCCGGATCTCGGCACGTCCGGGTCGTGGGAGCGGGGCCTGTGGGCCTCGCCCTCGCGACCGAGTTGGGGTGGCGCGGTGTACCGGTCACCGTCATCGATCAGGGCGACGGCCACGGGCCCTTTCCCGCAGGCGAGGCGATCTTTTCGCGCACCATGGACACCTGCGCCGCTGAGGCTGCGCGGAAGAGGCACGCACGGAGTCGGCACCGCCCCCGGACTACCCACACCGCACGGTGTTTCGCGCGATGGAGCAGGACTCCGAGGGTGTCCTGGCCGTGGTGCGCGACATGGCGAGCGGCGCCACCGAGACGCTGGCCTGGACGTACCTGGTGGCCTGCGACGGAGGCCGCAGCGGCATACGTCGGGCGCTCGATATCCCGTTCGAGGGCATGTTCGCCCAGGTGCACAACTTCGCTGTGCACTTCCGCGCGCCGCAGTTGCTGGACCTGCTGCGGGAGCGACTGGGCGGCCCCGCGGTACAGATCCACACACTGTCGTCGGCGCGCAGGGCCGTACATCACGGTCGTCAACGGCGTGGACGAATGGCGGCTCTCGGTCTACCTCGACGAGGAGCCCTACCCCGATGACGCGGTCACCTGGATACGCGAGGCCGTCGGTGCGCCGATCGACGTGGAGATCCTCGCGGCGCAACCCTGGAGCGGCCACTGCGTCGTGGCGCGCACCTCCCGTGAGGGCCGGGTGTTCCTCGCGGGCGACGCGGCACATCTGCTGTGGCCGAAGGGGGGCTTCGGCGCCAACACCCGGATCGGTGACGCCGTGGACCTAGGCTGGAAGCTCGCCGCGACCCTCCAAGGATGGGGAGACATGGCTCTCCTGGACAGCTACGAACAGGAGCGGCGACCGATCGCCGTCCGCAACGTCACGGAAGCCTCCAGCAGCTGGAGGGCCGACGCGCAGCTCGTCCCCGACCCGGTGCTCGACCACACGGACGCGGTAGGCGAACGGGTCCGACGTGAGATGGGCGAGGAGATCCGCGAGTCTCGGGCCAAGGAGTTCCGCTGCACGGGCGTCCAGCTCGGATACCGGTACAGCGGCTCCCCGATCTGCGTACCGGACGGCAGTCCGGAACCGCCCGACGAGCCGGACGAGTACATACCGTCGACATGGCCCGGCTGCCGCGCGCCGCACGTCTGGCTGCCCGACGGCAGCTCGGTGCTCGACCACTTCGGGCGCGGGTTCACGCTCGTGGTCTCGGGTTCCGCGGACCCGATGCCTCCGGTGGAGGCCGCACGCGGGTGTGGTGTGCCGTTGACGGTGCTGCGCCTCGCCGACCCTGCCGCCGCGGAACTGTACGAGCGGCCGCTGGTGCTCGTCCGCCCGGACGGTCACGTCGGCTGGAGAGGCCGGCGGGCTCCCGCGGATCCCGTCGTCGTGCTCGACATACTTCGCGGGGCGACGGTCCCGCCCCTGGACGCGAAGGCGCCCGGGGCTGCGTGGACAGTACCAGCGGGAGTCGGTACCCACCTCGTGTGAGTTACCGCTCTCAGCGCTCCCGCCCCTTGGCCCCCGAACTCCTGGCCAGGGCGGACTCCATCAGGAACCGGATCATCTCGTGGGCCGGCCTGTTCCGGTCGTTGGGCACGTTCGCCCCTTCGAACACGGCGACCGCGACATCGCGGACGAGCGCGGCATCGACACCGGGGGCGTCATCGAGGCCGTGGTCGGCCATGAGCTCGTCGACCAGTCCCACGATCCAGTTCAGGAAGGTGTTGTGGGCCTCGCGGACTGCCTCCGAATGAGGAAGCCGGTCGTGCATGGCCTGGTGCAGCGGCCGGGAATAGCGCATGTCGGACAGCCCGCGCACCAGGCGGCTCAGTGGGTCGGCACCGGCCTGCTCCTCGTCGAGGATGCGGATCTCGCGACTGAGCATGCGGTTCATGACGGCGGCGAAGATGTGGTCCTTGGAGTCGAAGTACCAGTAGACGTTGCCCCGGGCCACGCCTGCGGCGGAACTGATGTCCGCCATCGTGGTCTTGGCGTAGCCCTTCGAGAGAAAGAGCTCGGTGGCCGCGGCTAGCAGATCACCCGTGCGCTCCTCCCGGGGGATCTGCTGGCGGTTTCGCGGCATCCCGACTCCTCCCATGAGTTCACCAGATCTCAAGTGAGTGTAGACACCCGGCAGGCCCCTCCCCGCCCAGGAGGAAGGAGTGCTGTAACCACCGGCCCCCAGGCGAGGAGTGCCGGGAGATCCTTCGCCGAGGAAGACGCGGCGCGTTCAGCCCGAGGAACGTGCCGCGGGGCTGCTCGCCGCCGCGACGGAACTGTTCCGGACCCGCGGCTGTGCCGGCACGGCGATGGCGGACATCAGCGCGTCAGCGGGTGTCACCCAAGGCAGTCTCAATCGGCACTACTCGTAGAAGGACGACATGTGCGCCGCGGTGATGGGCCGGACGCCCAGCCACCCGACGAAGGCTAACGCCTCACCCGGGGCATCCCCAGGCCAATCCACGAGATGATCTCGCGCTGGATCTCATTGTTGCCGCCGCCGAAGGTGAAGATGACGGCCGAGCGGTAGCCGCGTTCGAGTTCGCCGTGGAGGACCGCGCCCGCCGAGCCCTCCTTGAGGGCGCCGGCGGTGGCGACGATCTCCATGAGCCAGGCGTAGGCGTCGCGGCGGGCCTCGGAGCCGTAGACCTTGACGGCGGAGGCGTCCTGCGGGGTCAGGGTGCCCTCCTGGAGGGCGCTGACCATGCGCCAGTTGAGCAGCTTGAGGGCGTCGAGTCTGGTGTGGGTCTGGGCGAGGCGGCGGCGGACCCAGGGCAGGTCGATGACGCGGCGGCCGTCGGCGAGTTTGGTCTCCATGGCCCAGCGCTGGACGTTGTGCAGGGAGCGGATGGCCATGGTGCCGTGGGCGGCGAGGGTGACGCGTTCATGGTTGAGCTGGTTGGTGATCAGGCGCCAGCCCTTGTTCTCCTCGCCGACGCGGCGGGAGACGGGGACGCGGATGTTCTCGTAGTAGCTGGCGGTGGTGTCGTGCGAGGCGAGGGTGTTGATGAGGGTGCAGGAGTAGCCGGGTTCCGTGGTCGGCACGAGGAGCATGGTGATGCCCTTGTGGGGCGGGGCGTCGGGGTCCGTGCGGACCGCGAGCCACACCCAGTCGGCCGTGTCGCCGTTGGTCGTCCAGATCTTCTGCCCGTTGACGACGTACTCGTCGCCCTCCCTGACCGCACGGGTCTTCAGCGAGGCCAGGTCCGTGCCGGCGTCGGGTTCGCTGTAGCCGATGGCGAAGTCGAGTTCACCGGAGAGGACGCGCGGCAGGAAGTACGACTTCTGCTCCTCGGTGCCGAACTGCATGATCGTCGGGCCGACGGTGTTGAGCGCCATCAGTGGCAGCGGGACGCCTGCCTGGGCTGCCTCGTCGAAGAAGATGAACTGTTCGATGGCGGTCAGGCCGCGTCCGCCGTACTCCTTGGGCCAGCCGACCCCGAGCCAGCCGTCGCTGCCGAGGCGGCGGATGGTCTCGCGGTAGAAGCGCTTCTGCGCCGCCGGGTCGGCGTGGCGGGTGTAGGCGCCCTCCGGGACCAACTGGGCGAAGTAGGCGCGCAGTTCGTTGCGCAACCGCTGCTGCTCGGGCGTGTTTTCGAGGTGCACGGCGCCTCCAGGCTCCCCAAGGCCGACCTGACGGCGCACACGCTAGAACGTGTTCCAGTAATTGGGAACAGGCGGGAGCGGCAGCCTTTCCCTGGCACCCGGGGATCAGCGGAGGGTGGCGAGGAAGTCCGTGCAGGCCCGGGCGCACTCGCGGCAGGCCTCGGCGCCGCTCTCGGCGCCGGGGGAATCGTCGAAGACGCGCGCGCATTCCAGGGCGACGGTCCGGCACCACTCCACCTGGAGGCGGATGCCGGCCTCGTCCAGGTTGGCCTCCTCGGAGAGCACCCTGCAGGTGGCGTCGCACACCTCCGCGCACATGATGCCCTTGCGCCGCATCTTCTCCTGGCCTTCGGGCCCGTCCGGATCGGCGAGGCTCGCCCGCAGCGCGCACGCCCGCGCACATTCCGTGCACGCCTGCGCACAGGCGAAGCGGTCCTCAAGGAATCGGATGAGTTCCTGCTGGGATGTCGTCGTCGAGGTCACCACGGCCGGGTAGCCGGAGCCAATCCGGCCAAACACGGCGGACGGAATCCGTGCGGCAGCCGCTGCGACGGGTCCCGGCGCCCGGGTCAACGGGTTCCGTTTTCGGGACACAGGACAGGGCACCCGTGCACGAGCCGTTCGGAGCGGGCCGATTCACTCGACCTATTGGGGGTATTCATCCCTTATGAACATGGAATGGACTGATATAGCCGCAGAACGTAGCGTGCTGGGTGGTATCGCACCGTTCCTGGCGGGTGTCGTGCTCGTGGCCATGCTGGTCGGCGCCGTCTGGCTCGGTGCCCGAGTGCGCGCCCGTGAGCCGCGCCGACCACGCCCCGACGAGCAGCCCCGGGTCCCCGAGGGCGGCCCTGTCCGTGAGGAGCAGCTGAACCGCGAACCCGACGAGATCCCGCAGAGCGACCGCCGGCTGACACCGTACGAGGTGCACGGCAACCAGGGGACCCGGCCGAGCCCGGACAAGAAGCGGCCGCGCTGGAGCGGGAAGAGCAGCGGCGGCTTCGGCAGCGGCGGCCTGGGCGCGCACTGACACCCGCACAAGACCCGAGGGGGCTGTCGAACCGATCGGTTCGACAGCCCCCTCGGCGTTCGGCCGTCCGCCCGGTCAGGAATCGGTCTCCAGCGACAGCCCCGTGTAGTTCTCGGCGAGTTCGGCCGCCGCGTGGCGTGAGGTCGCGACACGGTCGAGCTGGGAGAGCTGGAGCCGGGTCTCGAACGGGGACTGGTCCGGGTCCGCGTGGAGGGTCGTGGTCATGAAGTAGGAGAAGTGCTCGGCCCGCCAGACCCGGCGCAGACAGGTGTCGGAGTAGGCGTCGAGCAGCTCGGTCGAGCCGGTCTCCTTGAGCCGGGCGAAGGCGCGGGCCAGCACGATGACGTCGGTGGCGGCCAGATTGAGCCCCTTGGCGCCGGTCGGCGGCACGATGTGGGCGGCGTCACCGGCCAGGAAGACCCGGCCGTAGCGCATCGGCTCGGTGACATGGCTGCGCATCGGCAGGACGGCCTTGGAGGTGACGGGCCCACGCTTGAGCCGCCAGCCGGGGTTCGCGGTGAGCGCGAAACGGGCGTCCAGCTCGTCCCAGATCCGCTCGTCGGACCAGTCGGCCGGGTCGGTGCCGTTCGGGACCTGGAGGTAGAGGCGGCTCACGGACGGCGACCGCATGCTCGCCAGCGCGAAGCCGCGCTCGGAGTGGGCGTAGATCAGCTCGTCGTAGACGGGCGGGGCGTCGGCGAGGATGCCCAGCCAGGAGTAGGGGTACGTCCGCTCGTACGTCGTCCGCACACCGTCCGGGACGGCGTCGCGGGCCACGCCGTGGAAGCCGTCGCAGCCGACCACGTAGTCGCAGGTCAGAGTCTGCTCGCGGCCCTCGTGGGTGTACCGGATCAGCGGGCGGTCGCTGTCGGCGCCCTCCACCGCGTGCACCTCGGCCTCGAAGAGCAGCGGCCCGCCGTCGGTGAGCTGGAGGGCGATGAGGTCCTTGACGACCTCGGTCTGGGCGTAGACCCACACCCGGCGACCGCCGGTCAGCCCGGGGAAGTCGACACGGTGGGCGCGGCCGTCGAAGCGCAGCTCGATACCGTCGTGGGGCATGCCCTCGGCGTCCAGCCGTGCCCCCGCGCCGGCGGAACGCAGCACGTCGACGGTGGCCTGCTCCAGGATTCCGGCGCGCTGGCGCTGCTCGACGTAGGCGCGGTCCTTGCGTTCCAGAACCACACTGTCGATTCCCGCGTTGTGCAGCAGACGGGCCAGCAGCAGCCCCGCCGGGCCGCCGCCGATGATGCCGACAGTGGTGTGCATTGAGTACTCCTCGTCGTTGAGGACGAGCCGCGTCCCGTCCCCGGGCCCCGACCTTTGTTCGTCAGGTGAACTTCACTTCACTATCTTGTGCGCATGAGTGTGCTCCCGGCCTGCCCGCCTGTCAACGGTCACACTCCCCCAGAGGGGTCGGGCGGGCGGTCGGGTTCCCTCCAGGGGCGAACGGAACGGTCAGTCGAGGAAGTGGAACCCCGGGTGGGGATGCATCAGGAAGTCGTGGTGCGAGATGTTCCAGGCGTACGCGCCCGCGAGGGCGAAGGCCACCCGGTCCCCCGCCCGCAGCCCCGGCGCGTGGGCATGGCGGGCCAGGAGGTCCTTTGGCGTGCACAGCTGTCCGCTGAGGCTGACGCGCTCCCCCTCGGCCGCCGGGCGCGGCCACCGGTGCGGCCACTCCTCCACCGCCAGCACCGAGCACGGCTGGTCGTGACCCTTGGTCGCCGGGGTGCGCAGATGGTGGGTACCGCCCCGGACGACGGCGAACTCCTCGCCGTGGCTGCGCTTCACGTCCAGCACCTCGGTGGCATACCAGCCGCAGTACGCCGTGAGCGCCCGGCCGGGTTCGATACGCAGCGTCAGTTCCGGATGGGCGTCGGCGAGTCGGGCGAGGCCTTCGCCGTACGCCTTCCAGTCGAAGCGGTTCTCGGGGTGCGCGTAGTCGACACTCATGCCGCCGCCGACGTTCACCTCGGCGAGCGGTACGCCCAGCCCCGTCGCCCACCGCACGATCGAGCGGGCCACGGAGAGCTGTTCGGGTGCGTCGAGTCCGCTCGCCAGATGGGCGTGGACGCCGAGCAGTTCGAGGTGGGGATACGTGCCGTCCGTGAGGGGGCGGAGCACGTCCGGCGCCTGCGCGGGGTCCAGGCCGAACGGGGTGGGCCGTCCGCCCATGGCGAGCGAGCTGCCCGCCAGCGCATCGTCGGCCACCGCGAGGTTGAAGCGGAGCAGTACCCCGACCGGCGTGGCCCGTGGCACCCGGCGTGCCAGCTCGGCGAGCATGCGCAGGTCGTGCTCGCTCTCGACGTGGAAGCGCTCGACGCCCTGTTCCAGGGCGGTCCGGATCTCGTCCGGGGTCTTGCCGGGGCCGCCGAAGGCCAGCGGACGGCCGGGTACCGCCTGGGCGACGTGGGTGAGTTCGCCGCCGGAGGACACCTCGTAGCCGTCGACGTACGGGCCGAGCGCGGCCAGGATCCGCGGCTCGGGGTTGGCCTTGGCCGCGTAGTACAGCTCGACGTGTTCGGGGAGGGCGGCGCGTACGAGTGCGGCGTGTTCGCGCAGCGCCGTCAGGTCGTACACGTACGCGGGGAGTCGGGTGGACGGCAGGGACATGACGCGGTCACGTACGGCAGGGGTGGGGAGGGTCATCGACGACTCCTGGTTCATCAAGTGCTCGTGGCTCATCCGGTACTCCCCGCTCATCCGGTACTCCCCGCTCATCCGGTGCTCCCGGCGCATCCAGGCTCCCGGCTCATCGAGGGCTCCGGCGGAGGACGTCCTCGGCGAGAGGTGAGGGCAGGCGGACGTAGCCGGCCTCGCGGTCGGCCTTGCGTTCCCAGCGGGTGAGCAGGTTGGTCTTGGCGGGCAGCGGCACCCCGGCGAGGAGGGCGGCGAGGCGGGGCGGGCAGCCTTCCTCGTCGGCGTACGCCCGGATGGTCGCGCGGACCGCCGCCCACAGGTCGGCCTCGCTCGCCGGGTGCAGGTCGGCGAGGGCGGCGAGCAGCTCGGCGACGTGGTTGACGAGCAGGCAGTACACGACACGGTCCCAGCCCCGCCGGGCGTCGTACGACAACGGGCCGGCGACCTGGGACGGGAGGGCGGCGAGGGTGTCGGCGTGGTGGTCGGGGACGAGCTTGGTGCCCTCCAGGTCGCGGAAGAGGACCTGGGCGGGCATGCCGTCGGTGTCGACGCAGATGAGGACGTTCTGGAGGTGGGGTTCCAGGACGAGGCCGTGATCGAAGTAGGCGGAGAGGACGGGCGGAAGGAGCAGGCGCAGGTAGGCCTTCCACCAGTTCAGGGCGGCCTCGGGGCCCGCGCCGTCGAGGAGGCGGGAGATGTGGGCGGCGCTGGTCGGGTACTCGTCGGCGACGGCGGCCGCGAGCAGCGGGGTCGTGCCGGGCAGCAGTCGCCGCGAGAGGCCCTCGCGGACGATCACGCCGAAGCCTTCGAGGAGGGCGCGGTCGGGCCTGCCGTCGGGGCCGGGGACGGCGAGACTGCGGTAGGCGGGTTCACGCAGTATGGCGCTGCCGGGGAAGCGGGTCTCCAGGTCGGTGAGGGCCGGGGCGAGGACGCGGGTGAGTGCGACGGCGCCGGAGAGTTCGTAACTGGCGTTCTTTCGAAGGCAGTTGGTGATGCGGACGTTGAGGCTGAACTTCAGGAAGGCGTCGCCGTCGAAGAGGGTGCGCACGGAGGCGGTGGCCGCGTACTCCCGGCCGCCGGGGCCCAGGTCGAGGATGTCGCCGCGGCCGAGGGCCTCGCGCAGCAGCCGGTGTTCGCGGAGCATCTCGTACTGCCAGGGGTGGGCGGGCAGCAGCCGGTAGCCCTCGGGGACGTCCCCGCGTTCCCCGTCGAGCACGGCGGTGGCTCCCGCCTCGGCGCTCTCCTCGGCGATCAGGTGGTCGCGGACGGCGAGGTAGCGCAGCGGGAAGGTGGCACCGGCCTCGGGGGCGTACGACTGCCAGGCGTCCGCGTCGCCCGTGCGGGCCTTGGGGGTGGGGTGGAAGCGGTGGCCGAACAGCAGGGACTGCTCGGAGTCGAGGTAGTCCGGGAGCCCGTGCGAGGCGTGCGCGCCGGTCTCGCGGGCGGTCAGCGTGGCGGCGAGGGTGCGGTGGCTGGAGTCGATCTGATGCAGGAACTCGTCGTTGCGGACGCCGGTGCGCAGGGACAGCTCGTCGTGCGTGTACTCGGCGAGGCGGCGCCAGTCGAGTGCGCTCCAGCCGATGTTCGACTGCTCCCGCACCGGGCCGGTGAAGCGGTGGGCGCCCAGCAGGGACGTACGGCGGAGGGCGACGCGAAGGAGGAGGCCGCGGCGGGGCAGGCGCAGCAGGAGGTGGCCGTCGATGACGGCGGTCTGGTGTTCGGGGCCGGACACCTCGCGCAGCAGGCAGTTGAGGAGGGTGTGGGCCACCGCGTCGTCGGCGGTGGGCAGAGTGGGCAGGTGGGTGGTACCGAGCGAGTCGGTGAGCGGGGGCATTCAGTGGCTCCAGCGGGTACGCGGATGTGGGGGCAGCAGGGTCGCGAAGACGGTGAGGGCGGCTATGCCGCCGCCTATCAGCACCGGTGCGGTGGGGCCGAACCGGGCGCTTCCCACGGCGGCGGTGACGCCCGCGGCGACGGCGCCGGCCTTGGAGAAGAACTCCAGCGAGCCGAACATCTCGCCGGGGGCGCGACCCCGGGCGCAGTCGGCGGCCAGAACCGACAGGCCGACCATGCCGAGGGTGAGGCCCGCGCCGAGCAGCAGCCGTACGGCGACGAGGGTGGGCAGGGTGTCGGCGACGCCGTGGCCGGCCAGGCCGAGGGCGATCAGCGCGAAGCCGGCGGCCATGCCGAGCCGGGGGCGGGTGTGCAGCACGCGGTGCACCGCCATGGCCGTGATCAGGTAACAGAGGTGCGGCAGGGCGAAGAGCAGGCCGGAGAGGGCGGCGGAGGCGCCGGGGAGGCGTTCCTCGACGAGGGAGATCAGGTAGGGGAAGGAGACGACCGTGGAGAACACGAAGGCGAACTCCAGCGCGTAGAGCCTGCGCAGTGCGTCCTTGGGGGCGGGGGCGGCGGTCTCCGTCCGCTCCTGTTCCGGCTCTCCGGTCTCGGCCGGTTCGGGCAGGGCTGCGAGCAGCAGGGCGGCGGCGAGCGGGAGCAGGGCGAGGAGGGCGTACTGGCGGTGCGGGGACATCCACGGTGACAGCGCGCCGACGACGATCGGCGCGAAGACGAGCGCTGCCCGCGCGCTGCCCTGCATGAGGGTCAGTGCCTTCGACAGGTGCGGCCCCTCCAGGGCGGCGCCCAGATAGCCGTTGGAGGCCGCGAAGGTGCCGCCCAGGACGCCCTGGAGCACCAGCGCCACCGTGAACATGGTGAGCGAGTCGGCCCAGCCGGCGAGGACGAAGGAGACGGCGAGGCCCAACTGGGCCCGCAGCAGCAGCCGTTTTCGCCCGAAGCGGTCGGCGAGCCGCCCCCACAGGGGTGCCGCGAGCGCGCTGAACACGGTGGGCACCACGTACAGCACACCGGCCCAGCGGCCCGCGCGGTCGCCGAGTTCGGGCAGTATCTCCGTGAAGTACGGCGGCAGCCCCAGCGCGGCGAACGACGCCACGAAGTAGCAGGCGGCCACGGCGTGCACCTGCCGACGGCCGAACGTGGGGCGGGCCAGGGGAAGCGCCTCGGCGGTCATGCCGAACCACCCTCCCGGAGCAGGTAGTTGGGCCCGGTGGTGTAGTGCTTGTTGATGTCGGCGGCGCCCGACCGCTCCTTGCTCAGCAGGGTTCCGGCGCTCACCATCGCCTTCACCGGCAGCTCGGGCGCGTGCAGGACCCGCTCGCGCAGGACGGCCGCCGCGTCGCCGCCGAGCCGGTCGACGGCCTCGGTGAGCCGGTCCCGTACGAGGTTCAGCAGCTCCGGCAGCGGGGCGCGGCCGTGCCGGGCGAGGCCGAACGCGTAGGCGCCGGCACACAGATGGACGGTGATGGTGGTGAAGACGTCGACCACCGCGCGGTCGTCGGTGGTGAAGGTGCGGGCGTCGTCGAAGCCCCAGACGCCACCGTCCTCACCGAACTCGGTGGCCAGCCGGGCGCTGTTGACGCGCGGGCCGTCGTTGTCCTTCAGCAGCAGTCGCAGCTCGCCGGGCCCGGGGCCGAAGACCAGGGAGACGTTCTGCTGGTGCGACTCCAGGGCGATGCCGTATCCGAAGAGCGTGGTCTGCCAGTCGAACAGCAGGGTGAGCACGGCGTCGAGCAGGGCGGTCGGGTCGCCGCCGTGGAAGCGGTCGGCGAGGTGGTCGACGACCAGTCGTCCGCCGGGCGCCCGGGCGAGCAGTGCGGCCATGGGAACGACCACGGAGTCGTCGAGGTCCGTCGGGTAGCGGCGGCACAGTACGGCGAGCAGTTCGTGACCGGCGTGCGCGTACACCGTCTCGTCGGCGTGCAGCACCCGGCCCCGGAAGCGGGGCTCGCGGTCGATCACAGCCGCCAGCAGCCGCTGCCCGGCGGCGCCGTCGACCAGGGTGCCGGGCTTGATGGAGCGTTTGTTGCGCAGGCCCAACGTGGCGGTGGCCAGAGGGAGTTTGAGGTGCAGGGAGGGGGCTGCGGCCGGAGCGACCGTGCGCATCGACAACGTGGGTACGACGCGCAGGTACGCCCGGTCGGCGAGCACGGCCCGGTCCGTGAGCCCCGCCTCGCGCAGCGCCGCGTCGAGGGGCGCACCGACGGTCAACGGGTGGACGGGCAGGACGACATGGGTGCGGTCGAGGTCCGCGAGGCCGAGCCCGGAGGGGGTGGGCCAGCCGTCCGGCAGCTCCCCGGTCACGGTGACGGACTCGCGGGGCAGGGCGAGCCACTGGAGGGCGAAGCTCGGGTGGAACTCCGGTGCGTAGCGTCGCAGTTGGTCCTCGTCGAGGCCGGAGCGGCCGCGTGCGGTCGGGTAGACCGGGTGGTCGAGGCGTGCGGCGAGGGTCTCGTACGCGAGGCTGCCGCGCAGGCCGGTCCAGTCGGTGAGGTCGGTGCCGTACAGGTCGGTGAGCCCGTCGGTGATCTCCTCCCCCGTCGCCTCGTGCAGCCGCATCGTGGCGAGGGTCTGACGGCACTCCTCCGCGAAGGCGTCGAAGCCGTCGTGGTCGACGGGCTCGGCGAGGTCGCGCAGTGCGGCGAGGACGGTCGCGCAGGTGGCGAGGTACGTGCCGTCCGACTCCCGTGCGAGCAGGGGCAGTCGGGCGGTGTACGTGTGCTGGAAGCCCTCCTCGGTGACGGGGAGGAGGAGGGCGTCGTCGGCGTCGGTCGGAGGAAGCCGGAGCCAGGGGCCGTCGGGGCGGTGGACGAGGGTGCTGCGGGATCGCAGGCCGACGACGTCCTCACGGAGCAGGGCACCGAGCACGCGGGTGAGGAGTTCGGCTTCGACGGTGTCGGTGGGCGTGACGGCGGTGGTCACGGCGGCGTTTTCGGAGGCGACGGAAGCGACGGCGGTCACGGCTGGATCTCCCAACGCCGGTCGGCGAGGAAGCCGGCCACCACCCGGTCGACGGTCTCCTGGCCGGTGCCGGTGGCGCGGAGCACCCCGAGGTAGTCGCGGTTGGTCCGGTACAGCTCGTGGCGTTCGCCCGGCCGGCGGAGCGGTCGGTACGTCACATGCACGCCGTCGATGCGGAGTTCGGTCGCGGCGGGGGCAGCGACGAGGGTGCCCGCTCTCTCGGCGCAGGGATACTCCAGGCGGGCCGCGCCGTCGCGCCGGATGTCCAGTTCCGCGGGCAGCGGCTCGCCGAGGTGGGTGCGGAGGATGTGCTCGAAGAGCGGGAGGTCGAGGAGCTGGGCGAGCAGCAGGTCGCACTGGTCGCCGATGGCACGGTAGTTGACCTCGATGATGCGTGCCCTGCCGTCGTGCACGACGAACTCGGTGTGGCAGGCCCCGAATCCGACGCCCAGCGCGTCGAGTTGGGCGAGGATCCGCGCGACGACCGGCTCGGGGTGGGCGGGGACGAAGGTCAGCCGCTCCTCGATGAAGTACGGCGGCGGGGACAGTTCGGTGTGGAAGCCGCCGAGGACGTGCCGGACGTGGCCGTCTCCGAGGGTCTCCAGGGTGTACAGCTCTCCGGGCAGGTACTCCTCGACGACGAGGGTGGCGCCCGGACGCCGGGTCAGGATCTCCTTGCCGCGGGCCACGAGGTCCTCGGCGGTGTCGACGAGCACGACGTCCTCGCTGGCGACGCCCTCGCGGGGCTTGACGACACACGGGTACGGGGCGTCGGCGACGAGCGGGCCGGTGAGGTCGGCCGGGCCGCTGATCTCTGCGGACCAGACGGTGTCCACTCCGGCCGCGGCCAGATGGCGGCGCATCTCCCCCTTGTCCTTGGCGCGCAGGGTGGCCCGCCAGTCCTTGCCGGGAAGCCCGAAGTAGTCGGCGGCGAGGGCGGCCTGGGTCTGGAGGTGGTCACTGTTGGTGAAGACCGCGTCGGGGCGCTGGTGGGTGGAGATCCGGGTGACGACGGCGCGGTAGTCCCGTACGTCGCACTGCAGAACCTCGGTCTCGGGGTACGTGCCGAGGTGGGCGTCGGGCTGGTCGGTGAGGATCGTGACGTCCAGACCGAGTCGGGCGGTGGCGGGCAGGAAGCCCTCGGTGACGGAGTCGGTGGGGTTGAGGGCGAGCAGGTACAGACGCATGGGGTGGGGCACAGCTTCCGCTGGGGGGTGGGGGCGGGGGGGCGGGCCCTTCTCGTGGTGGGGCCCGCCCCGGGAACCGCGGGGGTTACTGCCGGGGAAGTGCCACGCCCGCGGCCTTCGCTATGTCGGCGAGCATCTCCTCGGCCGCCTGGACGCCGATACCGGACATCCAGGTCTCGTCCGGGACCTCGAAGACCTTGCCGTCCTTGACGGCGGGCAGGTCCTTCCAGACCGGGTTGGAGGTGACCTGCTTCTGCTGCGTCTTGTCCGGGGTGTCGGCGGTGGTGACGAAGATCAGGTCGGCGTCGGCCTGGTCGATCTCCTCCGGGCTGACGTCCTTCATGGTCACGGCCGGGTCGTCGGAGATCTGCGACTTCGGACGCTGGAAGCCGACGTCGTCGAGGACGACACCGCTGTAGGAGTTGGAGGCGTAGAGGCGGGTCGGGCCGGCGACGAAGCGGACCACGGAGACGGTCGGCATCGCGCCGTCCTTCTTCTCGATGGCCGCACCGAGCGCCTCGGCCCGCGTCTCGTACTCCTTCAGCTCGGCCGCGGCCTCGTCCTCCAGGCCCAGGGCCTCGGCATGGACCTTGAGGTTCTCCTTCCACACACCCCCGGTCGTCTCGGTGAACACGGTCGGGGCGATGGCGCTGAGCTTGTCGTAGACCTTCTCGTGGCGGACCTTGGACGAGAGGATCAGGTCGGGCCGCAGGGAGGCGATCTTCTCCAGGTTGGGCTCCAGCAGCGGGCCGACGTCCGTGGTGTTCCCGAGTTCGCCCTCCAGGTACGTCGGGAAGCCGCCCTCGGTCTTGAAGTGCGGGGCGACGGCGCCGACCGGGTCGACGCCGAGCAGGGTGACGTCGTCCAGCTCGCCGGTGTCGAGGACGACGACCTTCTTCGGCTGCGCCGGGATCCTGACGTCGCCCATCACGGTCTCGAGGGTGCGCGGGAAGGCGGCGCTGTCGGCGCCGGCCCGGGCTGTGTCGCTCGCCTTCGTCGAGTCGTCGTCGCCGCAGGCGGCCAGGAGGCCCGTGCCGAGCACGACGGTGAGCAGCGCGGCGGCGGGGCGGACGAATCCGCGCAGGGGGGATCGCTTGAGCATGAGGGGGTGGTCTTCCTTGGTGGATGAGCGGTCGGTCGGACAGGGATGTGCGGTCAGGCGGTGGCGGACGCGGTGGTGTGCCGTGCCGCCCTGCCCTTCGGGACGACCAGTGGGGTGCCGGTCTCCGGGTCGGGGACGACCCGGCAGTCCACGTCGAACACGGACTTGACCAGGTCCGCGTCGAGCACCTCGGCCGGTGGGCCGGCGGCGGCGAGCCGCCCGTCCTTGAGCACGACCATGTGGTCGGCGTAACGGGCGGCCTGTCCGAGGTCGTGCAGCACCATCACCACGGTGCGGCCGGCCTCGGCGTGCAGGGCGGTGACCAGGTCGAGGACGTCGAGCTGGTGCCGCAGGTCGAGGAAGGTGGTGGGCTCGTCGAGCAGGAGCAGCTCGGTGTCCTGCGCCAACGCCAGTGCTATCCAGGCGCGTTGGCGCTGTCCGCCGGAGAGCCGGTCGACGGGCTGGTCCCGCAGCACGGCCGTGTCGGTCCGCTGCAGTGCCTCGTCCACAGCCCGCTGGTCGGCGGCCGACCAGGGGCTCAGCAGCCGCTGGTGCGGGTACCGGCCGAGCCGTACGAGCGCCTCGACGGTGATCGCCTCGGGGGTGACCGGCTGCTGGGGCAGCAGCCCCATCCGGAGGGCCAGCGCGCGGGCGGACATGCGGTGGATGTCGGCGCCGTCGAGCGTGATCGTCCCGGCGGCGGGGGCGAGCAGTCGGCTCAGCCCTCTCAACAGGGTGGATTTGCCGCAGGCGTTGGGCCCGACGATCGCAGTGACGGCACCGCCGGGCAGCGTCAGGTCGAGGCCGCCGACCACGAGCCGGTCGCCGTAGCGCAGGTCGATGCCCTGCGTGGAGAGCTGGTTGGTGGTGGTCATGCGGGGCTCCTGGGGGCGGCGGGCCTTGGGGCGGCGGTACGAGGGGTACGGGCGGCGGTCGGGTGTGGTCTTCGGGTGCGGGTCGGTGGGGGCTGGTCGCGCAGTTCCCCGCGCCCCTGAAAAGCAGGGGCTGCGCCCCGTGCTTCTCGACCCGCGAGCCCGTGGCCTTCCAATCCCGCGGGGCCCTCGTCAGTCAGGCCCGCAGGCCCGCTGCCCTTCAGACCCGCGGGCCCGTCGCCTTTCACGCCCGCGAGGCCGTCGCCCTTCAAGCCCGCGAGTTCGTCGCCTTTCACGCCCGCGAGGCCGTCGCCAATCAGGCCCACGGGCCCGTCGCCCTTCCAACCCGCGAAGCCGTCGCCAATCAGGCCCGCAGGGCCTGATCTCCTGGGGGCGCGGGGAACTGCGCGACCAGCCCCCACCGGACCCGCACCCGCCGACGCGCCGCAGGCGAACCGCACGCACCGCATGGACCGCGCGAGCACATGCGAGGAGTCGTGGCCGCTCGTCTGGGCCCGCCCTGTCCCGCTCATGCCCCGCTCCCCCGCACCGGCTTGCTCTGCCGGAACATCAGCACCAGCAGCCAAGGGGCGCCGAGGGTGGCGGTGGCGGCGCCGACCGGGAGGCCCTCGATCGGGAGGAGGTGCTGGACGACGAGGTCGGCGGTGAGGAGGAGGACGGCTCCGGTGAGGGCGGCCAGGGCGAGGGTCGCGGCGGTGGGCGGGCCGGTGAGGGAGCGGACGATGTGCGGGACGGCGAGGGCGACGAAGGTGACCGGGCCCGCGAGGGCGGCCGCCAGCGAGGCCAACGTGACCGCGACGAGAAGGAGTTGCAGGCGGGCGGCGGAGGTGTCGAGGCCGAGGGCGCCCGCCGAGTCGTCGCCCAGGTCGAGCACGGCCAGCCGGCGGTTGGTGACCAGCGCGGCGGCCAGGGCGAGCAGTACGGCGGCGCCCGCGCCCCAGACCTCCGTCCAGGTGCGGCCGTACACCGACCCGGTCGTCCACTGGAGCGCCGAGCCCGCCAGCTCGGCCGGAAAGCGCACGATCAGCAGGTTGACCGCGGCGGCCAGTCCCGCCTGGACGGCGAGGCCGGTGAGGACGAGGCGGGTGACGGCGAGCCCGGACCGCCAGGCGAACACGCCGAGAAGCAGGGCGGCCAGCATGCCACCGGCCAACGCGCCGACGGGGATGAGCAGTTGGGAGGCGCCGGCGGCGAGCAGCACGACCGCGCCGAGCGAGGCGCCACCTGTCACGCCCATCACGTCCGGGGAGGCGAGAGGGTTGCGGAACAGCCGCTGCAGGACACAGCCCGCCACGCCCAGACCGGCACCGGCCACGATGGCGGCGACGGCACGCGGCGCCCGGAACTCCTGCACCACCAGTACGTCGCCCGGAGCGCCGAGCCCGGCCAGCGCCCGGAGCGCGGTGGCGGCGGGCATGTCCATCTCCCCCGTGGAGACGGAGATGGTGAGCAGCGCGAGAAGGGCGAGGAGGCCGGTCGTGCCGTACGCGAGGAGACGGGCACGGCCGGGGGCGCGGCGCGTGTCCGGTCGTACGGCCGCCTTGCAGGTCGGCGTCATCGGGCGACCTTCCGGGCGAGCAGGGCGAGCAGCGGGGCGCCGAGGAAGGCGGTGACGATGCCGACCTCCAGCTCCGCTGGGCGGATGACCAGGCGGCCGAGGATGTCGGCCGTCAGCAGGAGCAGGGGGCCGGCGATCAGGCAGCCCGGGATCAGGAGACGGTGGTCGCCGCCGAGCAGCGGGCGGACGAGGTGGGGTGCGGCGAGTCCGACGAAGGCGACGGGCCCGGCGACGGCGACCGCGGATCCGGCGAGCAGGACGACCGCGATGCCACCGGCGAGCCGGATACGGGTGACCGGTACGCCGAGCGCCTGGGCCGAGTCGTCGCCCAGGGCGAGGGCGTTGAGGGCGGGCGCGACGGCGCCGGCGAGCAGCAGGCCGAGCACGAGGGTCGGCAGCACCGGCCACAGCGTGTCGAGTGGGCGGCCGGCGATGGAGCCCGCCAGCCAGAAGCGTGCCTCGTCGAGGGTGCGCTGACTGGCCAGCATGACCGCCGACGTCCAGGACAGCAGCACGAGTTGGAGCACGGTGCCGCCCAGGGCGAGCCGTACGGGGTCGATGTCACCGGCGCGGCGGGCCAGTGCCTGCGCGAGGACGGCGGCACCGGCGGCACCGGCGAAGGCGAACCACACGTACTCGACGGGGTCGGTGAGCTTCAGCGCGAAGATGGCGACGACGACCGCGAAGCCCGCACCCGCGTTGATTCCCAGGGTGGTTGGCGACGCGAGCGGATTGCGGGTGATTCCCTGCGCCACGGCGCCCGCGAGACCGAGCGCGGCGCCGACCGCGAGACCGATGACCGTGCGCGGCAGCCGAAGCCCCGTCACCACCAGTGCGTCCCGGCTCTCCGTGTGGCCGGAGAGTGCGTCGAGCACGGTGGACAGGGGCACGGAGCGCGCTCCGAGGGCGAGGCTCAGCGCGGCGCAGAGCGCCAGCGCGCCGATTCCGCCGAGGAACAGGGGCAGGTGCCTCAGGGCACGCGGGGGCACGCCGGTCGGCGCAACCCGTTCGGTCGCAGTCACGAAACGTGAGCTTAGGTTAGGCATGCTTTAGTTTTCAACAGCTATGGATTCGCTGTGATCCACACCGCTCTTGATCGACTCGCAAGTAACTTCGCTGGTCAACGACGCACATGACTACTTCACACCCCGCCTGGTCACCGGCACGCGATCTTGCAGCTAAGGTAAGCCTTACCTCCTCCGACTGCCAAACCCCTTCACGCTCTGGAGTTACCGATGACCGTGGCCCACCTGGAAACCGCCCAGGCCGACACCGCCACGCACGTCCCGGAACTCCTCTCCGCCGCCTACCGCCGCCTGGACGCGGTGGCCGAGGCGCTGTCCGTGCGCGTGGCGGGAACCGGCCGCCCCGCCGACCGGCAGCCCTCCGGTCCCGCGCGCTCACCCCAAGTCGCCCTGCGGACAGTCGGCCTGATGGACGGCCAGGAGAGCGTGGAGGCCTTCGTCGAGGCGGAGGCCGCCCGCATCCGAACCCGCTACGACCACTCCGCGCCCCGGCATGTCGCCGCCTCCCGCGCCCTGCACGACTACGCCTGGTCGGTCGGCCTGCTGATGAGCGGCGTCTGGTACCTGGAGTGGCGGGTGCCCCGCATCGCCCCCGACGACATACGGGTGGATCTGGCGACGGGCGCGTTCGAGATCCGGCCCGGCTCCGACCTCGCCTGCCTGCCGGACGACCCGGCGGCGGAGCTGCCCGGTGCGCGGGCCGTCGCCCACCAGGATTCCCTGCGATCCGAGTTGAGGACCGCCGTCGCGGACCACATGGGCCCGGTGCTGGACGCGATCGGCCCGTACACCCGCCGGGGCTCGCGCGCGCTGTGGGGTCTGGTCTCCGACGACCTGGTCTCGGGCCTCTGGTACCTGGGCCGCATACGGGGCGACGAGGCCGCCGGCGTCCGGGCCGCCTCCGCGGTCCTCCCCACCGCCCACGCACCCTTTCCCGGCGGCGCCGACTTCCGTTCCCTCCGTACGGGTGACGGCCGCGAACACCCCACCCGCACCCGTAGGGGCTGCTGCCTCTACTACACGATCCGCCCGGCCGAGGCCTGTTCCACCTGCCCCCGCACCTGTGACGCGGAACGGCTGCGCCGACTGGAGGGCTGACCACGCGGCCGCGACCGGTGCGCCCTGCTCCACGAAGTCGGGGTTCCAGGGCAGGACCCGGAAGTCGCCGGTGCCGCCCTCGGCCTTCCCGAAAAGGCACACACGGATCCCGCATGCCGCCTCCAGGCGTACGCCGGGTATGCACGATCACCTCGGCTCGTGTGACGTGCCCGGGCGGTCCGCTGTTCGCCCGAGGCGACCGCGACCTGCGGGAAGGCCCCGCCGTCGAAACTTTCGATACCGCTCCGGAGCCCCGTGCCGATTGACGCCGCTCGCCGCAGATAGCAACACTCTTCGACGGGTTTCCAACAGGAAACGTCAAAAGGTCGCAGCACTGGAGGTCGGCTTGCGAGAGTACGCCGGATACGTCTTCGCCTACTTCACCGGCGAGGGCAGCCCGGACGGCGAGCAGGTCAGGTTCGCGCTGAGCCGGGGCGACGACCCGTTGCGTTGGCGTGAACTCAACGGCGGCGCCCCGGTGCTCACTTCGGACCTCGGCACACGGGGACTGCGCGATCCGTTCGTGGTCCGCGCACCGGAGGGCGACCGCTTCTACCTGATCGCCACCGACCTCAGGATGCACGGCGAGCGCGACGGCGACTGGGAGCAGGTGCAGCGCACCGGCAGTACCTCGCTCATGGTCTGGGAGAGCACCGACCTGGTGCACTGGACCGACCGCCGTCTCGTGCGCGTCGCGCCCGACACCGCCGGCAACGTCTGGGCACCCGAGGCGTGCTACGACCCCGGCCTCGGCGCGTACGTCGTCTTCTGGGCGTCGAAGGTGTACGCCGAGGACGCCCCGGACCACACCGCCGAGACCCACAACAGGATGCTGTACGCGACCACCCGGGACTTCCGCGTCTTCAGTGAACCCCGGCTCTGGAACGACCCCGGCCACTCGGTCATCGACTCGACCGTCGTCCGCCACGGCGGCGTCTACTACCGGTTCACCAAGGACGAGCGCGGCAACTCCCCCGCCGCGCCCGGCGGCAAATTCATCACGGTCGAGAAGTCGGCCGGGTTGCGCGACACCTCGTACGCCTTCGTCGCCGACCGGATCGGGCAGGGGGTCGTCGAGCAGGGCGAGGGGCCGATCGTCTTCCGGTCGAACACCGACGACCACAAGTGGTACCTGTTCATCGACGAGTTCAGCGGGCGCGGCTATGTCCCCTTCGAGACCGACGACCTCGGCTCCGGTACATGGACACCCTGCGAGGGCTTCGCGCTGCCGCCCGGCGCCCGGCACGGTTCGGTGCTGCCGGTGACGCGGGCCGAGTACGAGCGCCTCCTCGCCGCCTACGCGCCGAAGGCGTCGGTCGTCGACGCCACCGTCCCCGGAGGCCCGAAGGCGTACGCGATCGTGGACGACCTGGCCTCGAAGGTCGTCCTGCCCCTGTATCCGGGCACCGAACTCGACGGCCTGGCACCGGAGTTCGATGTGTCGGCGGACGCCCGCATCGACCCGCCCTCCGGCACCCCGCGCGACTTCCGCACCCCGCGGCCGTACACGGTCATGACGGCCGACGGGACCGTACGCACCTGGACCGTCGAGGCCGTGCACATGCGCAGCCCACTGCTTCCGGGGCTGCATGCCGACCCCAACATCCAGGAGTTCGACGGCCGTTACTACATCTATCCGACGACGGACGGCTTCGAGGGCTGGGGCGGGACTCGGTTCGAGGTGTACTCCTCCGACGACCTGGTCACCTGGGAGGACCACGGAGTCGTTCTCGACCTGGAGTCCGACGTGAGCTGGGCGGACCGCTACGCCTGGGCGCCGGCCGCCGGGGAGCGCGAGGGGGCGTACTACTTCTACTTCTGCGCGGACCAGCAGATCGGAGTGGCCGTCGCGGACAGCCCGACCGGCCCCTTCCGGGACGCCCTGGACCGGCCGCTCATCGGGCGCGACGACTTCGCGGGCCAGATGATCGACCCCGCCGTCTTCAAGGACGACGACGGCACGGCCTATCTCTACTGGGGCAACGGCGAGGCGTACGGCGTACCGCTCAACGAGGACATGGTGTCCTTCGACCCGGTGCTGGTACGACGGTTCACCCCGGACGACTTCCGCGAGGGCGCCTTCGTCATCAAGCGGCGGGGCGTCTACTACTTCATGTGGTCGGAGGACGACACCCGCAGCGAGGACTACCGCGTCGCCTATGCGACCGGGCCCTCGCCGCTCGGTCCGTGGACGAAGAAGGGCGTCATCCTGCGGAAGCGTCCGGAGTACGGAATCCTCGCCACGGGCCACCACACGGTCGTGAACGTCCCCGGCACCGACGACTGGTTCATCTGCTACCACCGGTTCGCGATTCCCGGCCCCGGCACTCCGCGCGGCGACGGCATGCGCCGTGAATCCACCCTTGACCGGCTGGTGTTCGCGCCGGACGGCTCGATCGAGCAGGTCGTGCCGACGCTGGAGTCCATCGGGCCGGTGGTCAGTCCAGGGTGACGCGGGCGGCGACCGGCAGATGGTCGCTGCCGGTCGCGGGCAGGGTACGGATGTCCGCGACGGCCGCGGAGCGGGCCATGACCTGGTCGATCCGGGTCAGCGCAAGCCCGGCCGGATAGCTGAAGGCGAAACCCCGCTCCGCCACGTTCATCCGTGCGGTCAGGGGCGCCAGCCCACGGTCGTCGACCGTGCCGTTGAGGTCGCCCAGCAGGATCACCGGGTTCCGTTTCTCGGCGGCGACGGCCCTGCCGAGCAGGACGGCGCTCTCGTCACGCCACCGCGAGGCGAGTCCGCCCGCCCCGACTCGGACCGAGGGCAGGTGCGCGACGTACGCCACGACCTCGCCGCGCGGGGTACGCACCACCGCCCGCAGCCCTCGGCTCCACTCCTCCTCGATCCCCTCGGGTTTGATGTCCACCAGCCGGGCGGCGGTGAGCGGATGCCTCGACCAGAGTCCGACGGTGCCCCGGACCGCGTGGTACGGGTAGCCCGGGGCGAGGGTCCTCTCGTAGGCAGGCAGCGCCGTGGGCACCAGTTCCTCCAGCGCGATGAGATCGGGCCCGGCGTCGGCCAGGGCGCGGGCCGTACCCGCCGGGTCGGTGTTCTCGTCGCTGACGTTGTGCTGCACCACGACCAGATCGCGCGCGCCGGGGTGCTCGCCGGGCAGCAGCAGCCCGCCGAAGCCGTACGTCCAGGCAGCCACCGGCAGCAGGAGCGCCAGCAGCGCGACCGCCGAGCGGTGCAGCAGCCCCAGGCCGAGCAGCACCACGGCCACCAGGCCGAGCCAGGGCAGGAACGTCTCCACCAGACTGCCCACGCGGCCCACGGAGTTGGGAACCGCACGGGGGAAGAACAGCAGCCCGGCCGTCGGCACCGCCACCGCGACGACCCGATCCCA
>NZ_LRTR01000663.1 GCF_001550375.1 Streptomyces europaeiscabiei | reverse complement strand
CAGGCAGGGGAGGGCGCCCCGGGCGGAGGGGCGGGCGTGGGGGGTGAGGACGGTGGGGGGTCGGGTCACGCGGCACCTCCGTTGGTGCGAGTGGCTGCGGTGAGTACGCGGATGTGAATCGCGCGGGGCGGCCATGCCCTCCGGCTCCGGGCCGGTGCGGTGTCTTTGCCGGGGCGTTCACCGCCTTCCGGATGGGCGGTGGGGGTCCGGTGTGCTTCCGCGAGGGTGGGGCGGGGGTGGCCTGAGTCACACCATAGCGAGGAGAATTTAACCCGTGCCATTCATCTCACTGGAACGGGTGTAGTTTTTCTGCGAGATGGACTCGGAGCGCCACCATCGGCACACTGTGCGCGAGCAAGGAGGGCCCTGATGGCACCGAACACCCCGACAATCCGACAGCGCCGATTGGGCCTGGAGTTGCGGCGACTCCGCGAAGCAGTCGGCATGTCCGCCCCCGCCGCGGCTGGCGCACTGGGTACGGATCGCACCAACATCTCGAACATCGAGGCAGGGCGTTACGGCATCGGCGAGGAACGCCTACGCAGGCTGGTCAGCATCTACGAGTGCAACGACGAAGCTCTGATCGACACGTTGGCCGCGATGACGGGCGGCCGCAAGCCGGGCTGGTGGGACGAGTACCGGGGCAAAGTACCTCCGGGGCATCTCGACATCTCCGAGATCGAGCACTACGCCGTACACCTGCGCACCGTGCAGACCTCGCACCTCCCGGGGTTGTTCCATACCGAGGACCACGCCAGAGCGATCTTCGATCTCGTCGTACCAAAGCTTCCTCGCCTGGAGGTCGAGTTGCGCATCGCACACCGGCTCGCCCGGCAGCGCGTTGTGAAGGGAGACAAGCCGGTGCCCTATATCGGGATCATCCACGAAGCCGCTCTGCGGATGCAGTTGGGCGGCCGGGACGTGGCACGTGCCCAACTTCATCACTTGCTGGACGAGAACGAGCGTGACAACGTGACCTTGCTGGTGATCCCGTTCACCAACGGAGGCTTTCCGACGGTGGGAGACGCCGTCCTGTACGCGGCGGCGGACAACCCGCACTTGGACACGGTGCACATGGACTCACCGGCCGGACCGTTGTTCTTCGACTCGCCAACCCAGTTGGAGAACTTCCGCCAGCGTCTGGACTTGGCTGAGCGGGCGGCGTTGACTCCGAATAAGTCAGCCGAATTCATCCATTCGATCACCAAAGAGATGTGAAAGGGAGCAGGTCTTGTCGGAGCTGAGCTGGTTGAAGTCGTCCTTCTCCGGGGAAGGCGGCAACAACTGCGTCGAGATAGCCGCGCCGACTCCGGAGAGCATCGCTGTCAGGGAAGGCGAGAGCCCGGCCCGCGTTCTGACCACGGACCGGGCTGCGCTGAGGGCTCTGATGCGGAGCGTCAAGGCGGATCAGCTCACGTAGCGGAACTCCCGGCCTGCCCCACCAGCAGGTCCTCAACCACCGCCCGCTGAACGGTCCTCAGCTTGGCGATCTGCTTCTTCGACGCCTCGGAGCGCCTTCGTGCCGCATGGATCGGCCCGAGTAGCCGCTCCTGCTCATCCAGCGGAGGCACCGGAACGGGCATGGCCTTCACCTGCGTCGAGTTGATCGATGCGAGGTTCGTGGTCTGCTTGCCAACTCGCTGGAAGTAGGCACGACCTGCGGGCGACGCCGTGTACAGCGCGAGGAAGTCCGACGACAGCCGCTCCCCGCAGCGGACCCGGAACACGTGGTTCTGGTGAAGGCAGGCCTCGATACGTCCGTCCCAGACCGCGCCCCGGCCGAGTTTGTCGAGGTCCCCGCCCTCGGTGAGCAGCAGGTCGCCCTTCTTCAGGGCGTACCGCTCGTACTGAGCACGGAGAATCCGGACCCGCTTGACGTCAGTTGTGTCGATACTCCCGTCGAGAACGTTGGCGACACGCAGATACGGCAGTTCGACGGTTCCGGCACCAACGGGCTCTGACCCGAGGGTCACCCCGGCGGCGACAGTTGCGACGGTCTTCAGCGGAACCTCGTCCCACTCGCTGCCTCGCGACAAGACCTCGGCTGACAAGGCCTGCTCGGCGAATCGCAGTTTGCTGAGCAGCCCTTCCAACTCCCTGATCCGCCGCTCGAAGGCGTCGTACGCGGCGACAATCCGGCGCTGTCGGTCCAGCGACGGCAGTGGGATTTTAAGCCCCTCGACCAACGCCGCACTGATCTTGACCATGCTGTCGCTCGTGCCTCGTGCCCCGGCCCGCACAGCTTTACGTACCGTGTGCGACCCGAGAACAATCTCAAGGTAGGAGGGAAGGCACCGTGTCTCGGTCGGGCGCAGCCGCATCATGAGGTCGGGGTAGATACATGGGTCGCCGGTACCCGCGTATCGACCAGCAAGCCCAACAAACTCTCTAGTGTTGGCCCGGCTGATGAGTACGTCCCCATCAGCAAGCACACAGCGGCGCGCTACGGGCGTGTCCGGAACGTTTTTCAGCTGCACTGGAGCGAAGCCGTTCACTGTAAGGCACCCCAAGCCAAGAGCCTGAAGCCCGGTCCATTCCGAAACGTCCTTCGGTGAGTACCCGTTCCTCGGCTTCTCGGCGAGCACAGACCCCAGTCGGACCAGGTGCGTGTAGCCGCTTTCACCGCCCATAGCCCAACCCCTCCAGCCACTCCCCCAGCTCCCCCTGAGCCTCCGCGCCAGCCCCCTCCAGCTCGCTCAGCGACACCGCATACTTCTCGGCCCACCGGCGGAAGACCGCCACCAGCTCCCGCCGCCCCACCGCGAACGCCGCGTCCACGCGCCCGGAGATGTCCTCGTTCAGGACGTCCAGGACGACTTCCTGAGTCCGCCCCTCGTCCTTCAGGACATCCGTGGCCTTATCCTTGAGGTTCTTCAGGAACAAGTCGTCCAGCGCCTTGCGCTTCTTCGTCGCCGCCGTACGTGCCTTCCGGCAGACCGCCAGCTCGCGCTCCAGACGGGCGAGTTCCTCGTCCGACACCGGCTCGGCCGACTCGGCGGTGTCCACCGCGTCGGCCTCCTCCTCGCCGTCCTCCGCCGGCTTCGCCGCCGCCAGCGCGTCCAGCGCCTCCTTGTAGGCCGCGTCCGCCGCCGCGACCTCCGCCTCCACGACCGCGTACTGATCGAGGAACTCGGGGATGAGGTGGCGTACGACCGGCTGGTCCATCGCCCGGCGGCGGTCGGTCACCGACACCGACTGCCTGCGCGAGGTGCCCGTGATCACCGCGCCCTCCGCCGGTCGGACGATCGCCTCAGTCGAGTCCACCCAGCCTTCGAGGACCCGGGCGAAACCGCCCGCCGCCAGGGCCTTCATGTCATAACGGGACTGCGTCCACCAGTCAGCGACGATGCCCGCCGTGCGGTACTCGTCCAGTACGCCGACCGCGCCGATCGCCTTGATGAAGCCGTCCAGGAGGCCGGAGCGCAGGTCCATCAGACGGCGGTCCTCGGCCAGCTGGGCGAAGAGCTTCGAGCCCTCCTCCCACCAGGCCGCGTACGCGGTCCGCAGCTCCGTCTCCTTCGCCGCCGCCAGTTCGGCGATGCGCCCCACCGTGGTCTCGGGGCCTTCGGGCAGGAAGTCGTAGTACGCGGGGTCAGCCTCGCGCTCCGCGAACAGGGTCGACGCGTCCACCCCGTACGCGCCGAAGAGCCCGGACCTCGCCGCGATCTCCGCGACCGGTACGCCCCCGTACAGGTGGGCCCGTACGTCCTGCGGCTCCGGCGGGGGCGAGTTGTCCACCCAGCGGCGGATGTTGAGGTTGGCGCCCTCGGCAAGGAGGTCGTCCACCCCGACGAACCGCGAGTAGCCCGACAGCTCGCGCCCGTCCTTGAACACCGTGACGATCTTCTCGACGTGCTCGGGGCCCAGCTCGTTCTGGTTGCGGCCCACCGTGAACTCGCGGTCGGCGTTGATGAAGAGGACCTTCTTGCGCCGCTCCGCGTCTGGCTTCTCACGTGGGCGCCGGAGTACGAGCACGCAGGCGGGGATACCGACGCCGTAGAAGAGGTTGGGGCCCAGGCCGATCACGGCCTCCACGCAGTCGTCGCGCAGCAGCTCCTCGCGGATGTCCTTCTCCTTGCCGCCACGGAACAGCACCCCGTGGGGCATGACGACGGCGACCACGCCGTTGCGCGCCAGCACCGAGATCATGTGCTGGACGAACATCAGGTCGGCCTTCTTGCCCTTCTCCGGCGCCCAGCCCCACTTCATCCGCGTGCCGTGCACGCCGTCGGCGGCGGCCACCGCCTGCTGGTCGTAGGGCTGGGAGAAGGGCGGGTTGGAGAGGACCTTGGCGAACGTGAGCAGGCGTTTGCCGGCGTCGAGGTGGAGCGGCTCGGTGAGGGTGTCGCCGTGGTGCAGGTCGAACTTGCGGATGCCGTGCAGCACCATGTTCATGCTCGCCATGGACCAGGACGCGGGGTTGCGGTCCTGGCCGTTGATGCCCAGCTCGTCGGGGTTGCCGCCGTGCTCCTCGACGTACTCGCGGGCCGCGATGAGCATGCCGCCGGAGCCCATGCAGGGGTCGTAGACGCTCTCGGTGGGCTGCGGGTCGAGCAGACGCACCAGCATCCGGACGACCGAACGCGGGGTGTAGAACTCGCCGCCGCTCTGGCCCGCGCTGTCCGCGAACCGGCCGAGCAGGTACTCGTAGGCCGCGCCCAGCATGTCGGGGAACTCGAAGTCCTCGTTGCGGAGCCGGTAGATGCTGAAGTGCCGGATCAGGGACAGCAGTTCGTTGGCGGTGAAGCGCGGCTTGTTGCCGACCACCGCGTTGAACTCGATGTGGGAGGCGACGCCGGTCAGCCGCGAGTTGCCCTCCTGGAGCGCCGCGAGCGCCTTGTCGAGGTACTCGCCGGCCTGCACGACCTTGCCGTCGGGTCCCTTGGTCTCGGCAGTGAGCGCTTCGATCCCGGGGACGGTCACCTCGGGCTCGTCGGGGTCGAGCACGTGCGGGCCCTTCCACCAGCGGGCACGCGGCGGGACGAAGAAGACGTTGGTGTAGAACTCGGGGTTGTCGGCCCGTTGCAGGGCCTTCGTCTCGCTGCCCGTCTCCTTCAGCCGCTGCTGATATGTACGCTCCCATGCGGGCTGGAACTCGTCCGAGGCCCGTTTGAGGAAGAGCAACCCGAAGATGTAGTCCCGGTAGTCGGAGGGTTCCATCCGGCCGCGGAGGATGTCGGCGGCGGCGAAGAGGTGCCGCTCCAACTGGGGAAGGGTGATGCGGGCCACGCGCCGGTCCTTCGGTGGAGAGTGGGGGACGGGAGGTCGATCGATCGTGCCAGGGCAGCCTAGACGGCGGGCCGGTGCGGGCGGTAACCGTCGGACCGGCGCCTTTCGGCCATGCGGACGGCTACCTCGACCGGTCGTCCACGATGCCGAGGCTGACCAGCAGCCGCCACACGTCGGTGGACGGGTCCCGCTTGAGGACGGGGCAGTCCTCCGCGTGTCCGGAGCGGGCGGCCCACTTCCTGTCGGACTCCGGGACGCTGCCGCGCGGCACGGGCTTGGGCTTACGGTTGTCGGCCTTGCAGCCGCCGTGCTCGCACTGGTTGACCAGGCTTCTGGCGTGGGCGACCGCCTTCTTCGCGGCGTCATGTTCGTCCAGCGCGTCGCGTCGATCGCCCTTGACGCTCTTGTCGTTCTTCACGTCGAAGGACTTGTACGCCGGGTGCGCCGCCCGCAGCTTCTTTACGATGTCCTTGTTGCTGCCGCTCTGCCGCCCGCTCATCGCCTGGAAGTGCAGCAGCAGCCACAAATCGAAGGACGGGTGCGAAAAGCACACCTGGACGTTGGCCGCGGCGGCTTCCCTGAGCGCCTTCGGGATGTCGTGATGCTCGTCCCTGTCGAACAGGACCCACGCCTCCTCGCCCTCGGCCTGCTTGAGGTCGCGCACGGCGGCGACGGTCCTGGAGGGGATGAGACCGTTCTTCGCGCTGATCGGGTGGATCAGGAACGGCTGCCGCTCCCCGTCCCCGCCGTCCCCGTAGCGGGAGTTGAGGTGGTCGAGGTACTGCGGCTCGGTGACCTCGCCCTCACAGGCGACGAAGAGGACCCGCTGCTCCTTCGAGACCGGCGGCCGGTACGGGACCGGCGCGAACCGGTCGTCCCTGCTCCCCCTGCGCCTCCGTGACGTCCCGGCCCCTCCCTCGCCTTCCGTCTCTCCCGCCCCGCCGACACCGTTGTCCTGCTGCCGTCCGCCCCGCCTGCTCACGCTGTTTCCTTCGCCTCCTGCCAGGACAGTTCACGAGCGATCGCTCCCGCGCCGACGCGCGGTACACCGCCGTAGCGGCCTCGTAGGTATCCGCTCTCCAGGTCTTCGTCCTCTGCCGGGTGGGCGGCGGTGACGGGATAGACGCTGGTCGCCCCCGAACGCTCCTTCGCCGCGATCCACACCTGTTCCCGGTCCAGTGGACGGTCGAGTACGGCGCTGCCGAGCAGGGTCGCGTCATGCGTCGTGAAGACGAGCTGGGCGTTGTTCGGATTGGCCTTCGGGTCCTGGAAGATCCGTACGACCTCGGCGGCGAGGGTGGGATGGAGGCTGGAGTCGAGTTCGTCGACCAGCAGCGTCGTACCGTTGTCCAGCACCGTGAGCATGGGGCCGAGGAACGCGAACCAGGCGTGCGTGCCGAACGACTCCTCGCGCAGGAACTCCAGCGGGACATCCCCGCCGTCCGGGGTGCGGTGCCTGAGCCGGATGCCTCCGGACTCGGGATCGACGTCGATGCCGGTGATACCCAGATCGGCGATGGCGAGGAGTTGGAGGATCCGTTCGCGGTAGGCGCGCTCCGTGTTCTTCGCGCTCTTCTCGGTCAGCATCCGCTGGGTGAACGTCGTACGCCCCGTGATGTCCTCGCCCGGCGTGACCAGCCACAGGTTGTCGAGGAACCAGCGGTGCAGCGCCGACAGCACGGGGTCGTTGAGGGTGGCTCCGGTGGAGAGGAACAGCGCGTCGGATCGCGTGTACCGAACCAGGTCGTCGCGGCGATTCTCGGCGATGCCGTCGCCCTCGAAGACGAACTCGGGGCCCTCGGCCGCCGGCCGGCCCGCCTCCCGGTCGAACCAGACCTGACGTTCGCCGTCGGGGTAGGCGTGCAGCCACTCGGCCTCGACGCGCTCGTCGGACAGCTCGAAACCGTAGGTGTAGCGGATCTTGCGGTGATGGCCCAGGACGAGGTCGACCTCGAAGAGGGTCGTTTCGTCGGCGCTCTTGCGGTCGAGTTTGAAGGGCTGACGGGGGACGCCCGGCGACTTCGGCCAGTCCGCGAAAGAGGTGCGTACGGCGTCCCGCATGGCCGTCATGGCGCTGAGCAGATTGGTCTTGCCCGACGCGTTGGCGCCGAAGACACCCAGGACGGAGAGCCCCGGAACCGGCCGGTGGTCATACTCGATTCCGGTGTCCCGAGCGGTGCCTTCCTTGAGCCCGGCGCCGATCAGCGACAGCTCGCACTCGTCACGGATCGAGCGGTGGTTCGCCACCCGGAAACGGAGGAGCACCCTCGACCTCCTGGCGGACGGGGAGGCGGCCCCGTCGTTCACTAACCCTTGCGGACGATCCGCGAGAGAAGCCTATGACGGCGGCGGGTCCGGGGCCAGCCCCGAAGATCTTTTCTAGGCCACCCCGGCCTTCGCCCTTACCGTCGACGCGATCGTCGCCGACCCCACGACCCGCGTGTCGTCGTACAGGACGATCGCCTGGCCGGGTGCCACGCCGCGGACGGGCTCCGTGAAGGTGACCTCCAGGGTGCCGTCGACCAGCTCGGCGCGGACCTCCGTCTCGCCGCCGTGGGCACGGAGCTGGGCGGTGTAGGTGCCGGGGCCGGTGGGGGCCGCGCCGCACCAGCGGGGCCTGATCGCGGTCAGGGCGTCCACGTCGAGGGCGGCGGCCGGGCCGACGGTCACCGTGTTGTCCACCGGGGAGATGTCGAGGACGTAGCGCGGCTTGCCGTCGGGGGCGGGGGTGCCGATGCGCAGGCCCTTGCGCTGACCGATGGTGTAGCCGTACGCGCCCTCGTGGGTGCCCAGGACGTTGCCGGACTCGTCGACGATGTCGCCCTCGGAGCGGCCCAGCCGGTCGGCGAGGAAGCCCTGGGTGTCGCCGTCCGCGATGAAGCAGATGTCGTGGGAGTCGGGCTTCTTGGCGACCGCGAGGCCCCGGCGCTCGGCCTCCGCACGGATCTCGTCCTTGGTGGTGACGGTGTCGCCGAGGGGGAACATGGCGTGGGCGAGCTGCCTGTCGTCGAGCACGCCGAGGACGTACGACTGGTCCTTGGCCATGTCGGAGGCGCGGTGCAGCTCGCGGGTGCCGTCCTGGTTCACGATCACCTGGGCGTAGTGGCCCGTGCAGACGGCGTCGAAGCCGAGGGCGAGGGCCTTGTCGAGCAGGGCCGCGAACTTGATCTTCTCGTTGCAGCGCAGGCAGGGGTTCGGGGTGCGGCCGGCCTCGTACTCGGCGACGAAGTCCTCGACGACGTCCTCGCGGAAGCGCTCGGCGAGGTCCCACACGTAGAAGGGGATGCCGATGACGTCGGCGGCGCGGCGGGCGTCGCGCGAGTCCTCGATGGTGCAACAGCCACGCGCGCCCGTGCGGAACGACTGCGGGTTCGCGGAGAGGGCGAGGTGGACGCCCGTCACGTCGTGCCCGGCTTCGGCCGCGCGGGCGGCGGCCACGGCGGAGTCGACTCCGCCGGACATGGCGGCGAGTACGCGAAGGGGGCGGGGCTGTGAGGTCTCAGTCATAACCCCTCCAGGGTACGGGGCGCCGGGAACCGAAGCCCGCGAGTATCCGTTGACGCTCTCGTGGGCACCAGAAAGGCATCAACGTGGGCACCAGAAGGGCATCAAAGGGCGGCGCTTCCGGGGGCACGGGTGGGGACGGGGACCGGCGCGTCGGACGTCGGGCGCTGCTCATCGGCACGGCCGTGGCCGCCGTCGGTACGGCCGTCGTGGCCAGGGACGAGCTGAAGCGCGCGTGGTGGCGGGTGCCCGGTGTCGCGAAACCGCGCAAGGAGGGCGAGGTCGACTACACGGGTGCGAAGTGGGTCTCGGCGTCGGACGCGAACTGGCGGCTGGCGGACCGGCCGGACGACTTCGGCATAGACATGGTGATCATCCATGTCACCCAGGGGAGTTTCGACAGTGCCGTGAAGGTCTTCCAGGACCCGGAGCACGGCGCGGCGGCGCACTACATCGTGCGCAAAGACGGCCACGTCACGCAGATGATCCGCGAGCTGGACGTGGCGTACCACGCGGGCAACCGGGACTATAACGAGCGCAGTGTCGGCATCGAGCACGAGGGCTTCGTCGAGCGCCCCGAGGACTTCACCGCCGAGATGTACGAGGCCTCCGCGCGGCTGACGGCCCGTGTCTGCGCGCGGTACGACATCCCTGTCGACCGCGAGCACATCCTCGGCCACGTCGAGGTCCCGGGAACGGACCACACCGACCCCGGCGAGGGCTGGGACTGGGACCGCTACATGAAGCTGGTGCGCGCGGCGGCCGCCGCCCAGACCTCGACGCCCACCTGACCCCGCCGCCCACCTGAACCCGCCGCCCGGCCGACCCCGACAGCCGTCGCAGCGGCGGGTGCGGACAGTCAGGTCACAGCGGTGCGAGAGGGCCGGGACAGCGGCGGCACAGACCAGCCGGAATGTGGCACGCATCACACGAACATGTCCGGCGGGAGCTGTCCGCCCAGCAGCCGTCCGATACGTCCCGCGCCACGGACTCGACCTGCGGCGGCCTCAACCCACCCTCTTCACGCAGGAGTTGAGGAAGCTCGCCACTCACCGCGATCTCACAGCCCGCTCGGCCCGCTCCTAATTTCGGCCCAGTCTTCGCACAGTCCTCAGGTCAAACATCCCGGCTCATGACGAACAACATGGAGCCCACCACCGGCACGGCAGGTCACCCCAAGGGCGAACACCGCAAGGGCAAGGGACTGCACCGCCGCAGGTTCCTCGGCGGTATGGCGGGGGCCGGGCTGGCGGCGGTCGCGGTGGCCGGTACGACCTTCTCGCTGCTGACCGACGCGAAGGGCAACAAGGCGGGCGCCGCGACGAACACCGCCTCGCTGAACATCCCGGACCTCCTGGAGGGCACCACCTCCGACGGCACCACCACGTTCACACTGACCGCCCGGACCGGCACCCACGAGATCCTCAGCGGTGTCACCAGCGACACCGCCGGCTACAACGGGTCGTACCTCGGCCCCACCATGAAGTGGACCACCGGCTCCACGGTCCTGCTGAACATCACCAACGACCTCGACGCCGACACCAGCGTCCACTTCCACGGCGCGCACATCCCGCCCGACATGGACGGCGGCCCGCAGAACGCCTTCGCCGCCGGGGAGACCTGGTCCCCCACCTTCGAGATCCTCGACGAGGCCAAGACGCTCTGGTACCACCCGCACGCGCTCGGCACCACGGCCGAGCAGGTCGTGCACGGTCTGGCCGGTCTGATCATCGTGGAGGACGAGACCGACGCGTCCGCCGCGCTGCCCAGCGAGTACGGCGTCGACGACATCCCGATCGTCCTGCAGTGCCTGGCCACCGACGCCGCGGGCGACATCAAGTACGACCTGAACGGCTATCTGCGCAACACCCTCAGCTTTCCGCTGCTGTGCAACGGCACGAACGTGGACGACACCACGCTCACGTTCACCGCCGCCAAGACCCGCACCCGGTTCCGGGTGCTCAACGCCTCGCCGTCCGACATCATCACCGTCCAGCGCGGCGACGGCGGCACGCTCACCCAGGTCGCCACCGAGCAGGGCTACCTCACCGAGGCCACCGAGGTGAAGTCCATCCGGCTGGTGGCGGGCGGGCGCGCCGAGTTCGTCATGGACCTCGGCGACGCGGTCACGCTGCAGGCCGTCATCACGACCGGGTGGGTCCGTGGCGGCAGCGGTACGTACGACTTCCTCACCGTCACCCCGGACGCCTCGGACAGCCCGGACGACCTGCCGTCCTCGCTCAACACGATCGAGCGGTACGACACGTCGGGCTTCACGGCCCGCGAGATCACCCTCGACCAGGACGGCCTGGAGATGGCGATCAACGGGGCGGTCGGCACCACCATGGACTCCATGGCGACGATCATGACGACGCTCGGCTCCCAGGAGATCTGGACGATCACCAACAACACGATGCTGGAGCACTCGTTCCATCTGCACGACGTGCCGTTCCAGCTGATCGAGATCAACGGCGAGGAACCGACCGGAGTCGATCTCGGCTGGTTCGACACCTACGAGGTGGTCGGCGGCGGCTCCATCAAGATCGCCATGGAGTTCACCGACTTCGCGGACGACACGTACATGTACATGCTCCACTGCCACCTCCTCCAGCACGAGGACGAGGGCATGATGGCCGGCCTCATGGTGATGGAGAGCTAGGGCCCGCCGTTCGGATCGTGCCGACGTCGGGCTGCAGCGTCTGACGCTCTGGGCCGGGGGAGCTCCAGGACGACGGCGGGGTCGCGTATCCGCGGACTCGGTGACCGCGGCCCCGCCGTCGACTCAGGTGCCAGGCGTGGTTCTTCAGCTGAGGCCCGCGTTGCGGGCGCGTTCCACCACCGGGCCGATCGCCTTGGCGACCGCCTCCACGTCCGCCTCCGTGGAGGTGTGGCCGAGGGAGAAGCGGAGGGTGCCGCGGGCCAGGTCGGGGTCGGTGCCGGTGGCGAGGAGGACATGGCTGGGCTGGGCGACGCCGGCGGTGCAGGCGGAACCCGTGGAGCACTCGATGCCCTGGACGTCGAGCAGCAGGAGCAGGGAGTCGCCCTCACAACCGGGGAACGTGAAGTGCGCGTTGGCCGGGAGGCGTCCCGCCGGGGCCGGGTCACCGCCCAGGATCGCGTCCGGCACCGCCGTACGGACCGCCTCGACCAGGGCGTCGCGCAGGGCGCCGA
Organism: Streptomyces europaeiscabiei; assembly: GCF_001550375.1. GTDB lineage: Bacteria > Actinomycetota > Actinomycetes > Streptomycetales > Streptomycetaceae > Streptomyces > Streptomyces europaeiscabiei. The sequence goes on along the minus strand of NZ_LRTR01000663.1, from coordinate 2,467 downwards.
TCTCCCGGGCGAACCACTCGTGCTGCTCGGCGGCGAGCCGGCCGGCCACCGCGAAGGAGGCGATGGCCGGGACGTCGAGGGTGCCGGAGCGGACGTGGCGCTCCTGGCCGCCGCCGTGCAGCACGGGTACGGGGCTGTACTCGCGGCCCAGCAGCAGCGCGCCGATGCCGTACGGGCCGCCGATCTTGTGGCCGGAGACGGTCATGGCGGCGAGGCCGGAGGCGTCGAAGTCGACCGGAACCTGACCGAAGGCCTGGACCGCGTCGGCGTGCAGCGGGACGCCGAACTCCTGTGCCACGTCGGCGAGTTCGCGGACCGGGAGGATCGTGCCGATCTCGTTGTTGGCCCACATCACGGTGGCCAGGGCGACGTCGTCGGGGTTGCGGGCGATGGCCGCACGGAGGGTGTCCGGGTGGACCCTGCCGTACGGGTCGACCGCGAGGTACTCGACGGTGGCGCCCTCGTGTTCGCCGAGCCAGTGGACGGCGTCGAGGACCGCGTGGTGCTCGACGGGGCTGGCGAGGACGCGGGTGCGGGCCGGGTCGGTGTCGCGACGGGACCAGTACAGGCCCTTCACGGCGAGGTTGTCGGCCTCGGTGCCGCCGGAGGTGAAGACCACCTCGCTGGGGCGGGCTCCGAGGGCTTCGGCGAGGGTTTCGCGGGCCTCCTCGACGGTGCGCCGCGCTCGGCGGCCGGAGGCGTGCAGCGAAGAGGCGTTGCCGGTGACGCTCAGCTGGGCGGTCAGGGCCTCTGCCGCCTCGGGGAGCATCGGGGTGGTCGCCGCGTGGTCGAGGTAAGCCATGGTGAGCCGATTCTACGGGGCCCCGTGCGGGTGGCCTCGGGGTGCTCGGGGACTTGGCCGTAAGGCGCCCGGAGCTGTCGGCGGCACCGATCCGTTCCGGCCCGCGGAACGCTTGCCCACGGTGTCGACCAGGGACTTCTCGGCTCTCAGAAGCTCCAGGACACCGTGTTCGTCGTCTCCATCAGGGTGGCCAGGATCACGAGGTCGGCGATGCCCAGACCCAGGCCCAGGAAGGCGCGGCCCCGCCTGGTCGTGCCCCGCTTCAGAGCGACCGCGGCCAGGACGACGGCGATGGGGCCGAGGAAGAGGTTCAGGACGAGGAGACCGAGCAGGCCGAGGACGAAGGAGGCGACGGCCATGCCGTCGGCGTCCCGGCCTCGGCCGCCGGTGCGGGTGGCGGTGGTCCCGGCCTGCTGACGTGCTGCGGTGAGTTGCATGGTCGGTCTGCTCCCAACGAGCTCTCGGGGAAAGCCGTCCGGCGGTGGACGGACGGTCGGTCGTGGACGGACGGTCGTGGACGGACGGTCAGTCGGTGGTGCGGCTGTGGCGGGCGTGGCGCTCGCGGTACGCGAAGGCCGCCAGCCAGAGGGCGATACCGGCCGCCAGGGCGGACGAGACGGCCAGCGGCACATGGGCGACGGTGCCCAGGACGACACCCAGCAGCAGGAGCGCGGCGACGAGGAACAACATGGCGGATTCGCCTCTCGTTTCGGATCGCGTTTCGGATCGTCGTTTCGGTTCGCCGTTTCGGACCGTTCGTCACGATGGATTCGTCACGAGTCGCGTTCGTCACGGCTGGGTGAACGGTTGTGGTTACAACTGTTCACTGACTGCCAAGTCTAGCGCGTCGTCCGGCTTTGCAATTACGGAGAACAGTTGTTAACTGCATGGCATGAGTCACACTCTCGGCATCCGGCAGGTCCAGAAGCAGCGGACCCGGCAGGCACTCATGGACGCCGCGCTCGGTCTGCTGGAGGAGCAGAGCCTCAGCAGCCTGGGACTTCGCGAGGTCACCCGGGCCGTGGGCGTCGCCCCCACCGCGTTCTACCGGCACTTCCGGTCGACCGCGGACCTCGGTGTCGCGCTGGTCGATGAGGTGCTCGGCAGTCTGCACCCGGTCCTCGGGGACCTGATGTCGGCGGTGGGCGACAGCGACGAACTCATCGAGCGCGCCGTCGATCTGATCGCCCGCCACGTGGACGCGTACCCCGCGCACGTCAGATTCATCGCGCGCGAACGGCACAGCGGGGTCCAGCCGGTGCGGGACGCCATCCAGGGGCAACTGGCCCGGTTCACCGAGGAGGTGCGCGGCGAACTGGCCAAGCGGCCGGAGACCCATGGGTGGACCGACGACGACCGGCTGATGCTCGCGGGCCTGTACGTCGATCAGATGCTGGTGACCGCCTCACTGTTCCTGGCGGCCCTGGACGAGACGGAGGAGGAGCGCCTCCGGGTGACCCGGCTGGCGAGCCGCCGTATGCGGCTGATCAGCATCGGCTGTCGCCACTGGCTGGACTGAGCGGCCCGAACGAACGGAGGGCGCGCCCGTTCACGGGCGCGCCCTCCTGCTTGCCTGCCTGTCGGTCAGCTGTCCTTGGACGCCGACGCCGAGGCCTCCTGGCTCGGTGCCCCGCTCGGAGCCTGGCCACCCTGGCCCGGCTGACC
>NZ_LRTR01000662.1 GCF_001550375.1 Streptomyces europaeiscabiei | reverse complement strand
CGCGACGGTGTGTGCCGTCGCGGCCCCGCCGTTGTTCACCCCGCCACGCGGACGGGGCGACCGGTGGTGGGTGGAGTGCCTGTCAGCTCCGCCGCGTTCACCGGACCGGGTTCCATCCGTCGGTACCGGCCAGGTACTTCTCCACGGTGTAGTCACTGGCCTGTGCGTCGGTGAGCTGCGGCCGGTTGGAGTTCACGCCGGCTCCGGGGCCGGAGTTGTGGTATTCGAAGAGCCGGGCGTTCCGCCAGGAGTAGTCGGGGGTCATGTCGGTCCAGGGTTGCCTGGTCGTGTCCCCGGCGGGCAACTCGGTGTCACGGATCACCGTCTGGGGCTTGGCTGTCGCCGCGGGTGGGTCCAGTCGTGTCGCCGTACATCAGCGTGCCGTGACCCGTCCCCCTGTCAGGCCGAACGGCAATGGCCATGAGCGCACTTTTCCGTCGGCCTCGAAGGGCAGAATCGCCTACCCGGAGAGCGATAGGGAGGGGAAAATCTCCTACCCCTCACAGCTTGCCCTGACCGGCGGCATGTCTGCCGATACGGCAGTGCGACGAAGGGCTCCTTCGAACCCAGGGCCAATGGCGGGTTACCTGGCGGTTGTCCGCCACCCGGAACGGTGCACGTGAGGCACCCCTGCAGCATTCAGCCCGCTCGCCCGTTGTTCGAGCCCGGCAGCTGTGACGTCAGGTCCTCGACCAGCTCGACCAGGTCCGTGGACCGGTCGGGCCCCCACCAGTCGCCGAGCAGTTCCGCGAAGGAGTCCTCACGCGCCGCCGAAAGCCTTGCCGCAGCCTCGTGCCCCGCGTCGGTCAACACCAGGTCCATGCCCTCGCGCGTGGCCAGATGCTCCAGCTCGATCTGCTGCAAGGCAGCCTGAATCACAGGCAGCGGCACATGGCTGTACTCAGCGAGTCGTATCGGCGACAGCGACCTTTCCGGCCGCAGTGCCCGCAGCAGCAGCCAGCTGGAGGCGGGCAGCAGGTCGTATCCGGCCTTGGCGGTGATCTTCTCGTAGATGCCGCGCCGTCCCTCCCGCGACCCGAGTACGGACAGGGCCCGCTGCATCTCCTCGCGGGAGGAGCGGTGCACGGGGTGGGCGCCGATGGTCTGCGCGAGGTCGGGCTCGGTGACCGAGCCGCGCAGCCTGTCCTCCTTGAGCAGCCAGGCCAGCGCGAAGCCGAGCAGGACGATCGGGGCGGCGTAGAGGAACACATCGGTGATCGAGGTGGCGTACGCGTGCAGCGCGGGCGGGCGCAGTGTGGGCGGGAGTTCGGCGATGGCACGCGGGTCGGCTTCGAGCGCGGCGGCCGTCTCCGGCGGCGCCGTGCCGGTGAAGGCGCCGCGCAGTTTGTCGTCGAGCCTGCTGGTGAAGATCGTGCCGAAGACGGCGACACCGAATGCCGAGCCGATGGACCGGAAGAACGTGACCCCCGAGGTGGCGACGCCCAGATCCTCGTACGACACCGCGTTCTGCACGATCAGTACGAGCACCTGCATGACGAGGCCGAGGCCGAGGCCGAAGACGAAGAAGTACAGGCTCATCTCGATGTCGCCGGAGGACTCATCGAGCCGGTGCAGGAGCAACAGCCCGACCGCGGTGCAGGCGGTGCCGAGCACCGGGAAGATCTTCCAGCGTCCCGTTCGCGAGACGATCTGGCCCGACATCGTGGACGTCAGCAGTAGTCCGAGCACCATCGGCAGCATGTGCACACCCGACATGGTGGGCGACACACCTCGCACGACCTGCAGGAACGTCGGCAGATAGGTCATCGCGCCGAACATCGCGAAGCCGATCACGAAGCTGATCGCCGAGGAGAGCGCGAACGTACGGATCCGGAACAGCTTCAGCGGAAGCACCGGCTCGGCGGCCCTGCGCTCGACGAACAGGAACCACATGAGCAGTACGGCGCCCAGGACGGCGGTACCGATCAGCGGGACCGACGTCCATCCCCAGGTTCTGCCGCCGAGCGAAGTCACGAGGATCAGGCAGGTGGCGACGGCCGCGATGAGGACCGTACCGAGGTAGTCGATCCGGTGTTTCTCGGCCCGGACCGGGATCCGCAGCGTGGCGGCGATCACGAGCAGGGCGACGGCACCGACGGGCAGGTTGATGTAGAAGACCCATCGCCAGCTCAACTGGTCCACGAACAGCCCGCCGAGCAGCGGCCCCAGGACGCTGGTCGCGCCGAAGACAGCACCGAACAGGCCCTGGTAGCGGCCCCGGTCCCGAGGCGGCACGATGTCGCCCACGATCGCCATCGACAGGACCATCAGGCCACCGCCACCGAGTCCCTGCAGCGCGCGGAAGGCGATCAGTTGGGACATGTCCTGCGCCAGACCGCACAGCGCGGATCCGATCAGGAAGATCACGATTGCGGCCTGGAAGAGCCTCTTGCGCCCGTACTGGTCGCCGAGCTTGCCCCACAAGGGGGTCGCCGCGGTCGAGGCGAGCAGGTAGGCGGTGACGACCCAGGACAGATGGCTCATCCCGCCGAGGTCGCTGACGATCGTCGGCAGCGCGGTGGAGACAATGGTCTGGTCGAGTGCCGAGATCAGCATGCCGAGCAACAGCGCGCCGATGGAAACGCGCACCCTGTGTCGGTGCCCCGCCGCCGGCTGCGGGTTTACCGCCCGTTCGCCCACGTCCTGGGACATTGCCGCCTCCTGAAGTCGATTTCTTTGTGACCTTGTCGGGCACGGCATTACGCCGGAATTTACACATGGGGCAATTCCATGCCTGCCGCGACGGAGAATGGGAGAAGAATCTGTCCCAGCCGGCAGCCGACCGGTGGAATGACGGACTGGTGCCACCTCTGTACCGGGCGGGGCTCGGCTCGTCTCTGTTCAGGGCGTCAACGCGCTGAGTCACCAGGACGATAGCTGCGGGGCATCAAGTGCGCATCGCCGTATGGGGGGAGGAATCTGTCCCCTGGATAACTCGTACCGGGGAGGGCAACGTCATCTTTACTTTCTCCTCGACAAAGGGAAGTTTATTGTCCGACGCAGAGCGCAGAGCGCGGAGACGGATACGCAGACGTGATGCGCGTAGCCCGTCAGGCGTCGCGTTGTCACGACATTTGGACGGTCGTCCCGTGGAGTCTGGCGTAGCGATTCTGGCCACTGCCGGCGGCTACTTCCTCGGTGGGCCGTGTCAGCTCACCAATGAGCCTTCGGGGCGGTGGCGAACGCCGGTGCTCTGTCGGGTCTCGGGCCCAAGGAGCGAGTCACAGATGATCAGAGCCGCACCCCACCGAGAAGTGCCCTCAGTCCGGCAGCCACGGCGAGGAACGACTGCGCCGCGTCGACCACTTCCTCGCCAAGGACGTCATCGAGGACCTGCTGACCTTCCGCTTCGGCAACACCACCATCAACGCCGTCCTGGACCGCCGCTTCGCACGCAGCGTCCAGATCACCATGGCCGAGGACTTCGACGTGGCCGACCGCGGCGGCTTCCACGATGCGACCGGCTGCCTGCGCGACGTGGTCCAGAACCACCTGCTGCAGATGCTCGCCCACTTCGTCATGGACGCACCGCGCACCGGATCGGCCGCCGACGTCCTCGACGAACGCATCCGAGCCCTCGGCGCCGTCCGTACCGTCCGGCCCGAGAACCACGTACGCGGCCGGAGAGATCCGCCCCACCCTGAAGATGCCGTCGACTCGCAGTCACCTGGACACCCACCCATGGCTACCCCGGACACCCCCACGCCGCCCACTGCGAGCGCCCCGAACGCAGCGGACAGGAACAGAATGAGTCGCGGCCTGACTCTGCTGTTCGCTCTCGCCGGCGGCACCGCGGTCGCGAACCTCTATTGGGCACAACCGCTCCTCGACTTCATCGGCGGGGACCTGCATTCCTCCACCGCGCTGGCAGGCTGGCTCGTGACAGTCACACAGATCGGCTACGCGGCCGGAGCACTGCTGCTGGTGCCCCTCGGTGATGTACTCGACCGGCGCCGGTTCATCCCCGGGCTGATGCTCTGCGCGGCCCTCGCCCTCATCGCTTGTGCGCTCGCTCCGTCCATCGGCGCGCTCCTGGTCGCGACCACACTCCTGGGCTTGACCACGGTCAGCGGCCAGCTGCTCACCCCGCTCGCCGGTGATCTCGCTGACGACACCAACCGCGGGCAGGTGGTCGGGATGGTGGTCTCGGGGCTGCTCCTTGGCATCCTCACCTCACGCACCATCAGCGGACTCATCGCGGATGCCGCGGGATGGCGCGCCGTCTACTTCGTCGCCGCGGCGGTCTCCGTCGCCTTCGCTCTGCTCCTTCGTCGTGCGATCCCTTCGCTCGCCCCGAAGGCTCACCTGTCCTACCCCCAGTTGTTGGTTTCGGTCTGGCAGGTGATCCGGCATGAGCGGGCAGTGCGCTGGACCCTGTTTCTCGGTGCCACCGCCTTTGGCGTCTTCACCATGTTCTGGACCGCCCTGACCTTCCTGCTCAGCGCGCAGCCGTTCTCCTATTCGGTCTCCGTCATCGGCCTGTTCGGCCTCATCGGGCTGGCGGGGGCGCTGGCCGCCCAGCGTGCGGGGCGGCTCCACGACCGGGGCCGGTCCATGCAGGCGACCGGATGGGGGTGGGCAGCGATAGTGGTCTCCTTCGTCGTGGCGGCGTTCGCCGGCCGTTCCGTAGCGGGGCTCATCGTGGCCATCGTGCTGCTCGACGTCGCCGTACAGGGCGTGAACATCCTCAACCAGACACGGCTGTTCGCGGTCGCCCCGCAGGCCCGAAGCCGCCTCAACACGGCCTTCGTCACCTGCAACTTCATCGGCGGCGCGGTCGGCTCCGCAGCCGCCTCCGTCCTGTGGTCCGTCGGCGGCTGGAACGCCGTCTCCCTGACCGGCGCAGGCCTCGGCTGCGTCGCACTCCTTGTGTGGGCCCTCGGCCGCCGCGGACCGCTCCTCAACGAGCGAAGCAACTGAACGACCGACCATCACCGGCATCACGACCTGGCTGAGGAAGGACAGCCATGCGCGTCGTCGCGTCGAAGACCACTACGCCGTCTCTCGACGCGCGCATCGACATCGCCGACGACGTACGGCTCGCCGAGTTGGACGCGGCAGGCACCGAAGGCAAATTCTTCTCCGCTGCTCTGGTTTGGAGCGTTTGGGCATGACCACTACACAGCACAAGATCGGCTCCGGTTTTGACGGCACGAGCACCGCCGACGACGTCCTCCGGGGCATCGACCTGAACGGGAGGCTCGCGATCGTCACCGGCGGCTACTCGGGCATCGGCTTGGAGACCGCCCGTGCGCTGACCCGGGCCGGCGCCCGCGTCGTCGTCCCCGCGCGTCGGCCGGCCGACGCGCGGGAGGCGCTGGACGGGGTTCCCGGCGTCGACGTGGATGAGCTGGACCTCGGCGATCTGGAGAGCGTGCGCGGCTTCGCGGAGCGGTTTCTCGCCTCGGGCAGGCCCGTCGACTTCGTCATCGACAGCGCCGGGATCATGGCCTGTCCCGAAACGCGGGTCGGGCCCGGCTGGGAGGCGCAGTTCGCCACCAACCACCTCGGCCACTTCGCCCTCGTCAACCGTCTGTGGCCGGCCCTCGAAACCGGCGGCGCACGTGTCGTCTCCGTCTCGTCCGGCGGTCACCACATGTCCGGCATCCGCTGGGACGACATCCACTGGAAGCAGGGCTACGACAAGTGGCAGGCGTACGGGCAGGCCAAGACCGCGAACGCGCTCTTTGCCGTGCACCTGGACAGGCTCGCCAAGGACTCCGGCGTCCGCGCCTTCGCCCTCCATCCCGGCGTCATCATCACGCCGCTCCTGCGGCACGTGGCCGAGGAGGAGAAGATGGGGTTCGGCTGGTTCGACGAGGACGGCAACCTGAGGAACCCGGAATTCTTCAAGAACCCGCAGCAGGGTGCGGCCACGCAGGTCTGGGCGGCGACGTCACCCCAGCTGGCCGACCTGGGCGGCCTCTACCTGGAGGACTGCGATGTCGCCGAGCCTGCTCCCGCCGACGGTGAGATGCGCGGTGTGAAGGACTGGGCGATCGATCCCGGGCAGGCGGCGCGTCTGTGGGAGCTGTCGGCGGAACTGACGGGCGTGAACCCCTTCGCCTCGTAGTGCGTGTCCGGAGCGGGCGAGCGTCTCGAACGCTCCCCTCTCCTGACTCGTGCTGGACGATCTCACCGCCTCCCACGCCTCCGTCACCGGCCGGCGCACCGACATCCTGGGCTGGAACCAGCTCGCCGCCGCCCTCTTCAGACAGTCTGTGAACCGGCCTGAAGGATCATGGTCACCGGTGCCCTGGGCAATGCTGATACCAGCTTGGACGGCTCCTCGCGAACGATCCAGCTGGTGGTCCAGCTCCGACCGATTGCGCGAGAGTGCGGCCGGACGTCGTTCGACGTCCGGCCGCAGCGTGAGGTGGCGCTGGGGGCTGCCGCCCCTGTGCCCGTACTTGACTCTGCTCAGAAGGTCAGGACCAGTCGGCCCCGCACGCCGCCGACGGCGAGGAGCCGGTGCGCCTCGGTGGCCTGTTCCGCCGGGAACGACTTGGCGACCCGGAGTGTGATGAGGCCGTCCTCCGCCTGCTGCCGGAGCCGGTCGAGCCTGGCGTGCTCCCGGGCGTAACGGAACACGACGATCGGCTCGTAGGTGATGTCTCGTTCGCCGGGGCCGTCGTAGCCGAGCAGTGTCACCACCCGGCCGCCGTCGCGTACCGCATGAGCGGTGAGAGCGCCGAGCGACGCGGTGTCGACGAGTCCGTCGACGCCCTCCGGGACCTCTGCGCGGACACTGCCTGGGTACTCGGCGCCGCGACGAAGTACGACGTCTGCACCGAGTTCCTTGATCAGTGCCTCGTCCTGCTCCGAGGCGTCGGCGACCACCCGCAGTCCGTCCGCCTTGGCCAGTTGGACGGCGTATCCGCCGACCGCGCCGGCCGCTCCGGTGATCGCGACAGTCTGGCCGGGCTCCAGGCGGAGGGTGTCCAGGGCCAGTCGCGCGGTCAGGCCGTTCATCGGGAGGGTTGCTGCCTGCACGTCGGTCGTAGCGTCAGGAGCGCGGACGACCGACTCCACCGGTACCACGACCTGCTCGGCGTAGGCGCCGTGGGAGCCGTTGGAAAGCACGATCGCCATCACGCGGTCGCCGACGCGCAGGTCCGTGTTCGTACCGGTGCCTATCTGGTCCACGACCCCTGCGGCTTCCATGCCGGGAACGAACGGCGGTTGGGCGTCCGGCGACCGGGCGACTCCGCTGCGCTGAAGGGCATCGACCGCGTTGACGGTCGCGGCGTGCACCCGGATGCGGACCTCGCCCGGACCGGCATCGGGAGCGGGCAGTTCGAGAACCTGAAGCACCTCCGGCCCACCGAATTCCGTGAAACCTACAGCCTTCATTCGAAGCACCTCATTGTTTGGCATGCGGTCGTTGGGTGTCTGACCCTCCCGTCTCGTGTGCGCCCGGAAAAGGGGAAGGTTCTTGGCTGGGATGAGGTCATTGGGGGGACGAATCTCTCCCCCCATGACCGGAGCGGGACCGCGAGATGCGATGCTCCTCGCGGTCCCGCTCCGGTATGCGAGCGGAGCAAGTACGTGGGACGGCCTGAAGCCTGAGGCAGGATCATCCTGAGGCGGAACGAGCGGGCTCGGCGTCCGAGCGCTCAGACGGCGAGGACGAAGCAACTGAGGGCAACGTCGGCAATGGTCACGGCCGCTCAACCGCCCGACGCTCACAGCGCCCTCGCGGCGGCCGAGCCGATGGCGTCGCCGAGGAAGTTGCTGTGACAGAGGTCGTACTCTCCGCTGGGCGGGGCTCTGTACGGGAGGCAGGCCGCAGAGATGCTCTGGTTCATCAATGTCCGCTGACATTTTCCAGCTCGTGCAGGCGACTCCTGTTTAGCCAGTGCAGCCCTGGCCAGGGGAAGGATTTCTCCCCCTGCGGACGTAAGTGGGAGAGGGCTCAGGTGGCGGGGTCGGACGCCGTCGGCTTCTGGTCCGCGGCCCAGGAGGCCAGGAGACGTAGTCCGTCGTGGGACGGGGTACCGGGTTCGGCGTTCCACACGATGATGTGCTGGTCGGGGTCCGTGCCGCAGGTGAGCGTGTTCCAGTCGAGTGTCAGCTCGCCCACCACCGGGTGATGAAGCTTCTTGATGCCCTTGCCGCGCATCGCGACGTCGTGTTCGGTCCACCACTGCCGGAACTGTGGGTCACGGGCGGAGAGCTCCTCGACCAGAGCGGTGAGGGGCTGGTCGGCGGGATAGCGCGCGCTCTCCATCCGCAGCTGGGCGATGGCCAGCCGGGTGACCTCCTCCCAGTCGGCATACAGCTCGCGCATCCAGGGTTCGGTGAACAGCAGCCGGACGAAGACGCGCTCCTGCTCCGGGTAGCGCCCGAAATCGGTCCACAGGGCGGCGGCGAGCTGGTTCCAGCCCAGGATGTCGGTGCGCCGGCCGATGACGAAGGCCGGGGAGGCGGTGAGATCGTCCAGCATGCGCTGCAGCTGCGTGTCCACCTGCTGGCGCTCGCGCGACGCGGACGGGCGCACTCTCTCTTTCGCCGCGAGGTCGAAGAGGTAGGTGCGCTGGTCGTCGTTCAGGCGGAGCGTCTTGGCGATTTCGTCGAGCAGGGGAGCCGATGCCTGGAGACGGCCCTGCTCGATGCGCGTGTAGTACTCGGTACTGATCGCGGCGAGAAGGGCCACCTCCTCTCGGCGCAGACCGCTCACACGCCGTCGTTCCCCGGCGCGGAGTCCGACCTCGGAAGGACTGAGCTCGGCACGGCGGGCCTTGAGGAACTCACCCAGCTCGTTCAGATGAGGGTTGCGGTTCATGAATTGCAGCCTCGCACAAATGCCCGGCGCTGTGAGGGGGGAGAGATCCTGCCCATGTGAGCTTTACCCATATATGAGAATGATATCGGCTTCGACCTGCATGGCAAAAGACAGAACGGGACTCGGCGGCCCGGAGTGCGTACCGGGCCGCCGAGTGAGCACATGGCCCTGGTGTCAGCTCACAGTGCCTTGAGCAGTTCCTGGGCCAAGGCTACCGCGGAGCCCGGGTTCTGGCCGGTGAACAGGGTGCGGTCCACCTCGACGTGCGGGGCGAACGGCTCGGTCTCGCGATAGTCCGCGCCGAGTTCGTTGACAAGGCGGTCCTGCAGCAGCCACTTCGCGCGGTCCGCGAGACCGTTCTGCTTCTCCTCGGCGTTGGAGAGGCCGGTCAGACGGTAGCCGGTGAACGGGGATGTCCCGTCCGGGCCGATGGTGGCCAGCAGCGCCGCGGGGCCGTGGCACACCAGGGACACCGGCTTGCCCGAGGCGAGCCAGTCGGTGAGCAGCTTGCCGGAGGCGGCGTCATCGGGCAGGTCTTCCATCGGGCCCCAGCCGCCGGGGTAGAACACGGCCACGTAGTCGTCGATGTTGACGTCCTCGATGCGCATCGGGTGCGCCAGCTCGGTCGCCTCGTGCAGGGCGGTGCGCATACGCTACGCGCCTTCCTCGCCGCCGTTGAAGTCCGCGGTGAGGCTGAGCGCGTCCGCCGTGGGCGGCACACCGCCGGGCGTCGCCGCCGCGATCTCGAATCCGGCCTCCTTGAAGACCTGGTAGGGGCCGATTGCTTCCTCGGCCCAGAAGCCGGCCGGCTGCCGGGTTCCGTCGGCCAGCGTCCAGTGGTCGGACGCGGTGATCACGAAGAGGATCTTCGCCATGGGTGGATCTCCTTGAGGGGGGTGGTCTCAGCCCTTGAGGGCTTCCTGGATGACGTGGCTGTCGGCGGCCTGCCGCATGCTGACGGCCTTGCCGTCACGGACGGTCCACAGGTGGATGAACCGGACGTCGGCCGTGTTCCCGGTCTTCGTCTCGGCGTGGTAGTGCCCGAACACGAAGACATGGCCCTCGTCGTCCGCGTAGAACTCCTCGGGCACCGCGCCCAAGGAGACGATGTTCGGCATCGGCGTGCCGAAGAAGTCCTTCGCCACGCTGTCCCAGCCGTGGTAGACGCCGCTGTTCGGGAAGCCCGGAGTGATGTCCCAGACGAGGTCAGGGTCCATGACCTCCGAGGTGACCTCGGGCGCCATTCGGGATTCGTATACCCGGCGGATGAGGGCGAGGTTCGGAGAGTCGGACATGGGTTGCTCCTTGCGGGGGGTGGGGTTGGTCGATCGGAATCGGAAACAGGAAAGAAGGCCAGGCGATCAGGCGGCGAGCGCGGCCCGCCCGGCCCGGAAGACCGCGGCCTGGTGTGCGACGCGCGCGCCCAGGTGCTCCGCGGTGGCGAGGTCCGACCGGTGGACCGCCTCCGGGCCGGCATCGGTGGGGCTCTGGGCACCGGCACCCATGAAGAAGCCCAGCCGGTTGATGTCGTCCTCGCTGCCCTTGGTGGAATCCCAGCCCGGCATCAGACCCAAGCTGATCCAGTGCATGCCGTGCTGAGCGGCCAACGTGGCGAAATAGTTCAGGGTTGACGACTTGTCACCGCTCTTGGCACCGGAGTTGGTGAAGCCCGCGGCAAGCTTGTCCACCCAGGCGTGCGAGAACCAGCGCTTGCTGCTGGCCTCGGCGAACACGTGGAACGCCGAGGAGGCGGTACCCATGTACGTCGCGGCGCCGAAGATGATTGCGTCAGCGGCGTCCAGCTGCGCCCACTGCTCATCCGTGATGGTGTCCACGGAGATCACGACCACGTCGGCGCCGGCTCCCGCCGCGCCACGGGCCACGGCCTCGGCGACGACGGCCGTGTGGCCGTAGCCCGAGTGAAAGGCAATGGCGATCGTGGTGCGGCCGGAAGGGGACATGATGATCGGGCTCCTCGAATGTCTTTGTGCGGTGTGTGACCGAGCATTGCATCGGAAGAGCGCACTGTGAGGGGTAAGAAATTTTCCCCCGCCTACCGCTCTACCGGTATGCGAATCCGGCCCGACGGCCGGACCCTGCAGAGTGGCTCGTCCGGCACCCGCGTGGTAAGACAGTTACGGTTTGCGTTCGCTGCTCGTCGGAGACCCGGTCTCTGTCCATACTCGGCTGAGGCGTTGTGGGCCACTAGAGGACGCCGAAGAACTCCACCATCTTGGGGATTGCCTGGTCCACGTACTCAGGCACGTCGTACATCGCGATATGCGTTGCGCCTTCGACGACGAACAACTCCTTCGGCCCCTTGGAAAGCTCGTAGGCCTGGTCGCTGAATACCTTTGTGTCCGCCTTGCTCCCTGCGATGAGGAGCATCGGCTGGGTAAGCAGTTCCGGGATCTGGTCGAACGTCGAGAAGGCGAACATCTTGTCCATGCTGGTCAGCAGGAAACGTCCCTTCGAATTGGGATGTTCACCTCGCGGCGTCCTGTAGTAGTCGTACCCCTCGCGCAGGAGGTCCGGCGTGCTCTCGTTGATCTCCTCCAGCGTTTCCGGGACGAACGGGGCGTAGAGAGGTTCTGCTCCCCTTGCTTCCGCCGTGCGCTGCTGGGCGACCATTTCCAGCGTTCCGATCTGCTCGGCCACTGGGGACAGGTGCCCCAGAAAGCTCCTGGAGCCTTCGCCCATCGGAGCCGCGCTGACCGTAGCCACTGCCTTGAAGCGACGTTCCGTCTGAGCCACGCTGATCGCGTAGCCGCCGCCGGCGCAAATGCCGAAGACCCCCATGCGCTCGGAGTCGACGAATGGAAGCGTGGTGAGAAAGTCGGCTGCACAGCGAGCGTCTTCCACCCGGGTCGTCGGGTCTTCCAGGAGGCGGGGTTCGCCACCGCTCGCTCCCTGGTATGAGGAGTCGTAGACGACGGTGACGAATCCGTGCTCAGCGAGCCTCTTGGCGTAGTGGCCGATGGTCTGTTCCTTTACGCCTCCGGCCGGATGAATGCCGACGAGTGCCGGATATTTCTTTTCTCTGCTGAAGTTTTCTGGCAGATGGAGATGTCCCGCAATCTCTACTGCATTATTCCTGAACGAAACAGTTTCGACCATGGTGCGTACCCCTTTTGTGTACTCGGGCCGCGGTCGGGCGGACCTGAGATCATGGTCTGCCGAAGCTCAGGGCATGTCTACTCGTGATGGGGGGGAGGAATCTTTCCCCTGGGTACAACTCGCTGGGTGAGTATTTGTCCCCCGATGGGGGCTCGGACCACACATCGAGAAATGCGTGCAATTTGCAAACATTTTCCACTCGAGTCGACCGGGCGCCCACGGGACGTCGGCGTTCCACTGTGCCGAGGGCGCCCTTCGCAGGCCATCCGGCGTGGTGATCCGACGGTGGTGAACGTTCGCCCTGGATGTCGGCGACCCCGGTCCGCTCTTGGCTCCTGTAAGGGTTCAGGGCGATTTCGCCTCGGGTGTGCCGCTGCTCCAGTGCCGCGAAGGCGCCGGTGGCGCGGTCGAGTGGACATGCGGCCGCGATGGGAGGGGGTGCCATTGCCGGACGTGACGTTCGGGACCCGGGCCGGTTCTGCCCGTGAGCCTGGGCGCGCCAGGGGTCGCGATCGGCGGGGAGTGTGCGCATGCGCGGCGTCGCCGAGCAAGGTGATCCTGCCCCGGCTCCAACGCCGTAGTGGCGCCCGGTCCAGCATCGCCCAGCGCCCGGGCAGACCGCCGGCGGTGATCAGGTCCGTCACCCGCGGGTCCCAGTCGGCGAACTCGGCACGGAACGCCTCGATCGTGGCCGTCGTACTCCAGGACTCGTCGGTGTAGTCCCCGGCCGGGGCGAAAGCGACGACATTGACGGCCTGCCCACCTGCGACCGGATAGTGCACGAAGTGCCGTCCGGGCCCGAGCCAGAGGGTCTGGGCGCGGCGCAGGGCGAAGTCGGGCGCAGCTTGGGCGGACACGATCGTGCGGAAGGCGCAGATACCGGAATAGGTCGGCGGTGCGGCCTCGGTCACCGCGCCGCGGACGACGGAGTGCACGCCGTCGGCGCCGATGACGATGTCCGCCTCGGCCTGGCTGCCATCGGCGAAGCGCAGCGATACGACGTCCTTGCGTGCGTCGACCGCCGTGCAGCGTGCGCCCAGGCGGACCCACTCGCTGGGCACAGTCGCCCTGAGAGAGTCCAGCAGGTCGGCCCGGTGCACGACATAGGTGCGCTCGCCGTAGAGCCGTTCGCACACGCCGCTGAGCTTCTCCACCGACAGCACGCTGCCGTCCGCCCAGCGGCGGAACTCCCAACCCCTGTCCAGCGGCACGGCCCGGCGGAGGAACTGGTCCATGACGCCGAGGCGCCGCAGCAGCCGTACGGCATTGGGAGCCATCACGAGCCCCGCGCCGACCTCGGTGAGCGCGGGCGCCTGCTCGTAGACGGTGACCGTCAACCCCGCGCGGCGCAGGAAGGCACCGGCGGCCAGACCACCGATGCCACCCCCGACGATGGCAATGCGCGGACCCGACACGGTGGCAGGCACTGATGGACTCCTCTGGCTCGTCCAGGGCAAAACAACTGGCCCCCAGATCCTGTCTGGCGACCGGCGCCGCCGGGAACGGCTGTGCTCATTGAATGGACAGCGTTTTCCATGGCATGGCTACTCTGAGTCGGCAAGACGAGCGGGCCGCACAGCGAGCAGGCCTTACCCAATGTCCCGGACCAGTGAGCCCGGCAGGACTGACGGTGAGTTCCCGCCTGCTGGACGTACTGTTCGCGTTCCACCCCGGGCACAGTGTGCTCAGCCTCGCCGACCTGGTGCGCAAGACGGGCATGCCGCACGACACCGTGCGGAGACTGGTCATGGAGCTCACCGACTTCGGCGCGCTGGACCGTCGGCCGGACGCCAGATTCACGGTGGGACGGCGGCTGTGGCAACTCGGGACCCTCGCCCCGCTTGCCGAATCACCGCGCACGTTGGCCCAGCCGTTCCTCGAGGATCTCTACACCGCGCTTCACCAGCACGTCCGACTGGCGGTCCTGGAAGGCCAGGAAGCGGTGATCATCGAGAGGCTGCCCGCGCCGGAGGCACTCGGGCTCGTCCTGCAGGTCGGCGGGCGATTCCGCGACAACGCCTGGTGGTCAGTGTTCGGGAAGGGACGGTCGAAGGCAGGCCGAGTCGGCGACGCGAAGCTGTAGGCGCCGCCCCGTGTCCTCGCCCGAGCGGCTCCCGTTCTGGACATGCTCGTCCAAGTCATCCGCGCGTGGAGATATAAAGGTGGTTGATGCACTCACGCTTGTTTGATGTGGATCAGAAGGTTAATGCTTGGTCTGTGTCCAGAACCCTGGCCTTGATCACCGGTGACTGCTCGGTCAGCGGTGTCGCCTGTGTCCCGCCCTCGGTCGCCGACTGCGACTTCCTCCCGGTGGCCCTGTTGACGGGCCGGCGGAACGACCTGGCCATCGACTCGGGCGCGGTCGGCGCAGCCGCGGCGCACTGTCCGACCTCCGGTGACATCCGGCTGCCGGCACGCCGCGCTCGAGTCGGCGGCGTCTCGCCGCTGCGCCGGTCTCGCCGGGCGTGCGGGGGAGGTGCCGTGTCTTCCGGGCCAGGAGGACCAGTGGGCCGCGCTCGGCGCAGTCCTGGGAGCCGAATCCGCCCTGCCGTACTGCGGCAGCGACGCTTCTCCTGCCGTCCCGGGGGAACGGCAGCCTGGCTGAGCAACGGGCACGGCACCCCTTCGCGGACGGCCCGGCCATCGATACGCCCCTGCCAACCACCCGTACCCCATCGAGGGAGTGTGGACATGTCCACCGAACATCCCGCCGAGGTAGAGACTTTCGCCGGCGAGCCCCCGTCCGCGCCCACTCGGCGTACCTTCATCGCCACGACCACCGCTGCAGGAGGAGTCGCTGTGGTGGGCGGCCTGATCGCGGGGCCGCCCGCGCTCGCCGCCGAGGAAGCGGCGGCCGCCGAGGTGTCGCCCGGCAGCCGTGTCTCCTTGACCGTCAACGGCGTCCGGCGCACCGTCACGATCGACAACCGCACCTCGCTGCTGGACCTCCTGCGCGAGCATCTCGACCTGACCGGCTCGAAGAAGGGCTGCAATGCCGGTGCCTGTGGCGCCTGTACGGTCCTGGTCGACGGACGCCGGGTCAATTCGTGTCTGACGCTGGCGGTGCGCCTGGAGGGCGCCGAGGTCACCACGATCGAGGGCCTGGCGAAGGGCGACCGGCTCCACCCGCTGCAGCAGGCGTTCATCGACCAGGACGCCTTCCAGTGCGGCTTCTGCACATCGGGCCAGATCGTGTCCGGTGTCGGGTGCATCCAGGAGGGTCACACCGGCTCCACGGAGGAGATCCGGGAGTGGATGAGCGGCAACCTCTGCCGCTGCGGCTGCTATGTGAAGATCGAGCGCGCGGTCGAGCAGGCCGCCGCCGGCCGGAAGGGCTGATCCCCATGCGTCCCTTCACCTACACCAAGGCCGCGGACATGCGTGAGGCTCTCAGCGCCGGTTGGCGCGGCGGACGTTACGTCGCCGGCGGCACCACGCTCGTCGACCTGATGCGGGAGACCGTCGAACGTCCCGGCTCGCTGGTCGACATCAGCGCCCTGCCGCTGCGCGAGGTCACCGTCACCGAGCGCGGGGGCTTACGCATCGGCGCCCTGGTCCGCATGGCCGAGGCCGCCGCCCACCCCAAGGTGCGTGTCCTGTACCCCGTCATCTCCGAGGCGCTGGAGCTGAGCGCCTCGGCTCAGCTGCGGAACATGGCGACCATCGGTGGCAACATCATGCAGCGCACCCGGTGCACGTACTTCCGGGACGTGACCGCCGACTGCAACAAGCGCGAGCCCGGCTCCGGATGTGCCGCGCTGCACGGCTACAACCGCAGCCATGCGATCCTCGGCACCTCCGACCACTGCGTGGCCACCCACCCCTCCGACGTCGCGGTGGCCTTCGCGGCACTGGAGGCGACCGTGCACCTGCTGGGCCCGGACGGGGAACGCCGTGTCGCCTTCGCCGACTTCCTGCTTCAGCCGGGCAGCACCCCGAACCGCGAACAGGCCCTGCGTAAGGGTGAGTTGATCACCGCTGTGGAGATCCCGGCCCACGCCCGCCCACTGAAGTCCGGCTACCTGAAAGTGCGCGACCGGCAGTCCTACGAGTTCGCCCTCACCTCGGCCGCGGTCGCCCTGCACATCCGTGGCGGCATCATCCGCGAGGCGAAGGTGGCCGCCGGCGGGGTGGGCACCGTGCCGTGGAAGCTGCCCGCCGTCGAGCGCCATCTCATCGGCGAACGTCCTTCCGACCGGCTGTGGGCCGAGGCCGCCGGGCACGCGGCCGATGGGGCGCACCCCCTCAGCCACAACGGCTTCAAGCCCGAGTTGCTCAAACGCACCGTCGAGCGCCAGCTGCGCACCGTAGGAGGCATCACATGAGCCAGCCGCAGGCAGCTGTCGGTGCGGGGCTGCCCAGGGTCGACGCACGGCTGAAGGTGACCGGGGGAGCGAAGTACGCCGCCGACAACAATCCCGACGGGGTTGTGCACGCGGTCATCGTGGAAAGCAGCATCGGGCGGGGCCGGATCACCGGCATCGACACCCGTGCCGCCGAAGCCGAACCAGGCGTGCTGAAGGTGATCAGCCACCTCAACGCGCCCAAGCTGCCGCCCGTGGAGGGGCGGTTCCCGCCGGGCAAGCCGCTGCGCGCGTTTCAGGACGACCGGGTCCAGTTCTTCGGACAGCCCGTCGCGGTCGCGGTGGCGACCACGCTGGAGATCGCACAGCACGCCGCGAGCCTGGTGAAGGTCTCCTACGCCGCCGAGACCTCCTCGACCGACCTGAGCGTCGCCGACGCCGCCGGAGAAACCCAGACCTATGCACGCGGCGACGCCGACCGGGCCCTGGGCTCCGCCCCCGTCCGGCTTGAGAGCGCGTACCGGACGGCCCGCAACCACCACAACCCGATGGAACCGGCCGGCATCGTCGCCCACTGGGACGGCGACCGGCTGACCGTCTGGGAGAAGACCCAGTACGTGCAGGGCGCCGTGTTCACCTTCTCCGGCGAGTTCGGCATCCCTCCGGGCAACATCCGCGTCATCTCGCCGTTCATCGGCGGAGCCTTCGGCAACGCCGCCCGCACCTGGGTGCACTCCGTCATCGCGGCCATGGCCGCACGCGAAGTGAAACGCCCCGTGAAACTCGTCCTCACCCGCAGGCAGATGTACTTCACCGTGGGATTCCGGCCCGCATACGAGTACGGACTGCGACTGGGCGCTGACCGAGGGGGCCGCCTGACCGCGTCGACGCACGACGTCCGCGCCGAGTCCTCCCGCTACGAGACGTACAGCGAAAGCGTTCTCGTCCCCGGCCGGATGCTCTACAGCACGCCCAACGTCCGCCAGGCGTATGACCACGTCCCGCTGGACGTGAGCACGCCGATGTTCATGCGCGGCCCCGGCTACGCCAGTGGCGCCTACCCCGTCGAGTCGGCCATGGACGAACTCGCCCATGAACTGGGTGTGGACCCGATCGAGCTGCGCCTGCGCAATGAACCGGCCGACGACGAGTCCAGCGGCCTGCCGTTCTCCACCCGCCGCCTGCGCGAGTGCTACCGCACGGGTGCCCGTGAGTTCGGCTGGCACCGGCGCAACCCGAAGCCGCGCTCGAAGCGTGACGGTGACTGGCTCATCGGCATGGGCATGGCCGCCGGTGTCTACGACACCATGCGCAGCGAGGCCCAGGCCTCGGTGAGGCTGGATGCCGACGGCACCGCCCTGGTGCAGTCCTCTACCAGCGACATGGGCCCCGGCACGGCCACGTCCATGTCTCAGGTCGCCGCCGACGCCCTCGGCCTGACCATGCGTCAGGTGACCTTCCGGCTCGGCGACTCCCTCATGCCGCCGGCCGCCGGGCACTTCGGTTCGCAGACCATGGCCAGTGTCGGATCCGCCGTCCAGGACGGCTGCGACAAGCTGCGCAAGCAGGCGATCACGCTCGCGGTCGACGACGAGGGATCACCGCTGTACGGCACCGATGCGGCCGACATCGTCGTACGAGGCGGTCGGTTGTACGTGAAGGACGACCCCGCACGCGGGGAGACCTATCAGCGGCTCCTGGCCCGCAACGACCGGACCCATCTCGAAGTGCTCGGTTCGTACGCCGGGGCGCCGGAGCCTGAGAGGTTCTCTCTCTACGCCTACTCCGCGATCTTCGCCGAGGTGGCCGTCGACGCCCGCCTCGGCCTGGTACGGGTCCGGCGCATGCTCGGCGTCTACGACGCCGCCCGCATCGTCAACCCGAGACTCGCCGACAGCCAGGCCATCGGAGCCATGACCGGCGGGATCGGTCAGGCCCTTCTCGAGCACACGGTCACCGACCACCGCGACGGCCGGATCGTCAACGCGAACTTCGCCGACTACCTCGTGCCGAGCCACGCCGACATCCACGACCTGAAGGCGATCTTCATCGACGGGGAGGACTACGAAGCCGATCCCATCGGCGTCAAGGGGCTCGGTGAGATCGTCATCGTCGGAGTGGCACCCGCCATCGCCAACGCGGTGTTCAACGCCACCGGTCGCCGCATCCGCGAACTGCCCATCACCGCCGAAGCACTGCTCTGAGCCCCCGGGTGGCCGGTGTGTACCCCACCCGGCCACCCGGGCCTGTCCGTCCGGCGGCTCGTGACGTCACGCCCCCGGGCACCAGGGCCGTCGTCGCGGTTTCCTCCCCTAGAGCGCGGCGACGGCCCGTCAACCCACACCCAACGGAAAGCCCCCCATGCTGAACATCACGGACACACTGCACGACTGGTGCCACGAGGGCCGGCCGTTCGCCCTCGCCACCGTCATCGGCCTCAGAGGAAGCGCACCCCTGCCGGTCGGCACCGCACTGGCCGTGGACGCCGACGGCAACGCGGTCGGTGGCATCTCCGGCGGCTGTGTCGAGGCAGCGGTGTACGAACTCGGCCGCCAGGTGCTGGCAGACCGCGCTGCCCCCGCACGCGTTGCGTTCGGGTACTCCGACTCGGATGCCTTCGCCGCCGGCCTGACCTGCGGCGGAGAGATCGACGTCCTGGTACAGCGCGTGGAGCCCGGCGCCCAACCCCATCTCGCCGCCGCCCTCGATGCCGTGACCGCCGGACTTCCGTCGGCCGTGGCCCACGTCGTGGACGGTCCTGGTGAGCTCGTCGGCCGTACGCTCCATGTCCCCGACGAGGGGGCCCACGAGGGCACGCTCGGCGACGAGAGCGAGGACCGGGCGGTCGTGGCGCATGCGCGTGCACTCCTGCGGGCGGGTCGCACCGCCTTGATCGAGGTCGGCGGCGGTGGGGGAGAACCAGGGAACTCGGACGACGGCACCTGCCCGCGCAAGCTCACCGTCCTCGTCCACGTGCACGGGTCCCGCCCCCGCATGCTGATCTTCGGCGCCGTCGACTTCGCCGCCGCCCTCAGCCGGGCGGGGAGCTTCCTCGGTTACCGGGTGACCGTCTGCGACGCCCGCCCGGTCTTCGCCACCCAGGCCCGCTTCCCGCACGCCGACGAGGTTGTCACCGACTGGCCCCACCGCTACCTCGCGGCCACCGAGACCGACGCCCGCACCGCCGTCTGCGTCCTCACCCACGACGCCAAGTTCGACATCCCCCTGCTGCGGCTGGCACTGACCCTTCCCGTCGGCTACGTCGGCGCCATGGGCTCGCGACGCACCCACGAGCACCGCGTCGACCTGCTCCGGGAAGCCGGCGTCTCCCAGGACCAACTGGCGCGTCTGCACTCGCCGATCGGCCTGGACATCGGAGCCCGTACTCGCGAGGAGACAGCGATCTCCATCACGTCGGAGATCATCGCCCATACCAACCGTGCCACCGGCCGGCCCCTGTCACACGGCGCCGGCCCCATCCACCTTCCCGCGCAGCCTCTGCCCGGCCTGGTGACGGCGCCGTAACCCCCGCACAGACGCCGTCCGGCAGCCGCAGGGTACCTGCCCCACTGAGTGGTGTGCGGACGGTCACGCGCCGGGGTGGGCGTGGCCGGTCTGGTAGGCGATCACGACGAGTTGGGCGCGGTCGCGGACGCCGAGCTTGGTCATGATGTGGTTCACGTGTGTCTTGGCGGTCGAGGGCGAGATGTGGAGCTGCTCGGCGATGGCGTCGTTGGAGAGGCCGGCGGCCACGAGATCGAGTACTTGGCGCTCGCGGTCGGTCAGGGACGTCAGCTCCGGGGCCGGAGCGCTCGTCCTGTCGGGTGTGGTGAGGTAGTGGGCGATGAGTGCCCTGGTCGCCCTGGGTGACAACAGCGCCTCTCCGAGGGCGACCAGCCGGATGGCGTCGAGGAGATAGGAGAGCTCCACGCTCTTTCCGAGGAACCCGCTGGCCCCGGCACGTAGCGCCTGGAAGACGTGCTCGTCGGCTTCGAAGGTCGTCAGGATCAGCACCCGTACGCCCGCGAGGTCTTCGTCCGCCGAGATGGCGCGCGTGGCGGCGAGGCCGTCCATGTCGGGCATCCGGATGTCCATCAGCACGACGTCGGCGCGGGCGCTGCGGGCCAGTCTGACCGCCTCTTCGCCCGTCGCGGCCTCTCCGACGACCTCCAGGTCCGGCTCCGACTCGATGAGCATGCGGAAGCAGGTGCGGACGAGGGCCTGGTCGTCGGCGAGCAGCACGCGGATGGTCATCCCTGCCTCCCCTCGGTGGCGGTGGCGGTGGCGGTGGCGGTCGCGGGCAGGGCCGTGCCGGACCGATCTGACGTTCGGTTGTCGGCCGGTGGTCCGGCGGCGGGCAGCGGTAGCCGCACAACGAGGCGAAAGCAACCGGCGGTGTCTGCTCCGGCATGGAGGCTGCCGCCGACTGCGTGGGCGCGCTCGCGCATGCCCGTCAGCCCGTGCCCGGTGCCCATCGCGGCCGACGCAGGGTACGGGCCGGAGTGCAGGGGGTTGGTGATCCGAACGCACAGTTCGTCGGGCCCGTAGTCGACGAGCAGGTCCGCCTCGGCGGTCGCGCCGTGCTTGTGCGCGTTGGTCAGCCCCTCCTGGATGACGCGGTATGCGGCCAGGTCGATGGCGGTCGGCAGGGGGTGCGGGTGGCCGGCCTGCCGGTGGCGGACGCTCAGCCCGGCGGCGGTCAGCGATTCGAGGAGCCCTCCGAGGCGGGACAGGCCGGGCACGGGTTCGGTCGGCTGAGTCGCCTCCGTCTCGTCGCCGGACTGCCGTAGTACGTGCAGCAGCGGGCCCAGTTTGTCCAGGACTGTGCGGCCCGCCTCACGGATGTGACCGAGCGCCACCTCGGCCTGATCCGGTCGGCCCCGAAGGAAGCGACCGGCGACTCCTGCCTGAATGGTGATCAGAGCGATGTGGTGGGCGATCACGTCATGGAGTTCCCTTGCGATGCGCAGCCGCTCTTCGGCGACCCTGCGGCGGGCCTCTTCTTCCTTGCTCTCCTCCGCCCGCAGCGCTCGCTCCTCCATCGCGGCGACGTAGTCGTGCCAGGTGCGCACGGTGCCCCCGACGGCGGCGAACATCCCGGTCCAGGCGAACACGGCGCCGGCTTCCTGGCTGGAGGCCGAATCCGTCGCCCAGGTGATGACGGCGTACAGGGCGAGGGCCGTTCCCAAGGCGGCGAACAAGGCGGTTCGCCGACGGACCGTTCGGGCCACGGTGTAGACCGCGATCAACGCGGCGAGCTTCAGTGCCCGCGACGGATACGACGCGAGGATGGTGAAAGCCACCTCTCCAAGCACTGCCAGCGCCAGAACGGGCAGCGGTGCCCGGCGGCGGGCCAGCAGAAGCAGGAACGCGGCCGCCGTGGCGACGGCGTCAGCGCCCGACGGCCGTATGCCGTCGGGCCACCGTCCGAACAGCAGAGGCAGCAGGCCGATACAGCCCACCAGGGTGGCGAGGGCGGCATCCACCAGACGTGGGTGAGTGCCGGTCACCCGTCGCAGCGACGCCGGTCCGATCACGGCTTCACCGTTCCTTATACAGATCCTCGGTTGGGGACAGGTGGCAGCCTGTCCTCAAGCCTGAAGGCGTACGAGCGGGTCGGCGCGACAAACGGTGTCACGCGTCGCGTCGCTTGAGCAGGACGGCCGCGCCGGCCAGGAGCACGACGATGTAGCCGACGAACACCACCAGCCCGAACCCGGGTGACAGCGAGTCACTGGACGTCCGCACTGTCATGACCGCGTTCGCCGCGTTCGACGGCAGGTACGGGCCGATGGCGTCGTTCCAACTGCTGGGCAGGAGCTGGATCAGGCCGGGCACCACGAACAGCGTGCCCACCACCAGGGTGATCGCCCCGGCGGTGTTGCGCAGCAGGAAGCCGACCGCCAGGCCGATCAGCCCTGCACCGGTGAGGTGGACCGCCGCGCCGACAAGTGCCCGGAACACCCCCTGGTCCGACAGTACGGCGGTGTCCAGACCGCGGGAGGACAGAACCGACTGACCGGCCAGAAAGGCCCCCAGGACCGCGACGAACATGAGCACGAAGCTCACCACGGCGAAGACGGTCACCTTGCCCCACAGTACTGGCAGGCGTGCGGGGACCGCGGCCAGCGTGGCCCGGATGGATCCGGTGGCGTATTCGCCGGCGCTCATCAGTACCCCGAGCACCGCGACGGCCAGCGAGGCGAGCATCACCCCGCCCAGACTGATCGAGGTCGGGTCTCCGAAATCATCCTCACCCGGGCCGTCTCCCGAGCCGACCACACTGCTGAACAGCAGCCCGAAGCCGATGACCAGGGCCACGGTGATCGCCAGCGTGTAGAGCGTCGAGCGCAGCGACCGCAGCTTGATCCATTCCATGTGGACCACCCGCGGAAAGGTCACGCGTTGACCGCCCGCATGTCGAACGGTGGTCCCGGTCGTCTTCTGCGCGTCCTGGGTGTCGAGGGCACTGGTGCTCATCGGTTCGTCCTTCCGGCAGCGGCGAACTCGGTGGTGGTGGCGCGGTATTCGACGGAGTCGCGGGTCAGCTCCATGAACGCCTCCTCCAGCGAAGCCTCCTGAACGAACAACTCGTGCAGAACCAGCCCGGCGGCCGCGGCACGTTCGCCGATCTCGGCGGCCTCCAGCCCCATGACGTCCAGCACGCCGGGCCGGCTGCTGCTGACCGAGACGCCGTCACCGACCAACAGGTCACGCAAGGACGCGGCCTGCGGCGACTGCACCCGTACGCTCCGACCGGGGGACTGGGCGATGAAGTCGGCGAGCGGACCCGCGGACAGCAGTCGGCCGCGCCCGATCACGATGAGGTCCTCGGCGATCAATGCCATCTCGGTCATCAGGTGGGAGGACACGAAGACGGTGCGCCCCTGGTCCGCGAGGTCCTTCAGGAGGTTGCGGATCCACAGCACGCCCTCGGGGTCGAGGCCGTTGACCGGCTCGTCCAGCATGACGATGTGCGGGTCGCCGAGCAGTGCCGAGGCGATGCCCAGCCGTTGCCCCATACCCAGTGAGAAGCCGCCCGCCCGCTTGCGGGCCACCTCCGTCAGACCGGCCATGTCGATCACCTCCAGCACCCGCCGCTTGCCGATGCCGTTGCTCGCCGCCAGCGCGAGCAGGTGCTGATATGCCGAGCGCCCGGGGTGGATCGACTTCGCCTCCAGCAGCGCCCCGATCTCCTGCAGGGGAGCCTTGATCTGCTCGTAGCGGCGGCCGTCGACGCGGACGGTCCCGGACGACGGGCGGTCCAGCCCCATGACCATCCGCATCGTCGTCGACTTGCCTGCCCCATTGGGCCCGAGGAAACCCGTCACCGCTCCAGGACGCACGGTGAAGCTCAGCGCGTCGACTGCGAGCTTGTCGCCGTACCTCTTGCTGAGGTCGTTCACTTCGATCACAGTCCACCTCCGGGTTGTTCTGGGCCTCAAGGTTCGTGCAAGGGGGTCGGCGCCTGCGTCGCCCTGCGGCGGTCACTGCTCGTACCACGACCGCGGTACGCCGTCGTCGGTGGCAGCGACCTTGGGGTGACGTCCGTCGGCGCCTGCTGTGATCGAACAAGGTCGACCTTCGACTCGCGAGGGCCGTGAGCTGCGGATCCGATTGCGTACTCGAAGGTCATGGGGACGCCTTTACCCGCAGCCTGTGACGGGTCGGGCGAGGTGGCTCGTCGCCCGGGAGCACGCGTCATTGCGGGGGTTCGGGTCGATGCCCTTGCAGTCGGCGGCAGCGGCATCGGCCGGGATACTCAGGCGGCGACGACAGGTGGGTCTGCGTCCATGTTGAGGGTCACCACTTGGCCGCCGTCGACGGCGGTATGAGGATGCGTTGTACGACCGCCGGCCAACAGCCGCCTCATGAGGCACTTACCACCCGTGAAGCCACGCTGATCTCACCGGTCGACGGCTGGGCCGGGCTGTCGCGCATTCCGGAGGGTGTTCCCGTCTCGACGCGCCGAGCGCCGGATCGTTCGTTCTGATCGCGGGAACGGAGGGACACCAATCGCAGGCGCCCACCTTTGTGGTGGGGGAGACGGTCGGTGAGCCCACCGTCTCACGCTTCCCGGACCACGTCGGCCACCTCGTCGAGCAGTGCCCTCAGCTGTGCGGCTTTCTTCGGACCGAGCTTCTCGGCGATCCGCTGTTCGATCCCCACGATCACGGCATCGGCATCGTGCAGGGAGTCGCGGCCGGCGTCGGTGAGGTGCAGTTCCTGCACGTGGCGGTGGCGAGGGTGCGGTCGGCGCTCCAGTTGCCCCCGCTCCTCCAAGCGGGCCACCTGGGAGGCCACCGCTTGCGGGGTGACGTTCAGGCGCCGGGCCAGTTCCGCGCCGGTCAGGCCGGGATCGCTGTGGACGGAGATCAGCAGGGTGTACTGCGCGGCCGCGATGCCCAGGGGTCGTAGCCGCTGGTCCTTCCGGGCCTGCACAGCCCACTCCGCCCGCCGCAGGGCCCAGGTCACCCGGGTCAGGTGCTCGGCAGGGATCGACCGCGCGTCATCCTTTGTCACCCGGTGAGAATACGGCACCCGGGTGCTTGCCAAGTACTTGATTACCTTCAAGTATATGAATCAATTTTGCTCCGGCCGAGAGGCTGATGTCGTACCTCGCACGAGCGGATCTGGCCCGTAGCCGGTGGTGACCCCGGGTGTCACTCAAGGCAGGAGGATGCGGTGACGGAGGAGATCGAATCCGACGCGTCCATGGATCTGCGTGTGATCCGCTTGGTGCGGGTGTTGACGCTCTCGGTGTGGCCGTTGTGGTCGGGCAACGTGAGACTGACTGGTGGGGGCGCCGGACCGGACACGGGAGGATGCCGGGCCCAAGGCGGTGCCGGCTCCGGTCAAGCGGTAGCTCCACCGTCGCCGCGAACCTCGACACCTGAGTCGGCTTCGGCCCGGGCGTAGGTCTGCTCACCGGCGGGTCAGGCCCAACTCGCCCGCGCGCATTCCGGCCTGGAAGCGTGAGTCGGCGCCCAGGGCTACAAGGAGTTCGGCGACTCTGCGGCGGTAGGTGCGCAGCGACATGCCCAGTTCGCGTGCAGCTGCCACGTCGGTCATTCCGGAGCCCAGTGCGTACAGCACCTCGCGGGCTTGCGCGTCAATGCGGGGCCGGTCGGCGTCGGAAAGGGCCGCCAGGTCGGTGGCCGTCTCCCACGCGGCTTCGAACAGTGCGTATGCCCCGCTGACCAGGGCAGGTTCGGCACTCATCGTGTACGTACGGCGCCGGGGACCGTGAGCGGACGAGGGCGCGGCATCGGGGTCGGTAAGGAACATGGTTCGCCGGTCGATGAAGACCGTTCCCTGGGGCAATGGGGTGGCGCTGATCCGCACCTGTATGCCATGGGCGGCCATCTCGCGCAGCACCTCCCGGTCGCGCTCGTCGGCGAGCACGGCGGGACTGTACAGCTTGCGGGCCTGACGTGTTCCGTCACGTCGTATCCGCAGACGAGCGGAATCGCGGGCGTTCGGCCAGGTGTCGAGGTCGCGCGCGGCGCTGACCCATTCCGCGCCATACAACTCCACCAAGGGCTTGATCCGCGCGTGCAGTTCAAGGTCACCTTTGAGGGCCATGTGCTGTGGCATGCGTTCATTGTGCCTCTGGCAGCAAGGTGCCACGGCCTCGTCAGCGGGTTGCGGGCCATGCAGGCTGGGCCCATGAGTAATGAATTCCGCCTCGGCGGCGACCTGGCCGTCAACCGGCTCGGCTTCGGTACCATGCGCCTGCCGTCCAAGGAGGGCATGGGCGGGCCGGCCCGCGACCCCGAGGCCGGCCGTGCCGTGTTGCGCCGCGGCGTCGAGCTGGGTGTCAACCACTTGGACACCGCCGACTTCTACGTCAGCGCCGGTGATGCGGTTCGCGCGAACACCCTGATCCGTGAAGCCCTCCACCCTTATGCGTCCGACCTGGTCATCGCCACCAAGGTGGGGCCCATCCGCCGCCCCGATGGCTTCCGCCGGGCCGCCACCCCGGCCGACATGCGCGGCTTGGTGGAGACCAACCTCGATGGCCTGGGCGTGGACCGCCTCGATCTGGTCTACCTGCGCGTCGGCCGGATGGAACCCCCGCACGGCGAGTCGCTTGCCGAGCGCTTCGAGGCGCTCGCGGCGCTGCGGGAGGAGGGCCTGATCCGTCACCTCGGCCTCAGCAACGTCGACACCGCTCATCTCGCGGAGGCACGCGCGATCGCCCCGGTCGTTGCGGTGCAGAACCAGTTCCACGTCGCCAAACGCGACGACGTGCAGCTGCTGGCCGCCTGCGAGGAGGCCGACATCGCATTCGTGCCCTTCTTCCCACTGGGGGGCGGCCGGGAACTCGACGACGAACGGCTCGCCAAGGTCGCGGCCCGGCACGGCGCCACCGTGTCGCAGATCGGCCTGGCCTGGCTGCTGGCCGCCTCACCGGTGACCCTGGCTATCCCCGGTACGGGCTCCCTCTCGCACTTGGAGGACAACATGGCCGCCGCCGGGATCACTCTCAGCGAAGAAGACCTCGCCGACCTCTCCTGACATCCGAGGGCCGTCGAAACGCCACAAGGGGAATCGTCACGGGCATCGTCGACCGCAGGAGACGGTATGCACGCAGCCCGTCATCTTGCTGGCCACCCCGGAAACCCGAACGCACCGACGGTCACCGAGGCGGTACGAGCACGCGATCGGGAGCGTGCTCGCGGCGGGCAAACCGGTCGGCGCTGACAACCGACCCCGCGTTCGCGAGGCGGTGCATCGTCCAACGCCGAGCGCGGTGACCAGGTGGTCGCGTTTGGTCTTCAGCGCGGCTTCGCGGGTGTCGGCGTACGCCTGCGCCGCGAGGGTGAGGAAGCGACCGCCGAAGTGGCCAGCCGGAACAGGACGTTGATGACGTACTGCTGGCGGATGAGTACGGCGAGGGCGAGGTCGGCAAGGGACGCGTGGGCGAGGGATGGCGTCGACAGAGGCCAACTTGTCGCTGCGTACGCTCCGTTGATCGGCAGGATCAGCCTGGCCGGCCGCTTGTAGTGCATCGACCGCGGGTGCTTGACGAGCCGTCTGGGTGCGGAGGCGAGCGGTGCGGCTCGGCGGTCTCCCGGTTCAGTGAGGTCGCGATCGGGCCACCGCCGTGAACTTCTCGGCCAGCCGTAGCAGCACCTGCTTGTCGATATTGCCGCAGTCCGTCTCCGCTCCGGGAGGGACACGAGCGGCAGGATCTCCGACGGAACGCAGTAGTACGGCCGTACGTCCGCCACCGCGCGGCGGGCCTTGTCCGGGTCGACGTCGGCCGGGCAGACGAACGAGACGAGGTTGTCGGCGTCCCGTTTCAGGGTCACCACGCGCATGCACCCCGCGACCGACTCCCATCACTGAGGAGACGGAGTCGAGTTCGATGCGGAAGCCGCGCACATTGAGCTAGTCGTCGGTGCGGCCGAGGTGTTCGAGCTCGCCGTCGGGGGTCCAGCGGCCGAGGTCACGGGTGCGGAACATGCGGTGGCCGGGGCCGAGGAAGGGGTCGGGGGCGTAGCGCTCGGCGTTCAGGCGATCGTTGCCGAGATAGCCGGCGGAGACGCAGGCGCCGCCCGCCCACATCTCGCCGACCTCGCCGATCGGCAGCGCCCGGCGGCCCGCGTCGAGGACGTACACCTTGTTGTTGGGGGTGGGGCGGCCGATGGTGAGGAGGGGTGCCGTCGGGTCGTGGCGGCGCATCGTGTGGACGATCGTCGTCTCCGTCGGGCCGCAGCAGTTGAAGAAGGCGGCGCGTGCCGCCCAGCGGTCGGCGAGCGGGCGCGGGCAGGGCTCCCCGGCGACGGCGACTGTGCGGACGTGCGGGCAGGCGGCGGGGTCGATGCCGGACAGGACGGTTGGGGTGGCGACGATCACGTCCGCCGTGCGGGCCGCTGCCGCGATGTCCTTGCCGCGGATGACGAGGGTGCCGCCGTGGGCGAGGCAGCCGAGGATCTCCCAGGCGGCGATGTCGGAGGCTATGTCGAGGAGTTGGGGCACGCGGTCGCCGGGGCGGATGCCGAGCGAACCAGGTTCGGTGAGCAGGATGTTGGCGACGTTGCGGTGGGTGACCTTGACGCCGTTGGGGTCGCCGGTGGTGCCGAGGGTGAACAGGACGTAGCAGCCGTCGTCGGGACGGATCGCCGGCCGGGGGCCGGGGGCCGGGGGCCTGTGGCAGGGGCTCGGTGTCGAGAGCGATCAGGCGGTGCCCGGTGGGCCGCGGGACGCGGGCGGCATGGTCGGCGAGGGTAAGGATCACGCGGGTGTCGGCGGTGCGGATCACGTGCCCGAGCTGGGCCGGGGGCGTGAGGCTGATGTCCTGCGGGACGTAGGCGGCGCCCGCCTTCAGGATGCCGAGCAGGCCGACGAGCATCGGGATCGAGCGGAGTACGAAGAGGCCGACGTGGTCGCCGGGCCGTACACCCTCGCGGACCAGGCGGGCGGCGAGGGCGTCCGCGTACCTGTCGAGCTCGCCGTAGGTGATCGTGGCACCCAGGTGTTCGGCGGCGACGGCGTGCGGGGTGGCGGCGGCCTGCCGTTCGACAGCGTGGTGGACCAACGGGTCGGGGAGGACGGCGGTGGGGCCGCAGCCGTACTGCCAGAAAAGGTGCTGGTCGCGGGGTGGCAGGTGGCGCAAGGGCATGATGGGAAACCCTCCTGGCTGATTCGAGACGGTTTGCTGCCGATCCGGGATGAGTACCGGGCATGCCCGGTACGTCGTATGACGTGCAGGTACTGCGCTGCGAGCGCCGTGCGGGGTTTTGCGCTACCGGGCCGTACGGATCCGTCGAGCGATTCCGACTGAGCGCTGTGCAACATGAGGTTTGCGGGTCACGGGTCTGGTGCGAGGGGGCGGGTGGGAGGCTCACGCTGGTCGTCGGCCGGTGTCCAGCGTGAAGATCGTTCTGGCCGGTGCGGTGTCGGATTCTGCTGCGCCGGCCGCAGTGCCGCTCCCACGGTCCTCTCCGGGCCGGGAGGACGTGGGGATGCGGGGATGCGGGAGCTGGAGTGGATCACGGCTCGCCGGAGTGAACCGGGCACGCTTGCTGATGAGTTGGCCGAGCAGCTTCAGGAGGTCCGGGACGAGCGGGTCCTGAACCTGCCGGCCGATGCGTTCAGCGGTGGTGGTGATGGGCCTGGCAGTGATGCGCCGGGCTGAGGGCGGGTGTCACAGTGGCAGGGCTGGGGCTGAGCCGACCGACCACGGGTTGCAGCCAGGCAGGCGCGGGGATCCCATGACGCGCGGCTGCGGATGCGCCGGCCGACGGGGCATCCGCAGCCACGATGACGACGAGGCGGGCGGCCCTGCACGAAGCGTGCAGGGGTGAGGATGGTGTGCCGTCTCGTCAGGGGGTCAGAGTGCGGTCAGCGCGGCGCGGGCTACCTCGTCGTCCTGGGCCGGGGTGCCTCCGCCGACGGCGAGGGCGCCGATGAACTGGCTGTTCTCGAAGATCGGTCGACCGCCGGCCAGCAGGCTACCGCCAGCGGCGACGAGGGAGGCGATCTGGCCCGGGTCCTTGATGTTGGAGGCCAGGTCGGCGGTGGCGGTCCGGAAGGTGCGCGCGGTGTGTGCTTTGTGCGGTACCAACATGGCCGCCGCTGAGCTGTTGTTGTCCATGCGAAGGGACGCCTTGGCTTCGCCGGCGGAGTCGACGACCACCACATACATGGGAGGAAGGTTGGGGTGGTCCCGCACGTAGCGGACGGCGGCCTCGGCGAGCCGCTGAGCCTGGGCCAGGCTGAGCGTCCGCGTCGCGATCGATCCGCCGCTGCCGGTGGCGGCCGAGGCGTTGCCGGCCGCCATCTGGCTGACCGCCAGTCCGCCCGCTACCGCCCCGGCTATCCCGAGCATTCCGCGTCTCGTGGCCAGGGTGTTGCCGGATTCCTCTGCCATGGCTTGCTCCTACGTCTCTGCAAGGCTTACGAATCCCGAGGTCGCTCTTGGGCGTCCGGCCCGCGTCGACGGGCGGGTTGCTGCCCGGACGCCTGGTCCGAACGGCGGGCGACGGCGTGGGCACCGCGCCCTCCCGATCACTTCATGCGTGAAGTTATATCCGGGTGTCACTTCACGGTGCAAGTGATCCGTCAAAGTAATTCACTTCACGTATGAAGTGATGCCTCGTGCCTGAACCGGGATGTCACGGCCTCAGGATCAGAGGGACTCGGTGCTGCCCGCCGCCTGCGCGATGCGCCTCGCGATCTGGGCCATCTGACGCACCTGCGTGGGGGAGAGGCTGTCGAAGATGAGGCGGCGGACCGCGGCGACGTGGCCCGGGGCGCTGACCTCGAGCTTCTCCGTCCCTGCGGCGGTCAGGCAGGCCAGGGTGTAACGGCCGTCGGTGGGGTCGGGGCGGCGGGTGAGCCAGCCGCGTCGCTCCATGCGGGTCGCGACCTGGGACAGACGCGGCAGCTGACCCCCGGTGAAGTCGGCCAGCTCGCTGATGCGAAGGGTGCGCTCGGGGGCCCGGGCCAGCCCTACGAGGACTTGGTACTCGAAGTGCGTGAGCCCGGCGTCGCGCTGGAGCTGTCGATCCAGTGCCGCGGGCAGCTTGGTGACCATGCCGGCCAGGGCCATCCAGGCGTGGAGTTCTTCCTCGTTCAGCCAGCGGATCGGTTCCGCGCACTCGCTGTGCCTTTCAGGCTCGGCCTGTCCGCCGGGGCTGTGTTCACCGGTGGGTGCGCTGGGGGTCCGCTTCACCGGGCGGTTCTTGGCCATGAGCGGATTCTATGCGCGAGGAGCGGATGGCCTTTCTTGCGAAGCGGCCGGCTTCCGGGTAGGTGAGGCAACGACGACCAGGTCGTAGGTGGTGCCGGCGATGATCTGGGGTGAGCTTCCCCTCCGGTGACGCTGCGACAGGGGCTCAAGTACGAAGAACCACCGTCGGCGGGTGTCGAGAGAGCCATGCGACCTGTCGCCGCGAGCGCGTCGCGAGCCTGCTGTTGTGGGTCTCGGGTCACCCGGTCCGGACGGACCTCGGAGTGCACCGCCTGCCGTCGCACGACCAGTTCACCGGCAAACTGCGAGTGGTCGGCCTCGGTGCCATCGCCGACCCTTAGATTCGTCGGACTCGACGACAGCGATCGTTGGCTACAAGGCCGCCCGGACCCCGGTCGAGTTCGGGTTCGCCCACCGCGAGAACTGGTGCGTGCTCGGAAAGGTCCGCACCGACCCGAAGCTGGCCCTGGTCAGGGCTCTGCTGGTCCTCACAGACCGCGAAGTCTCCCGGTGGCCGACGATCCTCGCCGAACTCGCACGCACGCGACCAGCCCGAGCACCCCCATATCCGCACACCAAAAACAGTAAGGTGGCTTATAATCTGTGGCGGGCCGGCGCCAGCCCCCGCGAGGCGCGAATACCGGGCCGCGGCAATGGCGCTAGCCCGAGTCCTGCGCCGCTCACCGAACCGACGCTCGCCCCGTTGGCCCAGGCAGGCATCAGGCACCGATGCCCCAGCGCACACCATCCCCAGTGCGTACAGGCGGATGGAAGTGACCACGAGTGGGTGGAATGAACCCCTCCGGAACAGAGTTGGCCTCCGAAATGAGCGAAGCAGTAGTAGCGAGTGCATACGGCGGTCCCGAGGTCCTGTCGGTGATCGATGTCACCGTCCCGGATCCCGGGCCGGGCCAGGTTCGTCTCGCGGTCCGTGCCGCCGGCGTCAACCCCTTTGATCAGAAGATGTACAGCGGTGTCTTCGGGACCGATCTGGCGAATCTGCCGATGCGACTGGGTGTCGAGGCGGCGGGTGTGGTGACCGCGGTGGGTGCCGACGCGACCGGCCCCGCAGGTCCGGTCGAGGTCGGCGACGAGGTGATCGCCTATCGTGCGCCCGGCGCGTACGCCGCCGAACTCGTCGTGCCGGCCTCGTCAGTGGTGCCGAAGCCCGCCGGCCTGTCCTGGGAGCAGGCGGGCGGCCTGATGGTCGTCGGCGTCACCGCCGTGCACGTTCTCGAGGCGATCGGCCTGCGCAAGGACGAGTCGGTGCTGATCCACGGCGCCGCCGGCGGAGTCGGCCTGATGGCCGTGCAGCTGGCGGCCGCGCGCGGCGCCACGGTCCTGGGAACGGCAAGCCCGGCCAGGCACGACCTGCTGCGTGACCTGGGAGCGATCCCCATCGCGTACGGGCCCGGCCTGGCCGACCGGGTGCGCGCGGCAGCACCGGAGGGTGTCCAGGCGGCGGCAGACCTGGTGGGCACCGACGAGGCGGTGGACGTCTCCGTGGAACTCGTGGCGGACCGTTCCCGCATCGCGACCATCGCGGGCTTCGGGCGCGGGGCCCAGGCCGGCATCAAGCTCCTCGGTGGCGGTCCCGGCGCAGATCCGGGCACGGACGTCCGTGCCGCCGCCCGCCTGCAGCTCACCGAGGCTGCGGAGGCAGGGCGACTGCGCGTCCTGATCGCCGGCAGCCACCCGCTCGGCGAAGCCGCTGCCGCCCATCGCCAGATCATGACCGGCCACACCAGCGGAAAAATCGTCCTGGTGCCGTAACCCCGACCAGACCCGCGCTGTGTCTCCGGGCAGGGGACACAGCGCGGGTCCACGCCATACAGCCGTCGCGCAGGCTTCCGGGCGAGATCCCTTCATCGCCGTCAGGCCCGTCCAGCTCGCTGTCTGCACTCAGTTGAGACGAGCTGAACACGTCGGAGGAGCCCGGGACGCCGCGGAACCGCCAACAGATCCGCCGTGAAGAGCGGGCGGGTGATCTGCTCGCCGCGGCGACGGAGCTCTTTCTCGCCAAGGGCTACGAGAAGGCCACGATGGCGGACATCAGCGCCGCCGCCGGTGTGGCCAGGGGCAACGTCTACTGGTACTTCAACTCGAAGGACGACATCTTCGCCGCGGTGACGGACCGGATGCTCAGCCGCGAGATCCGCACCCTCAACGCGGAGCAGGCGGGCGCCGCCCCCCTGAGCCGGCTGGTGCGCGGGCTGCCCGACATGCGCTTGTACAGGACGGTGCACCAGGCCATGCATGACCGGCTTCAACATTCCGAGACGGTTGGTGCCGCCCACAGTACTGTCCTGGACTGGATCGTCGGACTGGTCGACGAGGTCATGGCCGAGCGCGGCCTCGACGACGACCCGGACATCGGTGCCGCGCTCCTGCGCGATGTCGCAGTCGCCGTGTTCGAAGGCGCCAAGGTGCCCAACGACCGGAACAGACCTGCACATGAGAGGATCCATTTCCTGATGGAGTCCATCCTGGCCGGGCGTTCACCAATCAAGAGGGCATGACGCCGAACGCGGCGGCTCGGAGTTGGCGCGTACCGGCTTTCGCCGTGACAGCCTGCGTCACATGACCGATCCAGCGGCCGGATTCCCGGCTTCTGCCCCGCGCAGCCGGTCGAGCACCGCGGTTGGGTCCGCCGGAGCCTGTTTGCCCCGCCACCCGACGTGCCCGTCCGGACGTACCAGCACCAGTGGCCGCTCGTAGCGCCTCGCCGCGGCCGGATCGGTAAGGCGCAGCACCGTCAACGGCAGGCCATGCCGGCGCGCGGCCGTCGCCAGCGGGGACGGGTCTGCCGTCCCCGAGACCACGAGCACGAAGCCGCGGCCGAAGTGGTCGAGCACTGAGCTGCCGTCCGGCAGCCAGACGTGCGGTGCCCGGCAACCGGGCCAGGTCGACGGGACGTAGTCGTTCGGCTCGTCGGGCGGCTCCGGGGTGCCGTCCGGCACGCAGATAGGGGAGCCGCTGTAGCGGTATCCGAGTTGTACGCCCGTGCAGCGGAACTCCTTGCCTCTCGATCGGCGGATCATCTCGCCCATCTCACTGCGTGCCCGGTCGCCCTCTGCGTCCGCGCGGCCGAGCGCGGCGTCAGGTGTGAGCTGGGAGTCGGAACTCCAGTTGCTCGATGCCTCGGTGACGTTGCGGACGGCGATCGGTCGCCGCTCCAGTTCATAACTGTCGAGCAGCGCGGGGCCTCCCCAGCCCTGGAGGACGGCGGCGAGCTTCCAGCCGAGGTCGATGGCGTCGCCGATCCCGGTGTTGGCGCCGAAGCCTCCCTTGGGCCACAACAGATGTGCGGAGTCACCCGCGAGGAACACGCGCCCGGTGCGGTAGCCGCGGGCCACGACGCAGTGCCCGCTCCAGGGCTGGGCGGCGAGTATCTCCACATCGACGGGCGCACCGACGGCTTCGTGCACCCAGGCGACCGCATCCCCGGGTTCCGGCTCTTCCTCCAGGTAGACCGAGAGTCGCCACTCGTCCACGCCGTTGACCACCGTGATGTACGGCCTGCGTGCCGACGAGAGTGTGTGGATCTGTACCGCCGGGCCGCCCAACCGCTCCCGGAGCAGGTCCAGCAGTAGCGGTGCACGGAAGTGCACCGCGAAGTTGTGGCCCTGAGCGAACATGCCCTCGAACTCGATGCCCAGCGCCCGGCGGACGCTGCTGCGGCCACCGTCACAGGCCACGAGGTAGTCGCCGCCCAGTGTCTCGGAGGCTCCGCTCTCCTGGTTACGCACCACGGCGAGGACACCGTCGGAGTCCTGCTCGAACGTCTCCAGGCGCGTGGCGTACCTGATCTCGACCGAGGGCAGTCCCAGCGCGGTCCGTTCGAGCAACGGCAGGAACGAGAACTTGGACAGGAACGCGGGGCCCTCCGGCGTCAGCGGGCCATACGTACCGGGAGATCGGTTCGTGACCCCGTAATCGAATTCGGCGAGCGTGTGTCCCGTCACCGACGTGGCGAACACCGTGCGATGCGGATAGTCCGTTGGTGGCGCCGACTCCGCTCGCGCCTCTTCCGCACAACCCCAGCGCCGAAGGTGTTCCATGGTGCGGGAGAAGATCGCCTCGCCCGCCGGGAAGGGCACGCGGCCGTCGCTTTGATCGATCACCGTCACCGGCACACCGCGCCACCCCAGCTCGATCGCGAGCGAGAGCCCCACGGGCCCCGCCCCAACGACCAGGACACGCCGAGATCCGGCTCTTTCGTTGCGGTCAGACACAGGGGACCTGCCTTCCTGAGCACGGATTGGGTCAGTCGCGACCCCATCTCTTGAACCGGAGTCAGAATTGCATGCCTAGGTCGTTCTGTGGAAGAGCTTGCTATGTAGGCACCCATCGACAAGGTGGGTGCGGTGCTACGCTTGACCCGGGTTCAAGAGGTGGGAGCGCGTCGTGATGTCTCCAGCCGATCGAAGCGATGCTGTGGGCCGCTGTCGTGCCCCGGTCGTCAGCTACCACCGCGACATCGACAGTGGCCAGGCCGCCGCGGGGATGGGCGCGTTCGCCGCCGACGCCGAGTTCGAGGCGCACGGCGGTCTTCCGCGGACGGGACGAGATGCTCGGCTTCCTGAGCGAGCGGGAGACAACCACCGGACGGCAGACCGTCCATGTGCTCGCCAACGAGGTCGTCACTGGTCAGGAAGACGGAAGCGACGACAAGTGGGTCGAGTTGCAGCACATGGTTCTGCTGCACGTCCGGCAGTCCCCGCCGGAGTGGCGGAACCGGTGAACGGTGCTGAGAACGCGGTCCAAGAAGCAGGCGCCGTCGGAGTGGCGGATCACCCACCGTGCCTCGAGGCCGCTGCACCCCGCCGTCTGACGGGCAAGGAGGCCCTCACGATGACGACGACGCCCCAGAGCACGGCCGCCCCCGCAGCCAGCGAGACCTCAGCCGTCGCGCTGCAGCTCTCCGAACTCGTGCTCAAGACTGGCCGCTACGATGACATGGCCGCCTTTTACACGCACGTACTGGGACAGGGTCCGTTCTACGAGCGGACCCCGGATCCTGACGCCCCACCGCGTCCCGCGGGGATGCCCGAGCGAGCGGTCGATGTCCGCCTGGGCTTCTTCCGTGTACATGACTCCCCGCACGGCAGCCAGGTCCTCGCGCTGTTCGGCATCGACAGCCTGATCGGGACTGAACGCTCCGAGCCTGGCCTGCATCACTTCCAGTTCGGCGTCGCGACCAGTGCGGGGATCGCGAAGAAGTACGGCTTCTCGCTGACCAACTTGCTCTGCACCGCCGGCCCGGACCGCTTCATCACCGGGCTGGCGCGACGACTCGACACCGCTGCGGAGAACGGGAGTTGGGAGCGCGGCCTGGCCGGTGGTGCGGACGAGTGCGGTGACACGGTGACGCTCTCGGGCGGCCCATCCTGGTCAAGTGCGCGGTGAGCTGTCGGGCTGTAGGCCGTTCAGGGCGGTGTCGACGATCTGCTCTGCCAGTCCGTCAGGGAGGTCGGGGTCGGGGCGCGCGAACGAGCGGACGATCAGGGGGCCGACGAACATGTCGATGGCCAGTTCCAGGTCGACGTCGGTGCGGAGTTCCCCGTTCAGCCGGCCCCGCCGCAGGACCTCCAGTCCGAGGTCGCGCCGGGGAGTGATCACAGCGGCATGGTAGGCGGCCCATATCTTCGGGCTGCATCTCATCTGGGCATGCGCGTTGTG
Organism: Streptomyces europaeiscabiei; assembly: GCF_001550375.1. Lineage (GTDB taxonomy): Bacteria > Actinomycetota > Actinomycetes > Streptomycetales > Streptomycetaceae > Streptomyces > Streptomyces europaeiscabiei. The sequence goes on along the minus strand of NZ_LRTR01000662.1, from coordinate 6,172 downwards.
CAGGATCGCCGATGAGCGGCCGGCCAGACGGCGTCGGCGCAGTGCCTCCAGCAGAACGACCAGGTCGTCCCGCATCGAGGTGCCGGGGAGTTCGCGCTCGGCAGGATCAGCGGCGCGTATGACGTCGACGAACAGATTCTCTTTGGCGCTCCAGCGCCGGTAGATGGCCGCCTTGCCGACGCCGGCGGTACGGGCGATGCGCTCGACGGAGAGATCGGCCAACGGGACGCCGTCCTCGAGGAGCTTCATCACCGCTTCCAGGATGGCCTGTTCCACGGCCTCGCTGCGGGGACGACCACAGGTGGAACCGTACGACGGCGGACCGCTCTCGGCACGGCTCATGGCGTTCTGTCCTTTCGCTCGCGGTGCGCCGATGAACGTCGCACGGTCCGCGTCGGGACTCAATCCCCAGAGCAGCATTCACTGTGCCCGGTGACCTGTGTCCCGCTCAGTCTTTCCCTCTCTCTTTTTCACATCGACGCGCGGGGGGCGCAGAGGCATCCGCTGGACGGCCAGGGTCAGTTCAAGGTTCGACTGTCGATGCGAGGGCGTCGGGGTTCAGTTCCTCGACCAAGCGGTAGAGCAGCCGGTGAATGGTGTCCTTGTCGTCCGGGGAGAGCGGCGAGGTCGTCTCCCGTTCGATCCGGCGGGCGATCGACGTGGCACGAGCGGCCGTCGCGTGTCCCTGGGCGGTCGCGAACAGGCGCATGCTGCGGCGGCTGGTCGGATGCGGTTCACGTCGTAGCAGTCCTCGCTCGACGAGTTGGGTCACCGCGGCTCCCATGGACTGGGCGGTGATGCCGGAGCGGCGCGCGATCTCCGCGGCGGACACGCCCGGCGTCCAGAGGGCCTGCTGCAGGGCGTTGTGCTGTGCCAACGTGAGGTCCTCCGTGCGCAGCGCCCGCTCCAGTCGTCCGGCGATGATCTGGGAGAACTGCCAGGCGAGATATCCGGTGGTGGGGAACGTCGCGTCGGTCACGGCCGCAGTCTACGAGAGTGCGGTGTGCTGCTTGCGGGCGCGCTACCGGTCGGCAGTGCTGCGGCGGTGCGCCACGGAGTTTGGGTCGATGCCGCTCCCGTCCCTGGACACAAGGCCGGGGAATGCCGCTCGGCCGGGTGCCGGGTCAGGCGACGGCTGCGCTGCGTGACCCGCTGACATCACGCCAGAAGAGCGTCGCGACGGCGACCAGGATCCACGTCACCAGGACGGCGATGCCGGCGGTGAGACCGTCGTTGTTGAAGTGGGACAAGCCCTGGACGGCTCGTACGCCGACTCCCACCGGGAGGATCTCCGAGAACGGGTGGAGCCAGTCCGGCAGGTAGGCGGTGGGCAGAGTGCCGCCGCTCGTGCTGTTGCCGAAGGTGAACAGGACCACGGCGGCCAGCGACATCCCGGCCCTGCCGAAGACGCGCATGAACGCCATGGTCGCGCTGCCGACGGCTGCGGCCATCAGTGCGATGACCCCCGCGATGCCCAGGAAGGGTCCCGGCAGTGCCGCGAAGCCGAGGCTTCCGGCTATCACGGCCACCAGAATGCCGGCGAGGACGCTGAATGAGGCCAGGCTGGCCAGCCTCCACCGGTATTCCAGTCGGGGAGCCATCTGGTACGTCATCATGCCGAACAGGAACCCGGCCAGAACGACGCCGAACCCGGCGTAGAACACCGACATGCCGCGGGTGTCGCCCGTCGAGGCAGGCACGACGTCCTGCACGGTCATCCGCTCGCCGTTCGCCTTGGCGACACCGGAGAAGGCGCCGGTGACCGTCGAGGTCACCGAGGGACCGTTGGCCCCGGCATAGAGCAATTCGGCGGACCTTCCGGAGTCGGTGACATAGGCGGCGTACACCTTTCGGTCCTGCAGTGCGTGGCGGGCCGCAGTCGCGTCGGGGTAGCGCTTCACCTCGAATCCACCGGGCAGTCCGAGCTCCAGTCCTCCGGTGATCTGCTCGAGCCGTTGGGTCGTCCCGACGACGGCGACCGGAAGGTCGTGCGGCCGCGGGGCGTGAAAGGCGGCCAGGAACACACTGACGAAGATCGAGCCGATGACCAGCACGATCACGACCGGGAGCAGAACCCCCTTCAGCCCAGTGGCCCCTTGCGGCGCTGGAGCGGTGTCCAACGCGTGGTGATGGGGCGCGTGGCGCGGTTCGACGGAAGTGGTGGGTGATGTGGACATGGTGGAGTGCTCCATCCCTGGTTGTAAGGTGCCTTATAGTTCTATCATAGAAATATAAGGCACCTTACTGTTGGAGTCGCTCATGGGCCGCAGTCCCGCAGATCCGTCCACGCGCATGGGCTACCTGGCGTGGCAGGTGGTGCATGTGATGGGAACGCGTCTGGAGAGAGCGCTGCGTTCGCTCGACCTCACGGCTGCCCAGCACAACGCTCTGCAGCACGTCGTCTGGGCGCCGGGCATCTCCGCCGCCGAGATCGCGCGTCGGACCGGCTTCACGCCCCAGTCCATGGGTGCCGCCGTCAACGCGCTGGTCGACCGCGGCCTTCTCATGCGCCGCGAACACCCTTCGAACCGCAGAACCGTCCAGCTGGCCATCACCGACAGCGGTGCGAGTATCGCCGAGCGGGCACTGGATGTGGTGGAACGTCTGGATATGGAAGCGCTCGCGGTCCTCGCCCCCGCTGAGCGGGAAGTCGTACGCTCCCTGCTGCTCCGGATGCTCGCCGAGATCAATCCTGACGCTTTGCCGGCGACGGACCTGCGTGGCACGGGCTGAGCGCGGCGTACCCGCATCCGGGTGAGGGCAAGGGTCAGGAAGAGCCTGTTCACACCGTCAGTGCGGCACCTCAGGTGGGGACGGTGACTCCGTCTCCGTGCCCCGGGAACAGCCGGTGCAGGTGACTGACTGAGATGTGGTGCATCGCCGCGACGGTTGGTCCGCCAGCACCGCGTAGTCGTACGAGACGCTGTTCCCGTCGGCCTTGGTCACGGACACCATGATCTGCTGCCGCTTCCCGTTCTCGGACGTCACGGTGCACTCGACCGAGTCGCGCTGCTGCGCGCTGAGACCTCCGCCGCACCTTCACGGTTTTCGGATTCCTCTGGACGAGCGGCAGGGAGTGGTTCTCGCGGACCTGCTTCTCGACCTCCGCACGGCTTACGGTCCCGGTGGAAGTGACGCGGTTGCCAGGGACGCGGCGACGTATTTCGTGTTTCCCCCCTGCGATGCGTTTGCTGCGGTGAGGCTGTCACCGGAAGAGTGGCCCGCCGGACGGTGGCTGCGCTTCGGCCCGTCGGCCGAGAGCGTGCGGCCGGGGTCGGCCTGTGGGCCGACCCGGGGCCGACCCACAGGTCAGGCGGGCGGCGTCTGGCGGTCGCGTACGAGCCCGGTGTCCCAGGCCCAGGCGGCGATCTCGACGCGGTTGCGCACGCCGAGCTTGTCCTTGATGTTGGCCAGGTGGGTCTTGACGGTGCCCAGGGACACGAACAGCTCGCCGCAGACCTCCTGGTTGGTACGGCCCACCGCCACCAGGCGTACGACGTCGAGTTCCCGCTCGGAGAGCGGATGCGGGACCGCTGCCGGCGGCTGCTGTCCGGCGAGGTGCTTGAGCAGCCGGACGGTGACGGCGGGGGAGATCAGGGCATCCCCGCGGGCTGCGGAGCGCACGGCCTCGATCAGCAGGGTGGAGCCGGCGTCCTTGAGGAGGAAGCCGCAGGCGCCGTTGCGCAGGGCTGTGTAGGCGTAGTCGTCCTGGTCGAAGGTGGTCACCACGACCACGCGGATCGGGTCGGCGACCCCTGGCCCGGCCAGGGCCCGGGTGACCTCCAGACCGTCCAGCCTGGGCATACGGATGTCGACGAGACACACGTCGGGTCGCATCCTTCGGGCGAGTTCGACGCACTCGGCGCCGTCGGCGGCCTCACCGATCACCTCGAGGTCGGGTTGGGTGCCGAGGATCAGCCGGAAGCCGGTGCGGACCATCTCCTGGTCGTCCGCGATCAGTACGCGCGTCCGGGGCTCGTTCCGATCACTGCCGCCGCTCATGCCGGTGATCCTTCCACGGCTGCCAGGACGGGGAAGTCGGCACGCACGTACCAGCCGCCGTCCGATGTCCGGCCGCTGGTCAGCGATCCCTCCACGGCCTCCACGCGTTCCCGCAGGCCCACCAGGCCGAAGCCGCCCCGCCCGCCGGTCGGCACGGCGACGCGCGTCCGCGGCGCCGTGTTGCGCACCTCCACCCGCAGCCGGTCGCCGCGGGAGTGCCGGTGCAGTTCGAGGCGGACGACGACGTCCGCGTCATGGGCATGGCGGCGCACGTTCGTCAGCGCCTCCTGCACCACGCGGTGGACGGACGTCTCCACCTCGGGAGCCAGCCGGATCCCGCGCACCTCGGATGCGACGTCCAGCCCGGCCTCGGTGCCGTTCCCGGCGAACGCGGAGACCAGGCGGTCCAGCTCGGTCAGCAGCTCACCCGGGCGGGCGGCCTGATGGTCGTCCTCGCGCAACACCCGCACCAGGCGGCGCATGGAGTCCAGCGTCTCCCCGCCGGCCCGCGAGATTCCCTCCAGCAGCGGCTTGATCTGCTCCGGCGACCTCTCCTGGATCACCAGCGCCGCATTGGCGTGCACGACGATGCCGGTGACGTGGTGGGCGACGAAGTCGTGCAGGTCCCGGGCGAGTTCCAGGCGCTCACTCTGGCGTACGGAGGCCACGGCCCGGGTCCGGCGGGCGTCCAGGAGGCGCAGGTAGCAACCGAGGCCCACGGCGGCGCCGACGGCGAATGTCAGCACGAAGGAGTATCGGAAGAAGGAGTGCTCCGCGCCCCCGCGCAGCGGCATGGCGATCACCGCGACAGCCAGCGCCGCCGACAGTGTCACGGCGGTGGCCGGCCGCTCCACCCGCCGCGCGGTCCGGGAGAGCAGTACGAGCAGGGCGACCGTTTCCAGCAGACCCCACGTACCGCTGGAGAGCCGCGCATACGCGCACAGGCCCACGGTCAGGGCCAAGGAGCCCAGCGCGGCGGCGCCGGCCCGCCATTCGGGAGTCGGCCGGCGGGCGGGAAGGAGCAGTGCGGCGGCGGCGAGGGGTCCGGAGACCAGGGGCAGCCAGCTCGACCAGCGGTCCTGCGGGTCGTAGTAGGTCACCAGGTCGAACAGCCACACCAGGGCCAGACCCGTGCAGAGAGGGACCGTGATGGCGCGCCGGACGGCCGGGGAGAGCGGAGTATCAGGTTCCACGCCGCAAAGGGTACGGAGGTGTGGCCGAGCCGTGGGTCGGCCCGCAGGCCGATGCCGGCCGCTCCGGATCGGTCCGGCGGCCGAGGACGGGCGGGGTGGTACGGCGGGATCGTCGACGGTGTGCAGATCCTCGGCGTTCTCCAAGTGGCCCTGGCGGCGTTCGCCGGCCTGTGCCTCTTCCTGTGCGCCCTTGTCACCGTGGAGTCCGCCCGATGAACTCGTACCGCACGACCGCCGCCTACCCCGTCCTGGTGGCCGCCGGTCTGAAGAAGTCCTACGCGCTGACCCGCGCCCTGGCCGGTGTCGACGTGTCCGTCTCGGCGGGCGAGTCGCTGGCGATCATGGGCCCGTCCGGGTCGGGCAAGTCCACCCTGCTGCACTGCCTCGCCGGCATCGAACTCCCCGACGAGGGCCAGGTGATGCTCGCCGGCGAGCGAAGTGGGACAGGGGTCCCCCTGGACGAAGCCTGGGTGAGCGTGGACGAGCTGGGCGAGCCGCACCGCAGCGAGCTGCGCCGGACGCGCTTCGGCTTCGTCTTCCAGTCCGGCCAGCTGCTGCCGGAGCTGCCCGCCGACGAGAACGTGGCCCTGCCGTTGATGCTCGGCGGCATGTCTCGCCGCCAGGCGGTCCAGAAGGCGCGGGAGTGGTTCCCGCCGCTGGGCCTGGCGGGTATGGAGGAGCGGCGGCCCGGACAGCTGTCCGGCGGGCAGGCGCAGCGTGTGGCCATCGCCCGCGCGCTGGTCGGCGGCCCGCAGGTGATCTTCGCCGACGAGCCCACGGGCGCACTGGACCAGGTCACCGGTATGGAGGTCATCGACCTGCTGGTCACCACCACCCGCAGGCAGGGAGCCGCACTCGTCGTGGTCACCCACGACGAGGACGTGGCGCGCCGGTGCGACCGCACCGTCCGGGTCCGCGACGGCCGCCTGGGCGAGGACCACCGGACGCCGGACGGGGCCGCAGGCGCGAACGGCGCC
>NZ_LRTR01000661.1 GCF_001550375.1 Streptomyces europaeiscabiei | reverse complement strand
GCTGTCGGCGTGCCCATCCTCAGCCACCGAAAGCGAAACGGTCCGCCGACTCCGTCGGCCGACCGTCACGAAAGATCGAGGTTAACGGGCAGGTCCACAGACTGCCCGACGCGCCGGAAGCTTACGGGGCCATGATCACTCGCCCCAAAGCAGCTCCAGCCCAAAGCCGCTCCACCGACCTCAATGATCCGGCAGAATATGTCGCTGGGGGAAGCCGGCTCGTGCTAGGGCCGCGTCAGATCGTGGGAGGGCCTGTGTCGGCAGCAATGAAACGCAGTCTTGCGGGTGGGGTAGCGGTGGTGATCGCCGCCGCAATAGGCCTTGTAACAAACATCGCTACGGACCGGCCAAGCATTGCTTGGTGGGTAGCGCTAGGGGCCTTGCTTGTAATTGGTGTCGGAACTCAAATATGGCTAACGAGTATCGAAGCCCAGCAGGCAACTATTACCGCCATGGGTGCAGGTAGCGTAGCCGTAGGCGGTTCCACTCACGGATCGATTAGCACGCGAATACGCGGGGCATCGCAATCAAGCCCGCCAGCAAGTACCCAAGAGGGGACGAATGCTCAAGGCCCCGGCAGTATCGCCATCGGCGGAGAAGCGAAAGGTGATCTAACTACCGATATCGAAGACGCATAGCAGGGGTGGGGCAGAAAGTGCGACAGAAGAAGGTCACCGCAACCGGGGACGCAGCAGTGGCAGTGGGCGGCGATGTTACAGCCCCGATCATCACCAACCCTGAGATACACATAAAACTAGAGGGGGCGCCTAGTTTTAAGCCGACCGAATGGCCCAAGGTTCACGAAGTTGGCGCACTTAAGCTAGGAGTACACAGGTCTCGCACAGTCAGTAACCGCCCACCTCTGCCGCCATACGTGCTCCGTGATGTGGATCGAGAAGTAGCAGAACGAATGAAGTATGTTGCCACCCATGGTGGCATGGCACTGCTGACGGGAGACTCTACCTCAGGAAAAAGCAGGACGGCAGTTCATGGAATTCAGCGCTGCATGTCAGACCACACAATTTACGCACCTGTTCGCGGAACGAAACTAGCCGAACTTCCAAGGTTCTTGAGAGACTCCCCTGCGGCACCCTTCATTCTCTGGTTGGACGACCTTGAGGGTTTTCTTGGAGATCGCGGATTGAATCCGGCCCTACTGCATGATTTGGAAGGAATGAATGTCGCAATCGTAGCCACAATGCGGGACGACCTATTCGAAATGTACGCAAACTCCCGAGGCTACAGAGCGTCTGATGGGGAAATTTATTCTCGGCAGATTGGAAATCGCCTACTGCGAACGGTGGAGCCAATCTTTATTGAGCGAATCTGGAGTGACCGTGAGGTTGCTCGAGCTTCAAAAACTGGCGATGAGCGGCTATCCGATGCAGTGAAGCATAGCGACACATATGGTGTTGCCGAGTACTTGGCTGCCGGCCCCACCCTGATGGAGGAGTGGCAGAGAGCGCAACGCGTAGGTGGACACCCTCGAGGGGCTGCCCTCGTTCAGGCGAGTGTTGACCTGGCTCGGGCTGGTTTCAGTGGTGCTGTAGATATCGACGTCCTCAAAGAGCTGCATGGAGAATACCTAGGTAGCTCAACACTGAGGCCTGAACCTTGGGATGAGGCCGAGACTTGGGCCACGGAAGTCCGATATGGCGTCTCTGGGCTACTGATACCGGGCGAAGAGTATGAGGGCATGTGGCGTGCGTTCGACTACCTTGCAGATGCCGTATCTCGCACTACAAAAGACAGGTCGGATGTCCCTGACTTCATATGGAGAGAAGCTCTAAATCTCTGCCCCGACGATGACGACCGTTGGCTCATAGGAATGCACGCCTATATGGCCGGACGGGATGAGTATGCAATAGCAGCCTGGGAACCGTTAGCGGCGGACGGCAATGGAAGCGCAGCCGCCAACCTAGCAGCGATCTATACAGACATGGGCGACATCAGGTCTGCAAGTTACTGGCGGCAAGTGGAGTTTCAAGACGAATTCCACTCCACTGTCTTGCCGTATGATCCTGCCAATTCCCTGTATGACCCGGAAACGGGAAAGATTGCCATAGGTAATTTTCGAGACGGGCGACGGGTGGAGATTGAGCTGCATCAACACAATGTTGGTGTGCGTCACGGAATCATCGCAGGGGAAAGGGGAATCGGTAAAAGCAACAACCTGTCGATAATTTTGCTCGGCGCACTGTCGAGCTCTAGGTACTGCCTGTTTCTCATCGACTGGTCGCCCGAACAGAAGCACTTTCATCCGTTCACGGAGAACGGTGCGGCTTTTAAGTGCTCGCGCGGCGACCTAGAAACCACACTAGAAATCTTGTCGGCAGTCGATCGAGTTATCAAAGCAAGGATCGAGAATGGAGGGTATGTGAATCCCAGCACCGAAAAGCCCGGATTTCTCGTCGCGATTGAGGAAGCGCACCTTCTGTTTCAAGCGAGTAGCCAAGCTAGATCTCTGTGTCTAAGAATCATTCGCAATGGAGGGCCTGTGGGCGTTAGCCTTTTTATTACTGTGCCCGATGCGTCGTTAACTAGCTTTGGGGGAAGCGAAGAACTCCGAAAGGAAATTACCAAAGAGGAGAGTATTGCGCTGTACATGGGGACTGGAGACGGGCTTCGAATGCTGCGCGACGCCCAGAAGGCGCAGGGTAACGGGGGATTTGAGGACCCGTACGAGTAGCGCTTGATAGTCGGACCAGCCATGGACTCAGACTTCGGGACGAAGGGGTTGCAAGCATGTGGGCGGTGGTCGCGACACCTGGGTTCCCTGGGCCGTCCCTGGGCCGTGCGAGGTCGACCAACGCTGACAGTCGGCACCCACGGGTGACCACCCCCACCCCGCTGTGGCCTGGGCTGCTGGAGTCGATCTGCGACCCTGGGAGGGTTATGCCTGCACCCGGAGAACTGGCATGACGACGCCGGGTCGGCTGACTACGATGGCTCCGTGCTGGAAGACGATGGTGGTCTGGCCGCCTGGCTGGAGTCGAAGCGGTTACTCACCAGTCCTGAGCGTCACATCAACACGTTGCGATGCCTGCTCACCGAGGACGACGACGCGCTTCTGATGTACGACTACGACCTGATCAGTGATCCGCAGACAGTCGCCATCGTGAGAGCCCAGCAGCGCGCAGCAGGACAGCGCCGCCGTAGGTTGCGGCGACTGGCAGCGCGCCAGCGCTCCGCGAAGTGACATCAACGCCCCTGGACGGCAGCGGACTGGAACCAGCGTCGTGGGCGCGGAGCAGGCCGCACGGCTCGATGATCGAACTCCTAATGCGGTGCTCAAGCACGAGCGCCCTCCCGGGCCGTCCTCGGGCCGTGGAAGGGCGCTCAACGATGCGTGCTTGGGGAGGCCCCTTCCCTGGGGCGTAGGCGGGTCACTCGCTCACGACGGCGGCCATGTGGGGTGCGTGTGGGGCAGTAGGGCGCCGACAGGCGGAAACGCCAGGTCACGGCGTGATCGCCGGACGGTCTGTAAATCCGTCGGCTATGCCTACCCAGGTTCGAATCCTGGCGCCGCCACGTGGAGGGAAGCCCCTTCCGGACTGTGAGAACAGTCCGGAAGGGGCTTCTTCGTGTGTGTGCACGGCGCCCGGGGCGACGGACCTGGGCAGCGATGCGGCCCGAGGCACACTGACTGCATGTCATCACGTCGTAGGAACTGCCCCGAGTGCCGTCGTGAGATCGCCGTCGTGGCGGGGCGGTTCGCGCGGCACGATCCGCCGGGAGCGAGCGGGGAACTGGTGTCCTGTCCCGGGTCACGCAGGCAGGCCCGGATCGGGGCGGCCCAGCCCGCGCTCGACGGCTTCGTCGTGCCCGAGTTCCCCGGTCAGCTGCAGCTCTTCTGAGTCCCCGGCCGGCCGCCGCGGCTGCGCAGCGAGGCACCGCCCTTCAGCGGCGAGGCTCCCCGGCGCACCACGCTCAGTTGCCCGCCACCGACTTCACGGCCACGGAGACGGGCGTCGAGCCGCTGACGAGCTCCAGGGTCAGACCGGCGGTGGCCGGGTTCTCCAGGAGTTCGGCGAGCGTCGCGGCCACGTCGTCGCGAGGGATCGGGCCGCGGCCCGTGGACGCCTCCAGGCGTACGAGGCCGGTGCCGGCGTCGTCGGTCAGCATGCCGGGGCGCAGGATCGTCCAGTCCAGCGCGTCCAGGCCACGCACATACGCGTCGGCCTCGCCCTTCGCCCGCTGGTAGGCGTCGAAGATCTCGTCGCCCTGGTGCGCCGGGTCCGCGCCCATGGACGAGACGACGACGTGGCGGCGCACACCCGTCCGCACCGCAGCGTCGGCGAACAGGACCGCGGCCGCGCGGTCGACCGTGTCCTTGCGGGCCGCCCCGCTGCCC
>NZ_LRTR01000660.1 GCF_001550375.1 Streptomyces europaeiscabiei | reverse complement strand
CGGCCGCTCCCACTCGACCCCGCTGGCCAGGACCACCCGGGGCGCCGGATGGATCAGCCGGGCGCGGCCCCGCCGCCGACGAGGACGCCCCTACGGCCGTCCCCACCGTCGCCGCGTTCGCACCAACCGCGCCGACGTGGGCCACCCCGCCCCAGGGGCGTTCCGCAGCCGACTCCGCGACGTTCGGAATTCCGGGATGGGCCACGCAGACCGCCCCGGCCTCACCTCTGCCGCCCAGTGGCAACCCCTTCGCGGACCCGATGTCCGTGTCGGTCACCGTCAGGCCGGGAGTACGGCGCACCCGCCCCTGGGCCTCGGTGCTGGTGGGGTGCCTGGCAGCCGCAACCGTGGTCGCGGGCCTCGTTGCCGGCGGGGTGACCCTCGTGTCGGTCCTCTCCGGCGTGTACGGCGGCGACGATTCCGAGGACTCCCCCGCAGGCAGCAACCGATGGACCTTCGCCACCACCGGAGCCGTCAAGTCGGCGCCCGTGGTGTCGGGCGGCACCGTCTACGTGACCAGCAACGACCGCAAGGTGTACGCGCTGGACGCGGCCACCGGCGCCCGCAAGTGGGCCTACCGCACCGGCGAGGCGATCGAGGCCTCGCCGTTCGTGTCGGGCGGCACGGTCTACGTCGGCAGCCGCGACGGCAAGGTGTACGCCCTGGACGCGGCCACCGGCGACAAGAAGTGGGCCTACACCACCGGGGCCGGGGTCGAGTCCACACCGGTCGAGGTCGGCGGCACGGTGTACGTCGGCAGCGGCGACGCCCAGGTGTACGCGCTGGACGCACGGACCGGCGCCCGGAAATGGGCGCACCGCACCGAAGGATCCGTCGAGGCACGCCCCGTGGTGGCGCGCGGCACGGTCTACGTCGGCAGCGGCGACAGCAAGGTGTACGCCCTGGACGCGGCCACCGGCGACAAGAAGTGGACGTATCCCACCCGTGACTGGATCGGGTCGGCACCGGTCCTGTCGGGTGACACGCTCTACGTCGGCAGCCGGGACGAGACGCTCTACGCCTTGGACGCAGCGACCGGCACGGAGAAGTGGTCCGTGGCCAGCGGTGACTGGCAGGGCTCCGCGCCCGCAGTGGTCGGTGACACCGTCTACGTCTCCGGGGAGGGCGAACTGATGGCCCTGGACGCGGCGACCGGCCGCCGCACATGGCAGAGCACCTCCGTCGGCTACGGCACCCCCTACGCCCCGGTGGTGTCCGAGGGCGTCGTGTACGTGGTCAGTGGCGACCACGTGTACGCGGTCGACGCGACCACGGGCGACACGAACTGGACCTCGACCACGACCGCCATGGCCGGCTCCGCGCCGGCCGTGGCCGACGGCACGGTCTATGTGGGCGACGACGAGGGCAAGGTGTACGCGATCAGCAAGGACGGGGACTGAGACTGCCGGCCGCTCCCGGCGTGTTACCGCGGCGAGGCGCGGCCGACGGCCTCAGGGCATGTCGTCGCTGAGGTCGAAAACGCGGTTGTCCTCGACGACGTGGGAGCCGGCGCCGGTGCAGAGGTTCATCGCGACGTGGTTGCCGCCCCCTCCGGTGAACATCAGCGCGTTGTCACCGGCGGCCCGGGGGCCTGCTCACCGGCCGCCATCGCGGCCCGGCCGTACCCCTTGCCGCGTTACCCCTCGCCGACGTGGAGCAGGGTAGCCGTAGGTCACCTCCGGGAGATGACCGCGCTTCACGCCGGCCCACGTCCTTGGCCGCAGTGCGCGACCTGACCGGCTGAAACTGGTTACCGAGGCCGTGCGTGCCGCGCTGGATGAAGTCGCCGGCACCGTCCCACACACCTGCCGGACGCCCTGGTCGACCAGGACTGGGGACGCCGCCCTGGTCGACCGGGACTGGGGACGCCGCTACGGACGCCCGGTCCGGTCAGCACATGGGAAGCGCTCCGGGCCGCGCGGGGCGGGCCGGGGAGTGCGTGCGTGCGGGGGCAGGTCAGAAGGTGAGGAGCACCTTGGTGGCGCGCCGCTCGTCCATGGCCTTGTACCCCTCTGCGGCCTGGTCCAGGGGCAGGGTGAGGTCGAAGACCTTGCCCGGATCGATCTTGCGGTCCCAGATGAGCTGGATCAGGTCGGGCAGGAACCGGCGCACCGGGGCGGGGCCGCCCTCCACGTGGATGCCGGCGAGGAACAGGTCGAAGCCCTGGATCGTGACGTCGTAGTTGACGCCGACGAAGCCCAAGTGGCCGCCCGGGCGGGTGGCGCCGATGGCCTGCGTGGTCGACTCCTGAGTCCCGACGGCCTCGATCACGGAGTGTGCGCCGAGCCCGTCGGTGAGTTCCTTGATCTTCGCGACGCCCTCGTCACCGCGTTCCTCGACGATGTCGGTCGCGCCGTAGAACCGGGCCAGCTCCTGCCGCTCGGGGTGGCGGGACATCGCGATGATCCGCTCCGCGCCCAGCTGCTTGGCGGCGAGAACGGCCATCAAGCCGACCGCGCCGTCGCCGACGACCGCGACGGTCTTGCCGGGGCCGGCCTGGGCTGCGACGGCGCCGTACCAGCCGGTGCCGAGCACGTCGGAGGCGGCCAGCAGCGAGGGGATCAGGTCCTCGTCAGGCTGTCCCGGCGTGGGAACGAGGGTGCCGTCCGCGTGGGGGATGCGGGCCTTCTCGGCCTGGGTGCCGATCGTTCCCGCCACGAATTCCCGGTGCACGCAGCCGGACTGGTAGCCCGAGCGGCAGATCTCGCAGGTGTTGTCGGAGATCACGAACGACCCGACGACGAAGTCGCCCACCTTGACGTTCTGCACGGCGTCGCCGATTTCCTCGACCACGCCCACGTACTCGTGGCCCATGTTCGTATGGTCGGTGGGCTCGATCCCGCGGTAGGGCCACAGGTCCGAACCGCAGATACAGGTCGCGGTCAGCCGGACGACGGCGTCGGTGGGCTCGATGACCTTCGGGTCGTCACGGTCCTCGACCCTGACGTCTCCGGCCTTGTACATGACTACGCCACGCATATCTGAATCTCCTTGCCTTCCTTGCTTCACTCGCTGTGCGTGTACCGGCGCCTGCGGTGCCGAATCATTTCTGGTGGGTGGCGCGCCTCCAGGCCGCTTCGCCGTCCTTCTCGGGCTCGCTCGGCCGTCTACGCGCGCTATCGGACGACCCGATCGGCTCCTGCGCGCGGAGCGACCCCGAGGCCACCCGCCCGCATACATGTCCGGGACGAAACCGTCCGGGCGGGGCACCCGCCGCACGACCGGTGACGGCGAAGCGGAAAGCACCACGTCATCCATGCAAGCCCCATTCCGCACGCGCAGCGAGTCACTGGTAATGGGTGTACTGGCGGTACACCCCAACCTGCCGGGCTCAGCCGTACCGTCGTGTTGTGGGCAAGGGGCGCGGTCAGAACCGCGACAGGCCGGCGGCGGCGAGATGGAGTACGCCGTTGTGCCAGGTCAGGCCGCGCAGGTCGCGTACGACGATGGTGGCGTCGGTGGCCAGTCCGCGCCGGCCGACTCCGATGACGGTTGCGCCCGCTGCGGCTCCGGCCTTCGCCCCCGCGGTGCTGTCCTCGAAGACTACGGTCCGCGCCGGGGCGAAGCCCAGCTTCTCTGCCGCCGTGCGGTAGCCGTCGGGGGCCGGCTTGCCGTGGCTGACGTCGTCTGCGGTGATGAGTACGGGTGGGGTGGGCAGTCCCGCCGCCGCGAGGCGGGCCCGGGCCAGGTCGGTGCCCCCGGAGGTCACCACCGCCCAGCGCTCGCGCGGCAGGCCGGCGAGGAAGTCGAGGGCGCCGGGGAGCGCGGTGGTGGTGACAGCGGCCTCGACCTCCAGGCGGTCGATCGCGGAGAGTGCGGCCGGTCGCTCCTTCGGGTCGCTCACCAGGAGAGCGACGGTGTCGGCCGAACGCCGGCCGTGCACCATGGCGGTCACCTGCTCCGGCGGCAGGTCGCGGTCGCGTGCCCATTGGCTCCAGGCCTGGTCGACACCGAGGTCGGAGTCGACCAGGACACCAGGTCACGTCCCGGCCTGCAGCGGGCCTTGCCCAAGAGCCTGCAGTGGACGCTGGACGTCGTCACCGCCGGACCCGCGCTCGTCACCAACGGCCGCCAGGACCTGCTCGCCGCCAACCAGCTCGGCCGCGCCTTCTTCACCGACCTCTACGACAGCGACGCCCAGCCGCCCAACATGGCCCGCTTCCAGTTCCTCGACCCGGCGGCCCGCCGCTTCTACCCGGACTGGGACCACATCGCCGACATGACCGTGGACGTCCTGCGCACCGAGGCCGGCCGCAACCCCCACGACAAGGGCCTCCACGACCTGGTGGGCGAACTCTCCACCCGCAGCGACGCCTTCCGCACCCGCTGGGGCGCCCACAACGTCCGCCGCCACGGCACCGGCGTCAAACGCTTCCACCACCCGGTCGTCGGCGAACTCACCCTCACCTGGCACGGCTCGGCCGTGGACGACGAACCCGGCCTCACCCTCCTCATCTACACGGCCGAACCAGGCTCACCCTCCGAAGAAGCCCTGCGCCTGCTCGCCTCCTGGGCCGCGTCCCAGGACAGCGCCTCCCCTGCCGACCCCCTCTGACGCCACCAACACCCGGCCCCACCCGTCAGGACCGCGGACCCGGCCTGCTCCGCAGGTGAGGATAGGTGCCCCGGGTTCCGTATGACCTTGAGTGAGTTGCCTCAGCGCCCGCGCCGTGCGCGGGCCTTGAACCAGTAGAGAGGCCTTGTCAACTCTCATTTTCAGCGGCGGTCCTCACCTGCCCCGGCAGAGCGGCGGGAACAAACGTCTACTCCGAGTCGCCGACATGATCCGGCTCCCCGCAAGGAGGATCCCGAGCCCGTCGCCGCCTCGGGTACCTGGCAACTGCGTCTCGTTGCCGTCTCGCGCGGACGGTGACGCCCGCACACGTGACGAGTGGGTCGCGCCCGCACTCGGCTCAGGCCACCTGTTGACACAGGGCCCTCTTGTAGCGCTTTAAATCACGGCTGCCCAATCTATTGACTTCCCGTGAGCCACGCCAGTACCGTCGCGCAGCATTTCGAACAAGGTTCGCTATTTCGAACATTTCAAACCATCGCATGAGTGCCCAATGGAGGACACCTCTATGCGTCATCCCCTCAGATGCAGCGGCCGCGCGCTGGCAGCCCTGTGCTGTTCGGTGTTGTCCATCAGCCTGTTGTCGGCAGGGCCGGGGGCGCCCGAGGCACGGGCCGCCGACGATCCCAACACCATCGCGCTGGACAAGGACGCGATCCTCGCCGCGAATCAGCTCGACGAGCCGCAGTGGTACAAGGACAACATCCCGTTCCTCGACACCCCCGACAACGACATCGACGAGGTCTACTACTACCGGTGGAGCACCTTCAAGCGTGCGCTGCGCTACACCGTGCCGGGCACCGGGTACGTGTCGACCGAGTACGACGTGCCGATCGGGTACGCCGGGAACCCGTACACCGCGCTGCCGGACGCGACCGGCTACCACCTGTTGGACGGGCGCTGGCTGCACAACCGCGACTACGCCGGCGACTACCTGGACTTCTGGCTGCGCGGAGCGGGCAACTCGGGCGCGCGGAACTTCAGCGAGTGGATCACGAGCGCCGCGTACCAGCGCTATCTCGTCACCGGGGACGCCGCGCAGATCAAGTCCGCGCTGCCCCACCTGATCGCCCTCTATAAGCGGTGGGACTCGAACTTCGACACCGACGTCACGGTGAACGGTACGCAGTCATCCAGCGACCTGTTCCACCAGACCCCGCTGTCCGACGCCACGGAGTACACCGAGACGTCGATGAAGAGCAGCAACTGGTTCAGCGGCGGCCGGGGTTACCGACCGACCATCAACGCGTACATGTTCAGCGCGGCCCAGGCGATCAGCAAGATCTCCACCCTGAACGGCGACACCGCGACCGCGAACGAGTACGACGCCAAAGCCGCGCAGCTGAAGGCCGCCGTGCAGAACTCCCTGTGGGATCCGCAGCGCGATTTCTTCATGCAGGTCTACAACACGGACGGCACGAACGGCTCGCTGAAGCAGACCCGGACGACCTGGCGCGAGGCGATGGGCTACGCCCCCTGGGCGTTCAGCCTCCCCGACGCGCAGTACTCGTCGGCGTGGAAGTACCTGACCGACTCCAAGCGGTTCAAGGCGCCGTTCGGGCCCACGACGCTGGAGCGGGTGCACGACTTCGAGGCCGAGCAGGCCACCGTGGTCCACGCGAACACCCAGAACTCCTCGACGGCCTCCAACGGCAAGTACGTCGGGCAGATCGACTTCGACGACAGTGCGGTCACCTTCACCGTGGACGCGCCCGGCAACGGCACGTATCCGGTGACGGTGCACTACGCCAACGCCACCTCCGGCACCTCGACCCACAAGGTCGTCGTGAACGGCGACACCGCCAACCCGATCACCGCCAGCTACTCCCCCGGCGGCAGCTGGGGCAGCTTCTCGGAGTCGAAGTCCGTCACCGTGCAGGTCCCCATGAAGACCGGGACCAACACGCTGAAGTTCACCAAGGGCACCGGCTTCGCCGAGCTCGACCGGATCACGGCGAACCCGTACTTCAACTATGAGGCGATTCCCGCCCAGCAGAAGCGCGACGACGCCAACTGCTGCCACTGGAACGGCCCGAGCTGGCCGTACCAGACCAGCCAGATCCTGACCGGCCTGGCGAACCTGCTCCAGGACTACCCCGCGCAGAACTTCGTCACCAAGGCCGACTACCAGACGATGCTGGCCCAGTTCGCCGACCTCCAGCACAAGGACGGCAAGCCCTACATCGCCGAGGCCGCCAACGGTGACACCGGCGAGTGGATCTACGACGGGTTCAACTTCAGCGAGCACTACAACCACTCCAGCTTCAACGACCTCGTCCTCACCGGCCTGCTGGGCATCAAGCCACAGGCCAACAACACGCTGGTGCTGAAGCCGCTGGTACCGTCCGGCTGGGACTGGTTCGCGGTGGAGAGCCTGCCCTACCACGGGCACACCCTCTCGATCCGCTGGGACCGGGACGGCTCGCACTACGGCAAGGGCAGCGGACTGCAGATCTTCCAGGACGGCGTACGCATCCACCAGTCGTCGACGATCGGCAACACCACCGTCAACGTGGCCGCCCCCGTCACTCAGGCGCAGCCCGCCCGGATGATGAACGTGGCCGCCAACCCGCTCACCGCCGAGCAGGACTGGCTGGGCCGCACCGTCACCCAGCAGTACCCGAAGGCCTTCGCCTCCTACACCAACACCGTCTCCAACGGCCCGCACTGCCACAGCGGCCAGACCTGCAAGCCCACCACCTTCGACGCCCCACTGCGGGCGACGGACGGCTGGATCCGCTACGACAAGATCCCCGACGACCGCTGGACCAACTCCGGTTCACCGAACGCCACCGACCACCTCGGCGTCGACTTCGGCGCGCCGCGCAAGATCAACGAGGTGCGGTTCTACACGTACGACGACGGCGCGAACATCCGCGTCCCGGCGAGCTACACCGTCCAGTACCTCGACAACGGCTCGTGGGTGAACGTCCCCAGCCAGACGAAGAGTCCTGCGGCACCCGCCGCCGACAACGCCAACGAGGTGACCTTCCCGACGATCACGACCTCCCGGTTCCGGGTCGTGTTCACCCCTCAGTCGGGCAAGTTCGTCGGCGTCACCGAGCTGGAGTCCTGGTACCCAGAGACCCCACGGGTGAAGATCACCAACAAGAACAGCAACCTGGAACTCGGCATCGACGGCTCCTCGATCGCCCCCGGAGGCGCCGTACAGCAACAGACCGCCAACAGCACCGCCAACCACTGGTGGAAGATCATCCCGGCCGAGAACGGCTACTACAAGATCTTCAACACCAACAGCGGGCAGGTGCTCGGCATCAAGGCCGCCTCCACGACAGCCGGCGCCACCGCGCTCCAGTGGGGTGACACCCTGACCGCCGACCACCTCTGGTCGATAGTCGACGCCGGCGGCGGCTACGCCAAGCTCGTCAACAAGAACAGCGGCCTGGTGCTGGGCATCCAGAACATGTCCACGTCGTCCGGGGCACAGGCCCTGCAATGGGACGACACGGGCACCGCCGACCACCTGTGGCGCATCGCCGCGGAGGACGGCTCCACACCGTTCACGTCGTGACCCTTCGGCCGCCGCGGCCCCCGAGCGGCGCGGCGGCCCCCTCCCCACGGTTCGAGGGCAGGGCCCTGGATTCCTCCTGGCTGTAGCGCGGATGAACGCGTCAGCCCGCGGCTTCCGGAACAGGTGGCAGGCGTACGTCCCGGGGCCACCCGTTGAGCCGGGCGAATTGACGCATGAAGCGCTCACACCTTGCGGCAAAGTCGTCGCCCCGGTCGGGCAGCCGTGTGAGCTCGATCATCCGGGCGGGATCCGGCTCGGGCGCCTGCAGCAGGGAGACCTCGGCGTCGATGAACTCGCCGTCACCCAGGCTGCCGACAGCCAGCGCGAGGGCTGCAGCGGTCACGACGCCGACGCATGTCCGCGTGGGACTGAACACCGCCTCCACCGGTTCACGCTTCTCATACGGAGCCTCATGGCCCAGATGTTCGCGTGGGTCGAACATCATCAGTCGAACCATGTCCCTCGATCCGGCAACACAGAAGTCGAAGTCGCGTTCGCTCGGATCCTCCACGGGAGGGCCGGGAACACGCTCACCGACCAGAACGGCACCGAGTTCCTGATCACCGAGGCGCCGTCCCGCGTCAACAGGGATCCCCTGATCGAACCTGCGGTCAGCGATCACGTCGATGACGGGGACCGCTCGCAGACCGAGCAACCGCACCAACGTCTCCCGGGTTGTGGCGACCAGAGCATCCAAGGGGACGGGAGCGTGCATCGTTCCCACGAAATCGACGGACATGCCGACGAAGATAGCCCGTGTCCTCAGAGGGTGTTGGGGCGTGTATCGAAAGAGCTGCCAGGTGCCAGGGCTGTGTGCGCGAGGAGCGAGTGCAACTCGGTGGCGTCTGGAATGGAGATCAGGAAGGCTCGCGCGCATGGTCTCGGTATTGCAGAACGTGGCGATCGACTGTGCGGATGCCTACGAGCTGGCCCGGTTCTGGAGCAGAGTGACCGGCCGTCCGCTGCATGCGCAGGACAGACCGGATGATCCGAAGGTGCAGGTGCTGCCGGCGGAGGGCCCGGTGCTGCACTTCAACCAGGTGCCCGAGGGTAAGGCGATCAAGAACCGGATCCATCTGTGTCTGCGCCCAGAGACTTCGCGTGAGCAGGAGGTGGAACGGTTGCTGGGCCTCGATGCCACTCTTGTCACCGATCGCCGGCATCCCGATGGCTCTGGCTGGGCGGTGCTTGCCGATCCTGAAGGCAACGAATTCTGCATTCTGCGCAGCGAGTCCGACCGAGCGTTCATGACCTCCTGACTTCGCGACCGGGGTTGCCGAACGGGGCCTGTCGTCCAGGAGGTCGGACACCACGAAGCGCAGCAGACTGGATCCTCACGCCCCTGGCCCGCCGGCCACGACCGAAAGGTCGCCGTCGGCCGGCCACTCGTCGCAGGCGCTGCGGGTCACCTCCATGCCGCCCAGCTCGTCCTCGACCCGGCCGCGCTCCAGCAAGCGATCCACGGCGGGTACGGCGTCACGGTAGGACCAGGAGGCGTACCCGCCGACGACCTGTTCCATCCAGTCCGCGTCCGGGGCTCGATCGCGGACACCATCGAGGCCGAGTTCACCACCACGCGGGAAGATCGCGGAGCCGTGGGCAGGTCGCCCTCAGGACGAGGAAGGCGAGCGGCGAACCATTTGCCCATGAGGCCTCCCGGATGGCGGTCCCTCCGGCGGCGTCGAACTCGGCATCTACGGGGGCGACCATCTCCGACCGCGGCTTGCCCTCGATCTGCTGCAGGGCGCGTTCACTCGCAGCACGGACAGCCTCCAGTCGCCGTCCTCCCACAGGGCGGCAACTGGACTGCGGGGATAGCTGGCCGACTCCTTGGCGCTCACGTCAGCCTTCATCGTGACGCGGGCGAGAGCCCACGCACTGACTTCGTCCTCGGACTCCCCGATGACCTGGAACCCCACCACACAGCTGCGTACATACGCGCCGTACGGCATCGGCCGGGAAGGGGCGACGACCATCTCGCGGTGCAGCTTCTTGTCGGTCTGCCCCGCGCGAACGCGGTGATCGCCACCGGACTGCGGCTGGAGGAAGGTGGGCATAACCTGGAATCGCGGTGCAATTCAGGAGCACCATCAACCTCACAGGTGTCGAACCGACTCATCGCAGTCCTTGCCGGACCGCCGGCGCACCGCTCGACACCACCTGTCCTGCGCGCTTTCGAACCCCCAAACGTGTTGGGAGCGATGCGATGGGCCTGCTGCCGGTCGAGATCAAGGTCAGCATCGAGGGAGACGCAGAGGCGGCGCTGTCGGCCCTCGGCGGGTCTCACGGGCCGATGACGAAGCGTCGAATCTGGTTCGCCGAAGACCGGGACGGCGTAGCGGAGGGGCGAGTACCACTCCTGGACGGTGGCGTGATCGTGCGTTACAGAATCGGTGGAGGGCCAGACGACCTGACCGTCAAGTTGCGTCCCTGTACCCGGGAAATGCTGGTCGGCCGGTTCTCCGCGCCCTTCGACGGGGAGCCGTTCACGTACAAGATCGAGGAGGATTGGTCGGCGAACCGCCGTGTGCTGGCCGCCTCCCTGGTGCACACTCACCCCTCAGCGGCGCTGTCGGGCGCGGTGAAGCAGGGGGCCGACCCCGCTGCGCCGATCGACGCGGTGCAGGACCAGTTCCTGCACGCCTGCGCCCCCGCCGTCCGGCTCGACGGGCTGGTCGCCCTGGGCCCGATCCTCTCGACGAAGGCCGACGACGTTCCGCTCGACGACCTGGACGTGGACCTGGAGGCTTGGTCGGTCGCTGGTCTGGAGTTCCTGGAAGCCTCGATCCGAGTGAAACCCAAGGACGCGGACGACACCGAGGAGCTCACCGCGCGGGCCGAGCGCAAACAGCGCAAACTGGAGGACGCGGTGCGGGAGCGCGGAGTGACAGTCTCCGAACACCCCGAGAGCAAGACCCGGCGTGTCCTCACCGCCTTGGCCCAGGCCGGGCAGAGCTGAAAACGGCGCTCAGTCGGCCAGGCAGCCGCCCATGTGTCCCACTCCTGCGGCGCTTGCGCCACAGGAGCGCTTCCTGTCTCGGAGACAGCGAAGGCGATGCACACGGCAAGGAAGAGCGTCGCGCCGCCCGTGCTCGCGCCAAGTCCCTTGGGCAGGGGCCTTGGCGGTGGCCCGTTCAGGGCGCTCTGACAGATAGCGCACGGTGACGATGCCACCTTCGACCGTGGTCGACGGCCCGTCCTCCTCCTCGAACCGGATGACGCGCCCGTCAGCGGTCATGAACTCGTAGACGTGGTGCAGTGCCGTGCGTACCGTGCTGTTCCCGTCGCCGCTGGCCGTCTACGACCTGACACACATGCCTGGGTGGTGATCCCCCTGGACCAGGCATCGCTGACCTGACGAGACCAGCGGCGCAAGACGACGGCCGCAAGAGATGGTGCAACGTTGAACAGGCCTTCCATGGGATCCCCCGGGGTGTGCGTCGATTCGAATGCTCCAGGCCGCGTCCGGCCGACGAATCGCAAGGGCGTCGGCCGGACGATCGCCCGTTCACGGCAGGGCGCTTGAGGGTCAGTCGCAGGTGGCGACGACGGGGGCGTGGTCAGCACAGCGCAGTACCTGGCGTGTGATGAAGTGGGGATCATGACGACGAGTGACGCGATCGTGGTGCCGGAGCTGTACGTCGGCTACGCCGGGGTGGCCTTCGGTGGCTACGTCGCCGGCGTGCTGGCGGAAAGGTCCGGGGCGCAGACCGTACGCGTGGACTTCCGTGGACCGGTGCCGGTCGGGGTACCCGTGCGAATCGCCGAAACGGCGGCAGGAAGCCTGGAGTTGGGCGAGGCTGAGCAGCCCCTTGCCGCTGCACGTCCCGCCGAGTTGTCGCTCGACGTGCCGGCCGCTCCCTCCTGGGAGGAAGCGGCCGCCGCGGCCGAGAGGTACCGGACGGCGCCACCGCCGGGTGTGGTCGACTGCTTCGGCTGCGGCCTGCGTGCCGCTGATCGCGGTCTGCGTGTGCACTGCGCACCGGTACCGGATCTCGGCCTCGTGGCCTCCGCCTGGATCCCCTCCCGGGCTTTCGCGAACCCGGACGGCCTGTTCCCGACCCAACTCGTCTGGGGTGCCCTGGACTGCCCGGGAAACTGGGCGGGCCGCTTCCTGGGCACCCAGCGCCCGGGCGCGGTCACCGCAGCCCTCACCGGCACGGTTCTGCGTCCCGTCGCCGCGGGTGAGCCGTACATCGTGTACGCGTGGCTGCTGTCGGAGTCCGGCCGTAAGCACATGACGGGCGTGGCACTCGCCACGGCCACGGGCGAACTGTGCGCCGTCTCCGAGGCGTTGTGGATCGATCCCCGGCCTACCCCCTGAAGCCGCCGCTGCCACCTGCCAGTCAGCAGGGTCTCTGCCGGACCACGGCACAGCCGCCAACACCGGCCCCCTCGCCAGACTCTCCGGCTTCCTCAGGCATCCCCCGTCGAGGCCCGGTCGACTGCACCACACCCGCGACCGACCGGGGCTCCTCTATGGAGTAGGGATGCTGTGGGAACACGACCGTGGCGGCTGCCTGGCCAGGCAGCCGCCACGTGGCTCCGCAAGCGGGTCCCCTCGCAGCGTGAGGCCGTTCATGATCACGGTGGTGGTGACCCTCCGTGGCTCTGGCACGAAAAGTGATCCAGAACCACGATTCAGCCGACGCCGACAGTCCTACACCCACACGGTCATGCGCGTGGTTGCGACTCTTCCTGAAGAGCCGCCCGATGCTCCCGCCCCTCGGACGCAAGCGGCTCAACCGGGCGGCCCTCCAGTTCCCGCTCTCTGGCAGCCAGGGCCCTCGCGAGCATCTTCGCCCGGTAGGGGTTCGACGTACCGAGGGCCTTCGCCACCTGCACGGCTTCGTCCAACAGGGCCAACCGTCGCTCAGGCAACTCCCGCACCAGGGGCGACGCGCTTGCCTCCACCAGGACGTACGCCAGCTTCGACCCGTACGTCTCCGGCTCGACCCGTGTCAGAAGGCGGTAGATCCACAGTCCCTCGGCACCGCGCACCACCCGCCGGTTCGCACTCAGCAGCCTGACCCTCGCCAGCACGACCATGTCCTGATCCATCGATCCCCTTCGTCACACCACCCCCCGGGTGCACGTCACACGGTGAGACAGCACGGCGACCGCGCCGACAGCCGAGAACGGTTGCCGACACGTTGGCCGGAGAGTGGATGACGACGAGTCTGACGCGCGGTACCAACTGCCACAAGAACAAACGGACGTGCGCTGCGTCCTACCGAAAACCGCCTCCGAACAGGCATGATGGACCTGACACTCACTCAAGGCCCGTCTGTCACGTACGTGCGTGACGCAACCCGGCATCGTGTGTATTCATCAGGTGTATTCACCAGGCCCCTCCAAGTCGGGCTGGTGCGCTTGTCAAAGTGGGCGCGTCTGCATCCTGTAGGCCGCAGCCTTCCCCGCAGCTCGACCCGCCCCGGGCCCCGACGCGGTGCCCGGATCAGGAAGTACCGTTCCTAGCAGGGCTTGATCAGGTGCACTCGCTGGTGGCGTGTCCGTTTGATCGGTTGTGCCGTTGCCCTGTTGTGACGGGTGGGGAGCTGGCTGCGGTCCGGTGTGATCGGCCGTGCGTGAAGCGGACAGCCGCCTGGCCACGGCAACGCTGTTGGTGTGCGATGCACACCTGCATCGAGACCTCCGCGCTCGCCGGGCTCTCCGCGCCGCGGATCTGCGTGCTCCGCATCCAGCACGACGTGCCGCCTGGCCGCCTCTTCCGGGTATGTTGCCGCCGCGCTGCACCCCGGCATGGCGGGACCGGCCGGGGGTCAGCCGGTCACATCGGATTCGGGCGTGGTGAGGTCGGCGGGACCGGCACGGAGCATGGCCCTGTGGAGGTCGTCGTGCGGGACCGAGGAGGGCAGAGGGCCGCGGGCCGGGGCTTCGAGGGACTGGATGAACAGGGCGACGACGCGCCGCCAGGCGTCGGGGGCGGCGCCGCCGGTGGCGTTGACGACACCGGCGTTGGCCATGTGAAGCAGCACGATGTCCGAGGAGTCGAAGTCCTCGCGCAGCCGGCCCGCGGCCTTGGCCCGGGCGATGAGCCGCAACATGCCCTCGAGTGCCTCGTTGCGGCGCCCCTCCATGGCCCTGGCAGTGGGGAAGGACGTGGTCAGCACGTCGGCGAAGCCGTAGTCGGCGGCCTGCATCGCGCAGGCGGTCTCGATGTAGCCGACGAGACCGTGCCAGGGATCGGGGTCGTCGAGGGCGACGGCGACCGCGTCGGCATAGGCGTCCATGCGGTCGGCGAAGACGGCGGCGACCAGCCCTTCCTTGGTGGGGAAGCGGCGGAACATGGTGGCGATGCCGACGCCCGCCTCTCGGGCCACGGAGGCCATGGAGGCGTTGAGGCCGTCGCGGGCGAACACCCTGCGCCCGGCGGCGATGATCCGCCCCCGGTTGCGCTCGGCGTCGCTGCGCAGGGGCGGAGCGGCGGGGTCGTCGGAGCGCGGGGAGCCAGGGGGCATGCCCGGCAGCCTAGCAATCGGATTGACCTATCCATTTCTGGTGCTAGCCTCGTTCCAGCGAGCCGGATAGACCTATCCAGTTCTCGAATCGGATAGGCCTATCCCATTCCTGCTTCCCTGCCACGGTTTACGAAAGGATCGCTGTGACCAGCATCGCCATCATCGGAGCCGGCCCTCAGATGGGCATGGCCATCGCCCGCACCTTCGGCTCCCGGGGCCTCGACGTCGCCCTGATTTCCCGCAACCGCGCCAAGCTCGACGGTCTCGTCGGCACGCTCACCACCGAAGGCATCACCGCCGCCGCGTTCCCCGCGGACGTTCTCGAACATGACGCGCTCACCCAGGCGCTCAAGGACGCCGCCACCAGGTTCGGCGGGATCGACGTCCTGGAGTACTCCCCGCTCGCCATGGAATCCACCGTGCTGGCCACTCCGGCCGAGAGCGACCCCTCCCACATCCAGCGCGAGATCGAGGTCCAGCTGTACGGGGCCATGGCCGCCACCAAGGCGGTACTGCCCGCGATGCGCGAGGCCGGCGCGGGCACCCTGCTCTACACCACCGGCGCCGGCTCCCTCGACCCGCTGCCGATGGTCGGCAACGTCAACGCCGCCGCCGCGGCGCTGCGCAACTGGGTCGTCAACCTGCACAAGGAACTGGACGGCACCGGCATCCAGGCCGCTCACATCGCCATCGACGTGGCGCTCGGCGGCGCCTCGATCGACCCCACCCTCAAGGCGGCAACTCCCGAGGCGGTTTCCTCCGTCTACTGGGAGCTGCACACCACCAAGCGGGACCAGGGCGAGATCGTCTACAGGGGCTGAAGCCGCGTCGGCTCCCGCGCCGACCCTTGGTCGCGACGCGGTACGGCATGCCGTACCGCGTCGCGACCAAGCAGAAGGCATCCGCTCCGGTGAGCGTGCCTTCCTGAGCCTGTGTCCTGCCCACTCCCCCTCCGGTCCAACGCGAGTAGCGACGTCGCGGCAGGACGGGGCGGGATCCCCCGCCCCCGGCGAACAGCCGGTGCCGAAGGGACGACACCGCCCACACAGCGGTCGAACGCCCGTGAACCTCAGCCTGAATGGGTTGGAATCCCCCTCTTTCAAGAGGGGGAGGGTGTCAAAGAACGAGGGGATCGACAATGCGCCGTCCCCTCGACTCCCAGTCCGTCACGCACCCCTCTCGGAGCCGGCCGACCATCTCAGTCGCCAAGAGCGGGCGCCTTGGGCGGCCGAGCATGCCGTACGGCGTTCAGGAGGCTGTCCCAGGACTGCTGGAACTTCTGAAGCCCTTGCTCCTCCAGGACGTGGGCGACATTGCGGTAGGAGATGCCCAGCCCGGAGAGGGCATCGAGGTCGGCGCGGGCCTGCTCGTACGTCCCGGCGATGGTGTTGCCGGTGATCTCGCCGTGGTCGGCAGTGGCATCGAGGGTGGCCTCTGGCATGGTGTTGACCGTGCCGGGTGCGACCAGTTCGGTGATGTAGAGGGTGTCGGGATAAGAGGGGTCCTTCACCCCCGTCGAGGCCCACAGGGGGCGCTGCTTGTTCGCCCGGTCCCGGTCGAGGTCGGCCCAGGCGCCGGAAGGCTGTGTCGATCCGTCGGCAGAGCCGAACACGTCCTCGTAAGCCTGGTAGGCAAGGCGGGCGTTGGCCAGTGCGGACTTGCCGCGGGCCGCCTTGGCCTCCGGGGTGCCGATCGCGTCCAGCCGCTTGTCAATCTCGGTGTCGACGCGGGACACGAAGAAGGACGCCACGGAGTGGATCCTGGAGAGGTCCAGGCCACGCCTCTTGGCCTTCTCCAGGCCGGCGAGGTAGGCGTCCATGACCTGGCGGTAACGCTCGAGCGAGAAGATCAGTGTGACGTTGACGCTGATGCCGAGGCCGATGACCTCGGTGATGGCCGGCAGGCCGCCCAGCGTGGCCGGGATCTTGATCAGCGTGTTGGGCCGGTCCACCAGCCAGGCCAGCTGCTTGGCCTCGGCCACGGTCGCGGCAGTACCGTGCGCGAGACGCGGGTCGACCTCGATGGAAACCCAGCCGTCACGGCCCCCGGTGGCGTCGAAGACCGGGCGCAGGATGTCGGCGGCGTCGCGCATGTCCGCCGTCGTGATCATGCGGACGGCCTCGGAGACCGTCACCCCACGCAGCGCCAGTTCACGGATCTGGTCCGCGTAGTCGTCCCCGTTGCCGACCGCCTGCTCGAAGATGGTGGGGTTGGTGGTCACGCCGACCACATGCTTGCGCTTGATCAGTTCGGCGAGGTCGCCGGAGGTGATCCGTCTGCGGGAGAGGTCGTCCAACCAGATCGCGACGCCTTCCTCGGAGAGGTGCTTGAGTGCGTCGCTGGTCATGGAAGTCGCTTCTCCTATCTGGTGGTGCTCGCGGTTGCGGCCGCTGTCCAGGGCGGCGACGGCCTCCCGGGCCTTGGCGGCCACGTTCTCGGCAGTGAAGCCGAACTCCTGGAAGAGGACCTTGCCGTCGGCCGAAGCGCCGAAGTGCTCCAGCGAA
>NZ_LRTR01000066.1 GCF_001550375.1 Streptomyces europaeiscabiei | reverse complement strand
GCCGCCGGGCCGCGCCGACACCGCGCGCCGCGCCCTGGACCGGCTCACCGCCGGGCTCGCCGGGATCGAGTCGGACACCGGCCGCCGTATCCGGGTCGGCTTCGAACCGGAGCCCGGCTGCGTCGTGGAGACCACCGCCCAGGCCGTACGGGAACTGCGCGGCCTCGACCCCGAGCGGCTCGGGGTCTGCCTCGACGCCTGCCACCTCGCCGTACAGTTCGAGGAGCCGGACGCCGCCCTGCGGCGCCTCGCGGACGCCGGGCTACCCGTCGTCAAGCTCCAGGCGTCCTGCGCGGTCGAGGCCACCGACCCTGCCGACCCCGCCGCCCGCGCTGCCCTGCGGCGCCTCGCGGAGCCGCGGTTCCTGCACCAGACGCGTACGGCGGCGGAGCAGGAGGCCCCGCAGGTGCGGGGTGTCGACGATCTGCCGGACGCGCTGGACGGGGGCCTGCCCACGGACACCGGTCCCTGGCGTGTCCACTTCCACGCCCCGCTGCACGCCGACCCCGAGCCGCCGCTCCGCACCACCGCCGACCAGCTGAGCCGGGTCCTTGCCGGGCTGCTCGGCGGGGCCTCGGCCGACTGCGACCACATCGAGGTCGAGACCTACACCTGGTCCGTCCTCCCCGAACCGCCCACCGACCTGCCCGGCGGTATCGCCGCCGAACTCGCCTGGGCCCGCGACCGGTTGACCGGCCTGGGCCTCAAGGAGGACCAGAAGTGAGTGTCCGAACCAGCCGTACAGGGCCACCCATGGCCACCGACCCCGCCCCGCCCGGAGGCCACCGATGAGCACGCGAACCAGCCGCAGGGAGAACCTCCGATGAGCACGCGAACCAGCCGCAGGGAGAACCTCCGATGAGCACCCGACCCCACCGGCTCGTCGTCCTCGACATCGTCGGCCTCACCCCCAAGCTGCTCAAGCACATGCCCGCCGTGGCCGCCCTCGGCGAGCGCGGCTTCCGGGCCCGGCTCGACCCCGTGCTGCCCGCCGTGACCTGCGCGGTGCAGTCCACGTTCCTCACCGGCGAACCGCCCTCCGGGCACGGCGCGGTGGGCAACGGCTGGTACTTCCGGGACCTCGGCGAGGTGCTGCTGTGGCGCCAGCACAACGCGCTCGTCGGCGGCGAGAAGATCTGGGAGACCGCCCGCAGATCCGACCCCGACTACAAGGTCGCCAACATCTGCTGGTGGTACGCGATGGGTGCGGACGTCGACCTCACCGTCACCCCACGCCCGGTCTACTACTCCGACGGCCGCAAGGAACCCGACTGCTACACCTGGCCGCCGACCCTGCACGACGAACTCACCGACCGGCTGGGCCCGTTCCCCCTGTTCACCTACTGGGGCCCCAACGCGGGCATGCCCTCCACCCAGTGGATCCTGGGCGCCGCCCGCCAGGTCTTCGACGAGCACGACCCGGACCTCACCCTCGTCTACATCCCCCAACTCGACTACGAGCCCCAGCGGTCCGGCCCCGACTCGCCCGCCACGGTCCGGGCGGCCCGACAACTCGACGACGCGCTGCGCCCGTTGATCGACCACTTCCTGAACGCGGGCGCCACGGTGGTCGCGCTCAGCGAGTACGGCATCACTCCCGTCTCCCGCCCCGTGGACATCAACCGGGCCCTGCGCCGGGCCGGACTGCTCCAGGTGCACACCCAGGACGGCATGGAGTACCTCGACCCGTGGACCTCCCGGGCCTTCGCCGTCGCCGACCACCAGATCGCCCACGTGTACGTGCGGGACCCGGCCGACACGGCGGGGGTCGCCAAGATCCTCGCCGAACTCGACGGCGTGGAACAGGTGTTGGACGCCGAGGGCAAGGCGGCCCACGGCCTGGACCACGAACGCTCCGGCGAACTGGTCGCAGTCGCCGCCCCCGACGCCTGGTTCACGTACTACTACTGGCTCGACGACGAACGCGCCCCCGACTTCGCCCGCCAGGTCGAGATCCACCGCAAGCCCGGCTACGACCCGGCCGAGCTGCTCTACGACGAGACCGTCCCCGCGGTGAAGCTCCGCGCGATCGGCCAGGTCGCCCGCAAGAAGCTGGGCCTGCGCTACCGCATCAGCACGGTGCCGCTGAACCCCGCCGGCGTCAGCGGCAGCCACGGGCGCCTGCCCGCCGACCCCGACGACGGGCCCGTACTGCTGTGCTCCGCACCCGAGCAGGTCCGCGAAGGATATGCCGCCACCGAGATCAAGGGGCTGTTGCTGGCGTTGGCAGGACTGACCACCGCCACCGCCACCGCCACCGCCACCGCCGACGACGACCGGCGCACCGGCCCCCGCCCCAGCACCGACTAGCACCGGGAAGAACACAGCGATGAGCACGTACCCCCCACTGCCCACCGAGCGTCCCCTGCTCGACCCCGCCCCCGAATACGCCAAGTGGCAGGCGGAGGAGCCGATCCGGCGGGTGACGGTCTGGGGCGACAACAGCCCCTGGCTGATCACCCGTCACGACCACGCCCGGGCCGTCCTGGCCGACCCGCGCTTCAGCGCCGACTCCACGCGTGAGGGCTTTCCCCCTCTGCGTCCGCAGGCGCCTCCGCGCGGCCCCGGTCAGTTCTTCGCCATGGACCCGCCGGACCACACCCGACTACGGCGCATGCTCATCCCGGACTTCACCTTCCGCCGTGTCGAGGCACTCCGCCCCGCTCTGGTCCGGATCTGCGCGGACCTGCTCGACACGATGACGGCCGACGGTGCGCGGGAGGCAGACCTCGTCACCGCGTACGCGCTGCCACAGCCCGCCCTCGTCATCTGCCGGCTGCTCGGAGTGCCGTACGAGGACCACGGCTTCTTCCACCAGCAGGCACAGGCGTTCACCAGCTTCAGCACCGGCGACGTCGATGTGCTGGGCGCCCGCAGGGCCCTGTACGGCTACCTCGGCGAACTCCTCGCGGCCCGGACCCGTGAGCCGGCCGACGATCTGCTCTCCCGGCTGGCCACGGAACGGGTGGCGACGGGCGAGGCCACCGTCGAGGAGGCGATCGGCGTGGCCTTCGTGCTGCTGCTCGCGGGCTTCGAGACCACCGCGAACATGTTCCCCCTGGCGGTCGTCGCCCTGCTGCGCCATCCGGAACAGCTCGCCGCCCTGCGTGGCGAGCCGGAGCTGTGGCCCGGCGCGATCGAGGAACTGCTGCGCTGGCTGACCGTCTCCCACTGGGGCCTGCGGCGCGTCGCGACGGAGGACGTCGAGATCGGTGGTGTCCGTATCCGCGCCGGGGACGGTGTCGCGGTGGCGATCCAGACCGCGAACCGGGACGCGTCCGTCTTCCCCGGCGCCGAGGCCCTGGACGTGCGCCGCGACGCGTCCGGCCATCTGGCCTTCGGCCACGGACTGCACCAGTGCGTCGGCCAGTCCCTCGCCCGCGCGGAACTCCAGGTCGGCCTGCCCGCCCTCTTCGACCGCCTGCCGAATCTGCGTCTGACCGCACCGCCGGAGGAGCTCGCGCTGCCGATGGGCGCGATCCACGGGGTGCGTTCGCTGCCGGTGGGATGGTAGGCCGACAGGGCTTGCTCCGAGGCCGACGACGCCCGTCGAACTGGGGGGCTCGCACGTCCCGTCGGCTGATATAGAGGCGGGCATGACCACCATCACCCTCGTCCGGGGCGACATCACCCAGCAGTCCGTCGACGCCATCGTCAACGCCGCGAACTCCTCCCTCCTCGGCGGGGGAGGAGTGGACGGCGCGATCCACCGGCGCGGCGGCCCCGGCATCCTGGCCGACTGCCGCAAGCTCCGTGCCTCGCATTACGGCAAGGGCCTACCCACCGGCCAGGCCGTCGCCACCACGGCGGGCGACCTGGATGCGCGCTGGGTGATCCACACGGTCGGCCCGGTCCACAGCCAGAGCCTCGACCGTTCCGCCCTCCTCGCCTCCTGCTATCGCGAATCCCTGCGCGTCGCCGACGAGTTGGGAGCCCGCACGGTAGCCTTCCCCGCCGTGTCCGCCGGTATCTACGGCTGGCCGATGGCCGACGCGGCCCGGATCGCCGTGCAGACCGTCCGTACCACTCGGACGTCGGTCGAGGAGGTCAGGTTCGTCCTCTTCGACGACGAGGCGTACGCGGCGTTCGCCGATGTGGCCGGCTGACATCGGCGCCGGGCGGGAGGCGGCCCGGCGTGTCGCACTCCCGCACTCTGACGGACGAACGACCGAAGGGTGTCGAACGGAGTCGTACGGAGCTGTCCGTCGAGATAAACACGCTGGTCAGGGTCGTCGGCGTGTAACGGTCGGCGGGGTGGGTGCCCGCCCGTGATCGGTTGCGGCGGGCCGTACCGCCTCCCACGGTGAGCGCAAAGGACAGCAGCTTCGAAAGGAACGTGCATGCGCGCCCTCGTCTCCCGTGGTCTCCTCCTGTCGCCCCTGGTCTGCGGGGCACTGGTCTTCGGGCCGGTCGGCACCGCCACCGCTGCCGTCGACGTGGGCCGCACCTCCTCGGACCGCACCTCGATGGGGACCGCGGCGGTCCCCGAAGCCGATCTGGACGACTTCTTCGACGCGTTGGACGCGGAGATCGACGCGCTCCTGGCGAAGGAGGAGGCCGACGTGGACGCGCTCATCGCGAAGGAGGAGGCCGACGTGGACGCCCTCATCGCACAGGAGGAGGCCGAAGTGGAGGCACTCCTCGCCAAGCTCGACCTCGAACTGGACGGGCTGCTGGCGGACATCGACGCCGACACCGCCACGGACGCCGACGCCGCCGCGACCGACGCGGAGGTGCTGCTCGACCAGCTGGGCCTGCTCGACCGCATGGATCAGAGCGACGTACTCGCCCCGCTGCTCGACGAGTTGACCACCATCGCCGAGCTGGACGCCGACCGACTCGACGCGACCGAGGCGGCCCGGCACGTCGAGGCCCTCCGGGCGGCCAACACCACCGTGCAGCAGCGGTTGCAGAAGCTGGAGGCAGCGGCCCCGGTCACCACCGGCCGGGCCACCGCGGCGGCCGACCCGGTCGCGGATCTGCCGACCACGCTCCAGCCCGCGGTCGACGCCCTGATCAAGGCGCTGACCTCGCTCGACCTGGGCACCGTGCTGGGCGCGGTGACCGGTCTGCTCGCCCCGATCCTCGAAGCCGTCACCGGACTCCTGCAGCCGGCCCTCGGCCTGGTGGGTGGTGTCGTCGGCGTCCTGCCGCCCACGACACTGCCGGCGCTTCCCGCGGCGTGAGCGCCCTCAGTCCCCGTCCGGTGCGTCGCTGAGCCCCAGCCTCAGGTGCTCGACGTGATATACGGCCTGGTCCAGCAGCTCGGCGACATGGTGGTCGTGCAGCGCGTACACCACCGAACGGCCCTGCCGCTCGCCCACGACCAGGCCGAGGTTGCGCAGCAGACGCAGCTGGTGGGAGCAGGCGGACTGTTCCATCCCGACCTCGGCGGCCAACTCGGTCGCCGGGAGCGGGCCTTCGCGCAGCCGGGCCAGGATCAGCAGGCGGGACGGGGTGGAGAGGGCCTGGAGGGTGGTGGCCACCTTGGCGACGTTGGCCGCGTCCAGGCGCACGCGAGGGGTGGCGTCCTGCGCTGAGGTGACGGCTCCATGACCCATGGCGGGTATCTTACCCATCACGCATGAAGGCATGAATGAGTCTTCATGTGTTCCTGTATGGTGTGCGGCGTGTCTGCCACCCTCGCCCCGTCACCGGCCCGCCGCACGGCCACGCCGACGGCCGCCCGCCGCCGTACCCGGATCCTCGCCCTGCCCGAGGCCCGCTGGGCGCTGGCGTCGACCGTCGCCTTCCTGTTCGCCTTCCCGCTGGACCTCGCAGGGGCCTCCGCCTGGCTGTACGGCCCGCTCTACGCGATCGCGTACGTGGCCGGCGGCTGGGAACCCGCGCTCGAAGGGCTGCGGGCCCTGCGCGAGAGGAGCCTCGACGTCGACCTGCTGATGATCGTCGCGGCGCTGGGCGCGGCCGCGATCGGCCAGGTCCTCGACGGCGCCCTGCTGATCGTCATCTTCGCCACCTCCGGCGCGCTGGAGGCCCTGGCCACCGCCCGCACCGCGGACTCCGTACGGGGGCTTCTCGATCTCGCGCCCACCACGGCCACCCGGCTGTCGGCGGACGGCTCCGCCGAGGAGACGGTGCCGGCCGAGCGACTCGCCGTGGGTGACGTGGTGCTGGTCCGCCCCGGCGAGCGCATCGGCGCCGACGGGCAGGTCCTGGAGGGGGAGAGCGAGGCCGACCAGGCCACCATCACCGGCGAACCGCTGCCCGTCCCCAAGGCCCCGGGTGACGAGGTCTTCGCGGGCACCCTCAACGGCACGGGCGTACTGCGCGTCCGCGTCGCACGGGACCCGGCCGACTCCGTGATCGCCCGCATCGTGAGCCTCGTCGAGGAGGCCTCCCGCACCAAGGCACCGACCCAGCTGTTCATCGAGAAGGTGGAACAGCGGTACGCCGTCGGGGTCGTCGTCGCCACCCTCGCCGTCTTCGGCATCCCGCTGGCCTTCGGCGAGGACCTCACGGCCGCGCTGCTCCGCGCCATGACCTTCATGATCGTGGCCTCGCCCTGTGCGGTCGTCCTCGCCACCATGCCTCCGCTGCTCTCCGCCATCGCCAACGCCGGCCGCCACGGTGTTCTGGTCAAGTCCGCCGTCGCCATGGAGCGACTGGGCGAGATCGATGCCGCCGCCCTCGACAAGACCGGCACGCTCACGGAGGGCACCCCCGAGGTCACGGCCGTACGGCCGCTGCCGGGCTCCGGGCTCGACGAGGACGGGCTGCTGGCGCTGGCCGCGGCAGCCGAGCATCCCAGTGAGCATCCGCTGGCCCGTGCGGTGGTGGCCGCCGCCGGGGCCCGGGGGCTGCGGGTGGCCGCCGCCGAGGGCTTCGTGGCCACGCCTGGGCGGGGGGTCCGGGCGACCGTCGAAGGGCGTGTGGTGACCGTGGGGCGGCTCGCGGAGAGCGGCGGAGTGGCCGACGGAGGGATCGCCGACGCGGAAACCGACGGCGGTGAGGACCTCGACGGGACGACTGTCGTCGTCACGCGGGACGGGGACGCTGTCGGGACGCTCACCCTGGCCGACCGTCTGCGCCACGACGCACCCGCCGCGGTGGGTGCGCTCGCCGCCGTGACCGGGGCCTCGCCGACCCTGCTGACCGGGGACAACGCGCGTGCCGCCGCCCAGGTGGCCGCCGACACCGGGATCGCCGACGTGCGGGCCGGGCTGTTCCCGCAGGACAAGGTGGCGGCCGTACGAGAGCTGCAGGGCGGGGGCCGCAAGGTGCTGTTCGTCGGGGACGGGGTCAACGACGCGCCCGCGCTCGCCGCCGCGCACTCCGGGGTGGCGATGGGGCGGGCCGGGTCCGATCTCGCGCTGGAGACCGCGGACGCGGTGGTGGTGCGGGACGAGCTGGGCGCGATTGCGGCGGTGGTGAGGCTGTCGCGGGCGGCTCGGCGGTTGGTGGTGCAGAACCTGGTGATCGCGGGGGTCTGCATCGCCGTGCTGGTGGTGTGGGATCTGGTGGGGCATCTGCCGTTGCCCCTCGGGGTGGCCGGGCACGAGGGGTCCACGGTGGTGGTGGGGCTGAACGGGCTGCGGTTGTTGCGGGAGGCCGCGTGGGGGAGGGCTGCGGGCGCCTGAAGGGGTGCCTGTGGTGAGGGGGCCGCACGTGTGGTGAGGCGCCCGCACCCGCGCTGAGGCGCCCGCGGGTCGCTTGTGGCTGGTCGAGCCCGCGCGGCGGAGCCGCGCACGGACACGGCCCCGCGCCCCTTAGAGTCTCGGCGGTCACCAGGTGGCCCCCGCCTCCATGTCGGATTTCCGCCAGCCCTCCGCCGTCCCCCTCCCCGATGCTTGAGTCATGCGGAACGGGATGTACAGCGACACGGAGCGGTGTGTACGGGCCGTGCGGTCGAAGGACGCGCGGTTCGACGGGTGGTTCTTCACGGCCGTGGTGACCACGCGGATCTACTGTCGGCCGAGTTGCCCGGTCGTGCCGCCGAAGGCCGAGAACATGAGGTTCTATCCGAGTGCGGCGGCCTGTCAGCAGGCCGGGTTCCGGGCGTGCAAGCGGTGTCGGCCGGACACGAGTCCCGGGTCACCGGAGTGGGATCAGCGGGCGGATCTCGTGGCGCGGGCGATGCGGCTGGTGGGGGACGGCGTGGTGGACCGGGAGGGCGTGCCGGGGCTGGCGCGGCGGCTCGGCTACAGCTCTCGGCAGGTCGAGCGGCAGCTGCTGGCCGAGCTGGGCGCGGGCCCGCTGGCGCTCGCCCGTGCGCAGCGGGCGCAGACCGCGCGGCTGCTGATCGAGACGACCGCGCTGCCGATGGCGGAGATCGCGTTCGCCGCCGGGTTCGCGTCGATCCGGACGTTCAACGACACGGTGCGGGAGGTGTTCGCGCTGTCGCCGACCGGCCTGCGCGAGCGAGTGACACGGTCGGCGCGGCGACCCTCCGACTCCCCCGGTGCATCTGGGGTGTTGAGCCTCCGGCTGCCGTTCCGGGCCCCGCTCAACCCCGACAACCTCTTCGGTCACCTCGCCGCGACCGCCGTACCCGGAGTGGAGGAGTGGCGTGACGGCGCGTACCGGCGCACGCTCCGTCTGCCGTACGGCCACGGCGTCGTGGGCCTCACGCCGGAGCCCGACCACATCGCCTGCCGGCTCAGCCTCAGCGACCTGCGGGACCTGCCCGTCGCCATCAGTCGCTGCCGCCGCATGCTCGACCTGGACGCCGACCCGGTCGCCGTCGACGAGCAGCTGCGCACCGACCCCGTGCTCGCGCCGCTGGTGGCCAAGGCGCCGGGGCGCCGGGTGCCGCGTACCGTCGACGAGGCCGAGTTCGCCGTACGGGCGGTGCTCGGACAACAGGTGTCCACGGCCGCGGCCCGGACACACGCGGCCCGCCTGGTCGTCGCGCACGGCGAACCGGTCGACGACCCCGAGGGCGGTCTCACCCATCTCTTTCCGTCCCCCGAGGCGCTGGTGGCCGTCGACCCCGAGACCCTCGCGATGCCCCGCACCCGCCGGACCACCTTCACCACCCTGGTGCGGCAACTCGCGCACGGAGAACTGCACTTGGGTGTCGACAGCGACTGGGCAGAGACCCGCGCCCGCCTCCTCGCCCTCCCCGGTTTCGGCCCCTGGACCGTCGAGGTCATCGCCATGCGCGCCCTCGGCGACCCCGACGCCTTTCTCCCCGGCGACCTCGGAATCAGGCGTGCGGCACAGGAGTTGGGCCTGCCGTCCACCCCGGCGGCGCTCACCGACCGTGCGGCCGCCTGGCGGCCGTGGCGTGCGTACGCGGTCCAGTATCTGTGGGCGACGGACAGTCACCCCATCAACTTCCTTCCCGTATGAGCCCGTTCCTGGCAGATGCATCTCCCATGGACCGCTAGTGACCTCCAAGGACCGCCAGTGACCTTCTAAGGACCTCTCATGAATCACACGACGCCGCAGACGCGGCACACCGTCGTCGACAGCCCCTACGGTCTCCTCACCCTCGTCGCCGACGACGGGGTCCTGTGCGGGCTCTACATGACCGAGCAGCGCCACCGTCCGCCGGAGGAGAGTTTCGGCGTACGTGACGACACAGGCTTCGCCGAGCCGGAGGAGCAGTTGGAGGCCTATTTCGCGGGCGAGTTGCAGGAGTTCGCGCTCGAACTCCGGCTGCACGGCACCCCGTTCCAGCGTCTGGTCTGGGAACAGCTCACACGGATCCCCTACGGCGAGACCCGCTCGTACGGCGATCTCGCCGGCGCCCTCGGCAACCCCAAGGCGTCCCGCGCGGTTGGCCTGGCCAACGGCAAGAACCCCGTGGGCATCATCGTCCCCTGCCACCGTGTGGTCGGCTCCGACGGCAGCCTCACCGGATACGGCGGCGGCGTGGAGCGCAAGCAGCGCCTGCTGGACTTCGAGCAGGGGACCGCTCTCTTCTGAGGGGCGAAGGGGGCGCCACGGGTGCCGGGTATCGGATCACGGCAGCAGGCGGCGCTCCTTCGCCACGGCCACCGCGCCCGCCCGCGTCTCCACCCCCAGCTTGCCGTAGATGCGGCCGAGGTGGGTCTTGACGGTCGCCTCGCTGATGAAGAGGGCTCGGGCTATCTCCCGGTTGCCGAGCCCACGGGCCAGCTGGCCGAGGATCTCGTGCTCGCGCTCTGACAACGTGGGCCGTGGGCTGCGCAGTTGGGCCATCAGCCGGTCGGTCACCGGCGCCGACAGCGCGGTACGGCCGGACGCGGCGTCGCGGATCGCCGCGAACAGTTCGTCGGGCCGCTCGGCCTTGAGGAGATAGCCGGTGGCTCCCGCTTCGATGGCGCGGCTGATGTCGGCGTCGGTGTCGAACATGGTGAGCACGAGGACGCGGGGGACAGGCGCGGGCGGGGCCGTGGGGGAGTACTGGGTGTCGGCCGGCCGTGTCGTCAGCCGACGGGTGGCCGTCACGCCGTCCACTCCGTCGCCGAGTTGCAGGTCCATCAGCACCACGTCGGGGTGCAGACGGGCGGCCATGGCGAGCGCCTCCTCGCCGGTGCCCGCCTCACCGACCACCTCGATGCCCTCGGCACTGGACAGCAGCGCGCGCAGCCCGGCGCGTACGACGGCGTGGTCGTCGCACAGCAGGAGCCGCACCGGCGGCCGGGCTACCGGCGGTGGAGGAACGGGCGGTGGACGAACGGGCGCGGGCGGTGAAGCACCCGGTGGTGAGGGGACCGACTCGTTCATGGGACGCGCTCCTCGGTGATGTCGAGGCCGACCGGTGTACGGGGGACGGCCGCCGACACCACGGTGCCCTCGCCCGGCGTGGACTCCACGGTGA
Organism: Streptomyces europaeiscabiei; assembly: GCF_001550375.1. GTDB lineage: Bacteria > Actinomycetota > Actinomycetes > Streptomycetales > Streptomycetaceae > Streptomyces > Streptomyces europaeiscabiei. The sequence goes on along the minus strand of NZ_LRTR01000066.1, from coordinate 106 downwards.
GTGTGCCGCCCGACTGGCGGGCCCGGATCCGCATGGCCGGCAGCCCGTGTCCGCGCTCCCGGCCCGGTGCGGCGCCCGCCCGGCCCTCCTCGGCGACCGTCGGGCG
>NZ_LRTR01000659.1 GCF_001550375.1 Streptomyces europaeiscabiei | reverse complement strand
GCAGTGTGTTGTCGGGTCGGGTGTCGTATTCGTTGGGGTTGCGGGGTCCGGCGGTGACGGTGGACACGGCGTGTTCGTCGTCGCTGGTGGCTTTGCATCTGGCGGTGTCGGCGCTGCGGCAGGGGGAGTGTGATGTCGCGCTGGCCGGTGGTGTGACGGTGATGTCGACGCCGTCGGTGTTTGTGGAGTTCTCCCGGTTGCGGGGCATGGCTGTGGACGGGCGGTGCAAGAGCTTTTCGGCTGATGCGGACGGTGCGGGCTGGTCCGAGGGTTGTGGTGTGCTGGTTCTGAAGCGGTTGTCGGCTGCGCGGGTGGCCGGGGACCGGGTGCTGGCGGTGATCCGTGGGTCGGCTGTCAATCAGGACGGCCGGTCTCAGGGTCTGACCGCTCCGAACGGTCCTTCGCAGCAGCGGGTGATCCAGGAAGCTCTGTCGCGCGCGAGGCTGTCGCCGTCGGACGTGGACGCGGTCGAGGCGCACGGAACCGGGACGGCCTTGGGCGACCCGGTCGAGGCGGGCGCGCTGGCGGCGGTCTTCGGGCCGGGGCGTTCGGTGGAGCGGCCGGTGTGGCTGGGGTCGGCGAAGTCCAATATCGGGCATGCCCAGGCCGCCGCCGGTGTGATCGGCGTGATCAAGATGGTGCTGGCACTGGCCCACGAGCAACTGCCCGCCACCTTGCACGTGGAGCGGCCCAGTGAGCACATCGGGTGGGAGGGCAGCGGGCTGCGGTTGCTGGGTGAGGCGCGTTCGTGGCCGCGGGAGGAGTCCCGCCTGCGGCGTGCGGGTGTGTCGTCGTTCGGTCTGTCCGGGACCAACGCCCACCTTGTTCTCGAGGAGGCCCCTGCCGGGGAGGCCGCCGTGACCGTTGCTGAGCAGGTGGCGCCGGGGGGTGTGGTCCCGGTGGTGGTGTCGGGCCGGGACGCGGGTGTGGTGCGGGCGCAGGCCCGGCGCTGGGCCCAGTGGTGGCGCAACCACCCGGAGGTCTCGCTGGACCGGGTGGCGTCCACGGCCTTGTGGCACCGCAGCTGGTTCGACTCCCGCGGCGCGGTTCTCGCCGCCACCCGCGAGGAGGCCATCGACCGGCTGGAAGCACTCGCCGAAGGCACCGACGCCCTCGGAGTGATAGCCCCCGCCGAGACGCCCGGTGCGGAGATCTTCGCCACGGGCCCCGGGGGAGTGTGGGTGTTCCCGGGGCAGGGGTCGCAGTGGGAGGGCATGGGCCGGGTGCTGTTCGAGCAGTCGCCGGTGTTCGCCGAGACCGTCCGTGCGTGTGAGGCGGCCCTGCTGCCCTGGACGGGCTGGTCGGTCGTCGAGGTCCTGACCGGGCAGCGTGCTCTGTCGGGTGTGGAGGAGGTGCAGCCGGCGCTGTTCGCGATGAGTCTGGGCCTGGCCGCGTGGTGGGAGTCGATGGGTGTCACGCCGCAGGCCGTGATCGGGCATTCGCAGGGCGAAGTGACCGCGGCCGTGGTCGCGGGCGTCCTGACCGTCGAACAGGGCGCGAAGATCGTCGCTGCCCGGTCGCGGGCTGTGGCCACCTGCGGCGGGCGGGGAGGCATGGCCGTGGTCGAGCGTGGCCTGGAGTGGGTCACCGAACGTCTCGCGGGGACGGGTCTGTCCGTGGCCGCGGTCAACACCGCCGCCTCGACCGTGATCTCCGGGGACAGCGACGCCCTGGACATCTTCCTGGCGGACGTGCAGGCCGAGGGGGTGTTCGCCCGCCGGGTGCAGGTCGACTACGCCTCCCACAGCGCGCACATGGACCCGCTCCTGCCCGCTCTGGCGGAGGAACTGGCGGGCCTTCGGCCGGCGGCCGGACGGATCCCGATGTACTCCACCGTCCACGGCCGCCTGATCCACGGCTCCGAGATGAACGCCGGCTACTGGTGCGCCAATCTGCGCCGGCCGGTGCGCTTCGACCTGGCCGGCCAGGCCGCCACCGCCGACGGCCATCACACCTGGACCGAGATCAGCCCCCACCCCGTCATGGCCATGGTCCTCGACGAGATCGCCCGGCAGCACGGCGGAACCACTGTCGCCACCGCCCACCGCGGCCAGGCCGACACCACCGACGTGCTGTCGTCGTGGACGCGTGCGGGACTGGAGCACGCAGACCAGTGGCCGTGGGAGCGCGCGGTGCCGCGCACTCCGTTGGAAGCCGCCCTGCCCACCTACGCCTTCGACCGTGAGCGGTACTGGCTCCCCGCCCCCGACACCGTCCCGGCCGACCCCTCGGCGTGGGGCGCGGACGGGCTCGACCACCCCTGGCTCACCCTCTCCACCCCGCTGGCCGACGACGGCCTGATCCTCACCGGCAGGATCGACACCACCGGCCCCGGACAGCGCTGGCTGAGCGACCACAAGGTGTTCGACACCGTCCTCCTGCCCGGCACCGCGATCCTGGACATGGTCCTCACCGCCGCCGCACGCGTGGGCGCCACCGGGATCGACACCCTGACCCTCACCACCCCCCTCGTCCTGCCCGACAGCGGGCCCTTGCGGATCCAGGTCGCCGTCACCGGCATCGACGGCAACGGGCAGCGCCAGGTCACCGTCCACACCCACCCCGGCCCCGACACGCACCCCGGCACACCCTGGACCACCCACGCCACCGCCCAACTCACCCACCACACCCCCGCCCACACCCCCGATCCCGTCGACTGGACGGCGACCGAGCAGGCGGAGCGCGTGCCCCTGGACGGCTTCTACGACCGCTTCCGCGACCGCGGAATCGACTACGGACCCGCCTTCCAGGGCCTGGTGGA
>NZ_LRTR01000658.1 GCF_001550375.1 Streptomyces europaeiscabiei | reverse complement strand
TCCCAGCAGCGGGTGATTCGGGCGGCGTTGGCTGATGCGGGGTTGTCGGCGGCGGATGTGGATGTGGTGGAGGCGCACGGTACGGGGACGAAGCTGGGTGACCCGATCGAGGCGCAGGCGTTGCTGGCGACGTATGGGCAGGAGCGGGTCGGGGACCGGCCGCTGTGGCTGGGGTCGGTGAAGTCCAACATCGGTCACACACAGGCCGCTTCGGGTATGGCCGGTGTCATCAAGATGGTCCAGGCGATGCGACACGGCACCCTGCCCAAGTCCCTGAGAGCGGACCGGCCTTCCCCGATCGTGGACTGGTCGTCGGGTGCGGTGGAGTTGTTGGAACAGGCGCGGGAGTGGGGGGAGAGCGACGGTCGGCCGCGCCGGGCGGGGGTGTCGTCGTTCGGTATCAGCGGTACCAACGCTCACGTCGTCCTGGAAGGGGTGGCCGAGTCCTCCGTTGACGCGGAGAGGTCCGGGAGCGTCGCTGTCGTCCCGCCTTGGCTTCTTTCCGCCCGGACTCCGGCCGCGCTGGCGGAACAGGAGTCCAGGCTCGCGGAGTTCGCCGCTGCCAGTTCTCTCGATCCGGTGGATGTGGCCTGGTCCTTGTGGCGATCCCGGTCGGTGTTCGAGTGCCGGTCGGTGATGGTGGCGGGTGAGCCGGTGTCGTCCGGGGCGGCGCTGAGTGCGGCTGCTTCCGCGGTGTTCGTGTTTCCGGGGCAGGGGTCGCAGTGGGTGGGGATGGCGGTGGGGTTGTTGGATTCCTCGCCGGTGTTCGCG
>NZ_LRTR01000657.1 GCF_001550375.1 Streptomyces europaeiscabiei | reverse complement strand
GCAGGGCGGACTCGGGGTCGATGACGACCCGGCTGCGTACGTCCTCGCCGTCGTACTCGATCGCCACCCCGGCCCGCCGCCGGCGGCGATCAGGCCGACCGGCCGGTTGCTGAGTGCGTCGCCGGTGAGGTGGTCCAGGGCGTTCTTCAGCAGTGCGCTGTAGGAACCGTGGTAGACGGGGGTGGCCAGCAGGGCGCCGGCGGCGCGGGCGATGCGGGCGCGCAGCAGCGCGGTCTGGCTGCCGGTGGGCGGGTCGTCGTAGTCGGCCAGTGCGTGCGGCTGGGGGAACTCCACGGCCAGGTCGATGAGTTCGAAGGTGTGGCCGGCGCGGGTGATGCGTTCGCCGGCCTTGAGCAGGACCTCTCGGGTCACCGAGTCCTTGGCCGCGCTGCCGAGCAGGGCGAGGATCATGGCCGGCTCCGGGTGGCGGGGGCCGGTGCGCACACGATGCGTATGTCGTGTTCGGCGCGGTGCAGCAGCCGGGACACCTCGGCGTGCGAGTCGTGGGCGAAGACGTGGGTGCTGATGCCGCTGCCGGAGAACCGTGAGGCGGGGACGGTGTCACCGACGCGGGCGTGGACGGAGCGGGCGTAGGCGTGCGGTGCCACCGCGGAGTCGTCGAACTTGAGGAGTCGTCCGCCGCCGCTGTAGTGCACGGTCCAGCCGGCGTGGGCGGCCACGGGGTCACGGCGGCGGTGGCGGGGGTCCAGCCCTACGTCGGCGAGGAGTTTGGCGTGGTCGAGGTCGATGCCGGTGGTGGCGCGGAAGGCCTCGGCGACTCCGGCGCCGCCCGGCCGGGCGGCGACCTCGCAGAACGTCAGGTGTCCACCGGTGACGAACGCTTCCAGGTGCAGCACGCCCGAGTCCATCTGCCAGGCGTGGAGGACCTGGTCGAGGAGGCGCCCGGCCGCCGCGCGCAGCGCCGGGTCGGCCACCGTGGCCGACGACAGCGGCAGGCCGTGGCGGAGGGCCATGGTGTCGCGCTCGTAGAGGGAGACGTCCCACACCGGTTCGCCGTCGTGCACGACCGCGTCGATGTGGCACAGGGGGGCGTCGACGAACTCCTCGCACAGGTGTGTGCCGGGGGTGAACTGCGTGTGCAGCCAGGCCTGGAGGTCCGGCCAGGAGGCGAGGACGGCCACGCCCCGGGAGCCGGATGCGGCCCGCGGTTTAAGGACGATCTTCCCGTGGCGGTCGAACATCTCGGTGATGTCCTGGGCCGTGTGGGCGAGCAGCCCGTCGGCGCAGCGGATGCGGTGGCTGCGGGCGATGCGTTTCATGACGGCCTTGTCCACCCAGCGCCGTACCTCGTGGGGTCCTTCGCCGGCCGTGCCGAGCAGGGCGCGCAGCCGGGCGGCCGGCTGGAGCAGCCGCTCGGAGAGGGCGGCCACCCGGTGCACCGGGTGGCCGGCGTCGAGGGTGCGGGCGAGGTGCCCGAGCAGGAAGCCGTCGCTCAGGTCGGTGCGCACCGCCAGGTCGGCGGGGTGGGGGCCGGGCGTCGAGGACAGCACGCTCAGCCGGAAGCGGTCCGCGGGCAGGACCGGTGTCCCGTCGTCGAGGGTCCAGGTGGCGGCGCCGATCCGGTCCAGCAGGAGGACATGGGTGCGCTCCTGCGCCGTGGTGCGCCACAGCAGCGAGCGCTCCAGTTTGCGTGCCGTCCTGCGTGCCTGGTCGCGGCCGGCCGCGACCACGGTGTGGCGCAGCCACACGGTGGGCCGGGGGTCCTGGTGGACGTGGCCGGCCCGGGTGAACACCTGCGCCCGGAACAGGCCGGGGAAGGTCTGCAGCTGTTCTTCGGTGGTGGCCTCGATGACCCGGAAGCGGCCGCCGGGCGTCGTCACCGCGCGCTGCAGGGCGACGGCGGGGCGGCTGCGGGCGCG
>NZ_LRTR01000656.1 GCF_001550375.1 Streptomyces europaeiscabiei | reverse complement strand
GGGGCCGTTGGGGGCGGTCAGGCCCTGGCTGCGGCCGTCCTGGTTGACGGCGCTGCCGCGGATGACCGCCAGCACCCGGTCGCCGTCGCGTTCGGCGTCGGAGAGGCGCTTGAGGACCAGCATGCCCGCGCCCTCGGCCCAGCCGACCCCGTTGGCGTCGGCGGAGAAACTCTTGCAGCGGCCGTCGGCCGACAGGCCCTTGAGGCGGCTGAACTCGACGAACGTCGACGGCGTCGACATGACGGTGACACCACCGGCGAGGGCGAGACCGCATTCCCGGGTGCGCAGCGCAGAGACCGCGAGGTGCAGGGCGACCAGCGACGACGAGCACGCCGTGTCCACCGTGACGGCCGGACCCTGCAGACCGAGCGCGTACGACACCCGGCCCGACAGCACGCTGCTCGCGTTGCCCGAGCTCACATAGCCGTCGAGGGCGTCCAGGTCGTAGTGGGTCAGGGCGTCGTAGTCGGAGCCCATGGTGCCCAGGTACACGCCCGTGCGCGACTCGTTGAGGGTGCCGGGGCGGATGCCCGCCCTCTCCAAGGCCTCCCATGCCGTCTCCAGGACGATCCGCTGCTGCGGGTCCATCGACTGCGCCTCACGAGGGGAGATGCCGAAGAACTCGGCGTCGAAGCCCTCGATGTCCTCGATGAACCCGCCCTCACGGGCATAGGACTTGCCCATGGCCTCGGGGTCCGGGTCGTACAGGTCCAGGCCCTCCCACCGCTTGGGCAGCCCTCCCACCGCGTCCCCGCCGCGGGACAGCAGGTCCCAGAACGCCTCCGGCGTCCCGATGCCCCCCGGCAGGCGGCAGGCCATCGACACCACGGCGATCGGCTCCGTGCGCTGGGCCTCGAGGTCGGCCGCACGCTTCTGGAGCAGACGGATCGCGGGCAGGGCCGCTTCCATCCGGTCGGAGGACGGAGTGCTCATCGGTCAGCCTTTCTGGGCGAGCAGGGCGGAGAACGGTTCGGGTGAATGCGTGGGCCGCGCAGGGGGCATCGGGCGCATGTCAGAAGGCCTCGTCGCCGACCGAGGCCAGCAGGGCGTCGAGCTCCGCGTTGATGTCGTCGACGGACCGCTCCGCGGGACGGGATGTGCCGGACGGGGACGCGGGCCGGGCGGCCGGGCTCCCCGGTGTGCCGTCGGGGCCCGGGGCGCCCGTGCGGTCGGCGAGGTCCACCAGCAGGTCGAGCAGGCCGCTGCGCTGCATATCGTCCGCCGACACCCGGTCGAGGACACGGGCGAGGAGCGAGTCGGGGTCCTCGGCCGTCGGCGTCTGCTCCGGACCGGCCGCGAGGTCCAGTCGGGTCAGGACGAGTCCGGCGATGGCGGCGGGGGTCGGGTAGTCGAAGGCCAGCGTCGACGGCAGCGGCACACCGGCCCGTGCGGCGATCCGGCGGCGCAGCTCCACCGCCATCAGCGAGTCGAGGCCCAGTTCCTTCAGCACCTGGTCCGCCTGGACGGACGCGCGGCTGCTCAGACCGAGCACCGCGGCGGCCTCCTCCAGTACGACCTCGGTGGCCAGCCGGGTCCTGCGCTCCGCGGACAGCGGTTCGAGCCGCTGCCGCAGCGACGCCGGGCCGGCGGCGGAGGCTCCGGCCGCCGC
>NZ_LRTR01000655.1 GCF_001550375.1 Streptomyces europaeiscabiei | reverse complement strand
GGCCTCGTCGCGGCCGGCGCGGCGGTTGCCGTGACCCTCGCCCTGCCGCCGATGCTGACCGCCGGCCAGCTCTCGGTGTACATCCTGCTCGCCCTGTCCGCCATGGTCACCGTGGGGCTGAGCCTGCTCATGGGCTACGCGGGCCAGGTCTCCATCGGCCAGGCGTCGTTCTACGCCATCGGCGCCTACGCGGCCGGCCTGTTGGGCGTCCACGGCACGCCGCCGCTGCTGGCGCTGGCCGCGGCACCACTGATCGCCGCCCTGTTCGCCGCCGCCATCGGCGGACCGCTGCTGCGGCTGCGAGGGCACCACCTGGCCTTCGCCACCATCGCCCTGCAGCTCATCCTCATCTCCCTGCTCGGCGAGGCGGACTGGGCCGGTGGTTCGGTCGGTCTGCAGGGCATACCGCGACTCTCCGCCGGAGGTACGGAACTCGGCGAGGACATCCACTACGCCTACCTGGCCTGGGCTGCCGTGGCCGCCACCGTCCTGGTCGCCCGTAACGTCGTCACCTCACGGGCCGGCCGCGGACTGCGCGCCCTGGCCACCAGCGAGACGGCGGCGAGCGCCAGCGGAGTGCCGGTGGCCCGCTACAAACTCGCCGTGTTCACCTTGGCCGCCGCGTTCGCCGGACTCGCCGGAGGGATCTATGCCTTCTTCATCGGCTACATCAATCCGGGGTCCTTCCCGGTCCTGCTGTCCATCCAGTTCCTGGTGATGGCCGTCGTCGGCGGGCTCGGCACCATCTGGGGCGCGCTCCTGGGCGCCACCGCGATCACCCTGATCGTGCAGTTCCTCAACGACCTGGGCTCCAGGCCGGGCATGCCCGCCAGCGCCCCCAGCATCCTCAACTACGCCGTATACGCCGCGTTTCTCATCCTCGTTGTGCTGTTCCTGCCGCGCGGCATCGTCCCCGCACTGCGCGACGCGTGGCAGCGCCGCATCGCGGGGCGAGCGTCCTCGTGACACGTCGCCGCTGAGTTCGCGCACGGCCGGGAACAGGCATGTGAGGTCAGGGCGGCGATGCTCCTGTGAGGACAGGGCGGAGCCTCTAGCGCGGGAAGGGAATCCGCTGCGGGCGGGTTCGAGACCGTTCCCGAACTGGCGCGATCGACTTCGCACCGGCTGAGCCGGTCCCTCCTGCAGGCATTCAGGACGCGTTCGGGACACAAGGACAGGAACAGACTGACAAGGGCTGAGAAGCTCCGATCATCCTCGCTCCTTCTGACCAGCGAAAACGTCAAGGATAAGCATTGATCGGCAAGGGTCGCCAAGATGGTCAAAGGACTCATGATCCGTCGGCCGTGGGTTCGAGTCCCACCCGCCCCACTATGCGCGCCTCGGACCTGCGGAAACGTCTCAGCGGTGCGTGGATTCAGGACGTTGGGTCAACGGACTGAATCCGCTGCGCACGAGTTCAACAGTGTTGCCGCCAAAGGTAGTTCGGACTCTTCTGACCTGCACGGATGCCTTGGCTCGTGGCCGGGGAAGGCGCTGCAGGTGGCCTCTGTGAGTGGCTGGGCGCCGAATTCGGGACGCTGGCAGGACGCAGGGAATCGGAAGTGGCCGACTCGGCGCCATCCTGCCCGACACCGCGGTGGTGGGTGGCGGGGTGCGGCAGCCGATCAGCGTGTTGCGCGACCCTGGGGCCGTGAGGCAAGCGCCGACCGCGGAGCGGGAGGAAACGGCCCGTACAGAAAACGGACCGAGGGGACACTCGGGGCGGGCGGTGACGGCTTACACGGCTTGGCTCGCCGTGTGTCCCGTGGGGCAGTGCGCGTCCGTGGCGGCGGCTCCGGAAGGTCAGGCGTTCCAGACACCCTGCCGGGCAGCGGCCTTGGCGTAGTCGGAGAAGTCCCGTGCCGCGAGGCCCAGCGAACGCTGAACGCCGTCACTCGCTCCGATGGCCTTGCCACACGGGCACGCCCTGCTCGCCCGCACAGGCCTCCGGGGTCGACGGCACGTAGCGGACGTCGCGGCCGGTGGCCCCCGGGCGACCTCTTGGACCGCGTCCTGGAAGGTCATCCTCCTCGGGCCGCTGATCGTAGTGCCGGCCAGCGCGACCGTCCTCGGTGAGGGCGGCGAACAGCGGCGCGATCTTCCGGCGCGCCGCTGCGCCGACGGCAGACAACGGCGCTACCGCTGTAGCTGCTTGAGCAGCTTGCGGGTGCTGAGAGCGGGCGTCGCGTCGATCTGGGCCAGTGCTGTCTCGCAGGCATGGAAGGCCGTGAGGACGCCGTCGTCGTCGCCCAGCGCGTTCGCGGCGCGCATCCGTACGCGCCAGGCCACCTCGCGGAGCGGGTCGATCGTGGTTGCCTGTTCGCACAGGCGGACGGCGTCGCCGTACTGGTGCAGTCGCAGGGCTAGGTCAGCCGCCGAGGAGAGCGCGTCGGCGGCTTGCCGGGACAGTGCCCGGCGCCGTTCCTCCACCCACGGCGAGGTGCGGCCCGGCAGGTAGTCGCCCTCGTTGCGGGCAAGCAGCGCCTCGACTGCCGACAGTCTTGCCCGGCCGGTCAGCCGGTTGGCGTGAGCGAGGTCGGCTTCCATGAGCAGCGACTGGCATCCCTGCGCCACCTCGTCGGCGAGGGACAGCCTGTTCTGTTCGACGATGAGGCGTAGCTGGGGAGGCAGGGCCAGGTTCAGCTGGTGGACGGCCTGGCGCAGGTAGGCGCGGGTGGACCGGTCGTCGCGTGCGAACAGCGCATCCAGCACCCGTGGGCGATCGGCGGCGTGGCCGGGTCTGCTGCTCAGGTAGGAGAGCATGCGCGTCGTCGAGCAGGCCGCGCAGGTCGAGTACCTCGGCGGTGCGCGGCTGCAGGTTGAGCGCCTTGGCCTGGGCGCGGCGCTCAGGCAGCTTGTCCAGCACCACCACATCGACACCCGCCAGCGCCAGCTCGCCGGCGAGCAGCAGCCCAGTCGGGCCACTGCCGACCACCACGACCTCGGTCTTCTCCATGAATTTCGTCTCCCTGACGCCAGCAATTCGCAGGCTGAGGCATTCTTCGGCGCATCCGTCGAACGCGGAGATCTGTTTTCTCCGTCATCGACAGATCGTGCCAGCGGGGTGTTAGCAAAGGAGAAACCAGAAGACGGAGTGCCCCCCATGCCCGTACGGACGGAATGAACACATCCCGGGCACAGGCAGATGGCCCGTGAAAGTGGGAGGACTTTCTTCCGAGCCGCCTGCATGGTTCGGGAGGGGGCCGACGGATCACGGGCCGCGGCCTGCCCGCGTTGCGGCAGAAACGGCCCGTACGGAAATCGGCCCGAAGGGACCACTCGGGGTGCGCAGAGACGGCCTGCAAAGTGTGGCCGCTGCGTGCCTCGTACGTCTCGCGATCCATGTCGTCGGGGATGTAGTCGTCACCGGAGAAGCCGTCGGCTGTGTCCGGGTCGTACTGGTAGTCCTTGCCGTAGCCGAGGTCTTTCATCAGTCGCGTCGGGGCGTTGAGGATGTGGGCGGGTGGCATGAGTGAGCCGGTGTGCCGGGCAGCGCGGTGTGCGGTATTGAAGCCGCGGTAGACGGCGATGGACTTGGGGGCGGTGGCGAGGTAGACGACGGCCTGGGCGATCGCCAACTCGCCCTCGGGGGAGCCGAGTCGCTCGTACACGTCCCAGGCGGCGAGGGCCTGCTGGATGGCGTGTGGGTCGGCCATACCGATGTCCTCGTTCGCGAAGCGGGCCAGGCGGCGGGCTACGAACAGCGGGTCCTCGCCGCCGTCGAGCATGCGGGCGAGCCAGTACAGGGCTGCGTCCGGGTCGGAGCCGCGCATGGACTTGTGCAGCGCGGAGATCAGGTTGTAGTGGCCCTCCTGCGCCTTGTCGTACAGCGGGGCCCGCTGCTGGATGTGGTGGGCGAGCCGGGCGGTGTCCAGGGTGGTTTCGGTGTCCGGGAGGGCTTGGAGCTGTTCGGCCATGTTGAGGAGGTAGCAGCCGTCGCCGTCCGCCATGGCGATCAAGGCGCGGCGGGCGTCGTCGTCCAGGGGCAGATGGTGGCCGGTGAGCTGCTCGGCGCGGTCGAGGAGCGTGGACAGTGCGGCTTCGTCGAGGCGTTCGAGGACGAGGACCTGGGTGCGGGAGAGGAGGGCGCCGTTGAGTTCGAAGCTCGGGTTCTCCGTGGTGGCGCCGATCAGGGTGACTGTGCCGTCCTCGACGTAGGGCAGGAAGCTGTCCTGCTGGGCACGGTTGAAGCGGTGGATCTCGTCGACGAACAGCAGGGTGCCCTGGCCGATGCCGCGTCGGCCTCGTGCGGTGGCGAAGACCTTGCGCAGATCGACCACGCCGGAGGAAGACCTTGCGCAGATCGACCACGCCGGAGAAGGTGGCCGACACCGGTTCGAAGGCCAGGTCGCCGACGTCCGCGAGGAGCCGGGCGATGGTCGTCTTCCCGACGCCGGGCGGGCCCCACAGGATGGCGGAGCCGAGGCGCTGCTGGGCGACCATGCGGCCCAGCGGGGCGTCCCGGGCAAGGAGATGGTCCTGCCCGACGACATCTTCCAGCTGGGTGGGTCGCAGGCGGTCGGCGAGGGGCCGGGCGGGCTCCTCGTCGAAGAGCGGCAGGGTCGCTTCGGTCGGTTCCATCGGTCTCTCGGGTCGGAAGCGGAACTGTGCGGACGTGGCGAGCCGTGCACGGGGCACTGACAGGCGTCGGCTCAGCCGCTCGTGGGGAAGCTCGCGGCGCTCATCGGGCACCGGGGCGGTCGCGTCGCGGCAGCCGCTCGGCGACCAGGTCGTAGGAATCCTCGACCGCGTCGGTGACCAGCCGCTCGGTGATGCCGGGTCCAGGCCCGAGTGAGATCCAGTGCCGTTTGTCGAGGTAGCGGCCCGGTGTGATCGAGGCGTAGCCGCGTACGTGAGCGCGGGCGTGTTCGGGTTCGCACTTGACCGTGATGATCTGATCGTCCGGGTCGTCGGTGACGATCAGGAACACCTTGCCCGCGACCTTGTACACGTCGAGTCCGGGAGTGAAGGGGTAGCCGTGGCTGACGTCGGGGAGGGCCAGGGCCGCCTGCCGGGCGGCGTCCTGGAGCCGGTCACCGGCCGCGCTCACCGGGCCGTCCGCGTGCCGGTGCCGTAGGTGCGCGGGTCGACGGGCCGCTCGGCCCTGGGCAGGTGGGCGACGACGAGCCGGTAGGAGTCGGTGACAAGCTCCCTGACGAGTTCCTGGTCGACGCCTTCTCCGCTCTCCAGGGTGATCCAGTGCTTCTTGTTCATGTGGTAGCCGGGGGTGATGTGGCTGTACTGCTCCCGCAGGGCCTGGGCCTCGCCGGGGTCCGCCTTGAGGATCACGACGGGACGCCCCGGGACTTCGGTCATCAGCATGAACACCTTGCCTCGTACCTTGTAGACGTCCCAGTCGGGGCCGAAGGGGTGTTCCAGCTGGGCTCCGGGGAGTTCCTCCGCGCAGTCGGTGGCGGTCTTGTGCAGGGCCGATCCGTTCATGGGGTGTGAGCCTTCTCAGGTGGTGACGGACTGTGGCATCGAAGGAGGTGGAGGGCGCGCCGCGCGCGGTGGCACGTCCCATCCTTGCGTCGAAGCCGACTGGAAGGGCGGTAGGCTGCGGACACGTGATGGTCGACAAGCGACACTCCGAGCCGAGCAGGCAGGCTGGACCAGCTGCGGTTCCGCTGTACGGTTTCCAGCCCCCGGTCGGTACTCCCTACGGCCTCGAGGTGGGTACCGTCGAGGATTTCTTCGCCCAGCACGACGACTGGCCGTGGAACCCGCCCCGTCCGGGCCGTGCCACCTTCCACTACCTCATCGGGGTCACCGAGGGTGAGCTGCGGCATGACGTCGACTACGTCACGCGGACGGTCGCCCCCGGCCAGTGGCTGTGGGTGCGTCCCGGGCACGCGCAGTGCTGGCATCCGCCCGGCGCGGCCCGCGGCCCGTTCATCCTGTTCGAACCGGACGTGCTGCGGCCCGACATCGCCCGTCTCCTGGCCCCGCTCACCGCGCACGAGGCCCCTGCCGTGCTCAGCCCGCACCCCGACGACACCGCCTGGCTCCAGCAGACGGCACTCCAACTCCTGGACGAACACCGCGCACTCGGGCGCCGCCCCCTCGACATCCACCACGCCCTGCGGCGCAGCCTGCTCGAATCGCTGCTGCTGCGCCTGGCCAACTCCCCGGGCATCGCCCCCATCGGCACGGCCACGGCCGGCGCGGGCCGTGCCGACAGGTACGGGCGCTTCCTGGACGCCTTGGAGCTGCACTTTCGCGAGCTGCACCAAGCCGCGGACTACGCCGAGCTGCTCGGCTGTTCGGTCCGCACCCTGAGCCGTGCCGCCCGGGACGCCACCGGCAAGGGGGTACGTGAACTCATCGACGAGCGGCGCCTCCTGGAAGCCAGGCGCCTGCTGGGAGGCGCCCGGTGGGATGCCCGGACTGTGGCCGTCCACCTTGGCTTCACCGACCCCGCGAACTTCGGCCGCTTCTTCCGCGACCGCACCGGCCTCACCCCGGCCGCCTTCGCGGCCCGCGACACCACGACCCACCCGTGACAGCGGCCGGGCGCCGGATGTTCATGCGGCGGGATCGGTGGTCGATTCTTAGCTCCGGTCAGACCCGGTTGGGGATGTGCTCATCGGCGTAGCGGGCGCCGAATCCACCGATCGGGAGGATCTCGTGGATCGCGGCGAGATCGGCCTCGGTGAGGGTGACGTCGGCCGCGTGGGCGTTTTCCTCCATGCGGGCGGCGCTCCGGGTGCCCGGGATCGGGACGATGTGCTCGCCCTGGGCGAGCAACCAGGCCAGGGCGAGCTGGGAGACGGTGATGCCCGCGGCCGTGGCCAGCCGGCCGAGTCGCTCGACGGCTTCGACGTTCTTCTCGAAGTTGCCGGGCTGCCGGCGCGGGTTGGCGTTGCGGAAGTCGGTGGCGTCGTACTGTCCCGCGGGCTTCGCGGTACCGGTGATGAAGCCGCGGCCGAGGGGCGAACAGGGGACGAAGTCGATGTCGAGCTCCTCAAGGACCGGGAAGGGCTGCTCGACGTCGCGCTCGAAGAGCGAGTACTCGGTCTGCAGGACCGAAACCGGCTGGACGGCGTGCGCCTTACGGATGGTCTGCGGGCCGGCCTCGCTGAGGCCGAAGTACTTGACCTTGCCCGCGTCGATGAGCTCCTTCACGGTGCCGGCCAGGTCCTCGATCGGCACGTCCGGGTCGACGTGGTGCTGATAGAGGATGTCGATCTGGTCGACGCCGAGGTAGCGCAGGCTGTTGTCGGTGACGGTGCGGATGTTGTCCGGGCGGCTGTTGAGGCCCAGGCCCTGCTCGGTCTGTGCGAAGCCGAACTTGGTGGCCAGTACGGCCTCGTCGCGGAAGTCGCTCACCGCCTTGCCGAGCAGGACCTCGTTGTTGCCCGTGCCCCAGCCGTAGAGCTCGGCGAAGCCCGGCGCCTGCTGGCAGATGCCCGGTGGGCGCGTCGAAGTGGTCGATGACGCGCAGCGCCCGCGTAGCAGTCCTCGACCGGCGCGGGATCGGGGTGATCCGGCGCCGGTCGGTACTCGACCGACACGACGACCGCACTCCCATCGATCACATGGGGAAGGAGATGACTCACGTGGTCCCGGCGTCCCCCATGATCATTCCGCCACCGTGGAGGCTGAGGATGCCTCCCTTGGGGCCTCGGTCCTCGACGGGGCTGAGAATCAGCAGAGTGATGTCCGGCGCGCCTTCCGGCCCCGGTACCTGGCGCTCCTCCACCCGCACTCTGCCGCCCACCCTCAGAGCCTCCGAATCCAACCCGGGAGAACCCTCGGCGATCTGCCGTCGGATCTCTGGCAGGGTCTCATCCGACAGGGCTGGAAAAACAGCGCCCCGCGCCTCCTCGACGGGCGCGAGCCGGGGCCAACGGGGGCCGGATGGTCGTGGCACCGAAAAAGCCTGCCGCTGCTGTCTGGTCCGTCATCTGTTCCCTCCTTCGGAAACAACGGGCAGCGGCGACGCTCACCGCCGGGCTGAGGTACTCACTGCGCACGATGTGTGCGTGACCTTGTCGCGTCCCGCGATCAGTTCTCAGTCGTCCAGGACGACGACGTGCTTGCCCGGCGTGGTGCCGGACTCGACGCCGGCCTGGGCGTCACGGACCTGTTCCAGGCCGTGGTGGACCCTCGCGACCGGGACGATGAGGCGCCCTGCGGCGATGGCCTGGAGTTGGCGGGCGAAGACGTCGGCCGGCAGGTCGGCGGCCTGACCGCCGTAGGACGTCAGCCGCACCCCGCCCGGGATCATGAACGGGCTGAAATCGGGGATCGTCCACTGGCCCGCCAGGGCTCCGGTGAAGCAGACCGTGCCGTGCCGGCGGACGGCGTTGAGGGTGTCGGTGAGCACCGAGCAGCCCACCAGCTCCAGTACGGCGTCGACACCGTCCGGCATCAGCTCGCGCACCTGGTCGGCGATCATGCCGTTGTCGACGAGGGGATGGTCGACGCCCGCCCCTCGCAATTCCCCGGCCCGGCCGGGGCTGCGGGTGGTGGACAGCACGGTGGCTCCGAGGTCCTTGGCGATCGTGGCCGCGCTCAGCCCGACCGTGGAGGTGCCGCCGCGGATCAGCAGCGTCTGCCCGGCCTTGAGGTCCAGGCCGGTGGTGAGGGAGCCGTAGGCGGTCTGGAACATCTCCGGCAGCGCACCGACGACCTCCCACGGCAGGCCGGTCTCGAACGGGATGACCTGCGCCGCAGGGACGGTCACGTACTGGGCGTACGCGCCGTCGTACGAGCGGCCCATGCCGCCCATCATCGTGGCCACCTGCTGTCCCGGCCGCAGCCCGCTGTCCTCGTCGGCCTCATCGACCACGCCGACGCCCTCGATGCCGGGCACACGCGGGTAGGTGACCACCGCGTCCGACTCGCCCTTGCGGGTGGTGACCTCGGACTCGTTGACGCCGAACGCCTTCACCCTGATCCGCACCCAGCCGGGCTTGCGTACCGGCACCGGCACATCCTTGATCTCCAGTGCGTCGAGGCCGCCGGGCCGGGTGACGACGACAGCCCGCATCGTCGCCTGTGCGCCGTCGCCGGCTGCTGTCGATTGGCTCATGTCGGATTCCTTACTCTGTTCGCCCTCTGGTGCGCTGTTCCGTATGGCCCGATGCCCGTCAGGGGCGGTCGATGCCCTCCCACAGGTCGAGCGCCTCCTGGTAGTGGGCATGGGCCTCGAAGGAAGGGTTGCCGACGCTTCCCGAGATGGGCTGGTCCGTGACAGCGGGCCACAGACGGGCGTGCTCACCGGTGGCGAAGTCGAGCACGATGTCGCGGATACGCGTGTCACGCAGAGCCTGCTCGGGGCTGCGGCCCGGCTTTTCCTGGCCGACCAGGGCGTACATCTCGTTGCCGTGCACGGCGGGCGCGCCCTCGGCGGGCCCGATCATGAGGAGATGGGCGTTTCCGCCCGCGGCAGCGTGCGCCAGGGCGCCGCGGCCTGCGGGGAGCGCGAAGAGGTAGTCCGCCATGAGCGCGGCGCGAACCTCGGCCGGGGTACGGCCGCCCTGATCGTGGGCATCGACGATCTTCTTCGCGTGGGAGCGGGGAATGCGCCACCGGACGACCTCGTCGGTGACACGGCCGAGCGCGTGCGGATCGAACCGGTCGAGGTCGTTCGCCACCCACCAGCCCATGTCGTCGCTGGCCATGCTCAGCAGCACGTCGACATTGCGGTGCGCGCCCGAGGCGAGGACATCCATGGGGTGGGCGTGCACCACCGCGCCGGGCTGTCCGGTGTCCAGGACGACACCGGTGGCCTGGTTGTCCACCCCGCCACGGACTCCGAGATCCGTCGGACAGACCTTGCGCAGGGCGGCCATCAGGGCAGTCGCGTCGAGGTCGAGCAGTTTGTCGGGGTTGCCCGCGACGCCGAGTTCGGTGACGAACCGGTGCGCGAGCTCCTCGGCCCACCAGACCGGGACGATACGAGCGGGCCCGCCGGAGAACCCGGCCAGCCGCCGGTACAGACCGTTGGCGGAGGAGGCGCCGAGCAGCCCGAAGGTGGCATAGGCGCCGCCGCTGTGGCCGTAGACCGTGACCTGGTCGGGGTCGCCGCCGAAGTGGGCGATGTTCTGCTTGACCCAGGTGAGCGCGGCGATGATGTCCTGCAGGAAGAGGTTGCTGGCCTCGGCGAGCCGCCCGCCGTACTGCGAGAGCGAGAGCGCGCCCAGTGCGCCGAGCCGGTAGTTGACCGACACGCCCACGACGCGTCCCGTCGCGGCGAGACCGGAGGCGTTCGAAGTGATCTGCGTGTTCGCGCCGTACTCGAATCCGCCGCCGTGAATGTACACGGCCACCGGCAGCCCCTTGTCGGCCGGCTGCTCGGGGGCCCACACGTTCAGGTTCAGGCAGTCCTCACCCATCCCGCTGTCCGCTTCGAGCCAGTCGCCGCTGTCGGGCTGGACGGAAACGACGCCCTTGCGGTCATAGGGGCGGTCCGGATCGAAATCCGCGACCACGGGGCGGCGGTATCGCTCGGCTGTGGCGTACGGGATTCCCCACCAGGACCGCACCCCTGGTGCAGTCGGAGCCCTGGGCGCGGTCGCGGTCATGGCGTGAGATTCCTTCTGGTGCGGTCGGGGTTCTTCGCGTGGTGTGTCGGCTACTGATTGCTTGCGGTGGCGCTCCCCAATCATTTCCTGTGACCCCGCACATCACCTGGCAGACAGCGGTCATGTGATGGTCACCAGGCGACACTTGTCTGCTCCTCGTCTTCCTCTCGTGGCGCCGCCGGGCAGGAGAGGGCGACCTGAGGCCCTGCTGAGCTTGTTCCGCTTTGACGGACACCATCGGTGTCTCGGACTGCCGGGATGGGGCCTGCTGCCGCGCGGCGTTGCCGCGGAGCCCGAGCCCTGTGATCGTGCGGCGGAGTGCGGTGCGGCCTCCTCCTCGGGCCGTCCGTATTGGAGTGCGCGGCGGCGGACGACCCGCGGTGGTCCCGGAACGTCCTTGATGTCGTCGAGGCGTGTGGGGCAGCCCTGGAGAACGTCGGCGCCCTGCGGATCGTGGAAGAGGAAGGCCGCATGCACGCCGTGCTCGCCGAGATCTACCGCGACCACGACGCCATCATCTGCCCGACCATGGCCACCACCGGCTACCCGGCGGACGCCACGTCCGCGGAATCCGTCGAGCTCGCCGAGGGCGTGCGGTTTGCCAACCTCGTGAGCCAGTGCCTGACCCAGCTCTTCAACATCGCGAGTCGGCATCCGGTCCTCAGCGTGCCCTCAGGTCGCGCGGGCAACTGGGTGCCGACCGGCGTGCAGATCGTCGCCCGGCTGTTCGACGATCTGACCGCGTTCCGCCTCGGGGCGGCCGCCGAAGCACGTCTCGGCCTCTGGAACGACCCGGACTGGCGGCCGAAGCTGGCGCACCATGGCTGAGGCGCAACGGTCGTTCACCGACGAAGGCGCGGTGGACGTGGCCGCCTGCTCCGCACCTTTCACCGGCCCGACGCTGTCGGAGCAGGACGCGACGCGCCTCCTGCGTGAGGAATGGGGAATCGCCGGTCGGCTCACCGACCTGGGGAGTACCCAGGACCAGGTCATGCTGGTCGAAGACGACAGTGACGGGCGCCGATACGTCCTGAAGGCGACCCTGGCCGAGGGCGGTGCGGAGGCAGTCCACGCCGAACACTTGGCGGTCCGTCACTTCCGGTCCCAGGATCCGGGCCTCGTGGTCCCGGAAGCCATCCCGAGGCTGCAGGACCATGATCTGGTCGACCGCACCGGGCTCCGCATGCGGCTGCTGGACTGGGTTCCGGGTGCACCGCTGGGCTCCGTCGCGCACCTCTCGCCGACGGCGCTGCGCGGCCTTGGCCGCTGGCCGTGAGATCGTCACCGCACTCGCCGGGTTCGACCACCCCGGGCTGCACCGCCACTCCTCGGACTACTCTCGCTACCTGCCGCGCGACGCGTCAGGCCGGGCGGTTTTCTGGTCGTTGGTGTGCCGGCAAGAACCCGCGGTTGCCTCGCTGTACCGGGCCGGACCAGGCGGCGCAGGACGCCGAAGAGGACGGGCTCCGACTGCCGCTCGGGCCGGCGTGCATCCGACGCCCCGACGCCCCTCTCACCCCCCGAGGAAGCCGGACTCCGCGAGCGACTCCGGCGCCAGGTTCTCGACGGCCCAGCCTGACAGGCGCCCGGGTTCAGCTCAACGCGACGCCCCCCGCCTGGCGTCCCATCCCGCAGGAATACCGGCGGGCCACCGGCCCCAACTGCGACCGGCTGCCGGGCAAGTCCGGAGGCACGCCGTGCCGCCGCAGGTCAGCAGGCCGTCGGTGGGGAACTACGGAGAGCAGGTGTCATACGGCAGCAAGGATCATCGTGCTGTGGCCCGTCAACAAGGATCATCGTGTTGTGGCCTGTTCTGCTTGCACCGAGAGAACGGGCCTGACGTGGAGGTCGACTACCGCACGACGACCGACCACGGCCGCCGTAGCGCGAACCTCGGACATTCAGCATCCTGACGAGGGGCGGCGGGCCGAGACCCCGTCCGCCGCCCCGCTCCCCGGGTCAACCCACCCCGTCAGCGCCCCTTGAAAACAGGCGCCCTCTTCTCCATGAACGCGCTCATCCCCTCCCTCTGGTCCTCCGTGGCGAACAGCGCATGGAACACGCGCCGTTCGAATAGAAGCCCGTCGCGCAGACCGGTCTCCAGGGCCCGGTCGACCGACTCGCGGGCGGCGGTGACGGCCGGGCGGCCGTAAGAGGCGACGGTCGCGGCGGCTTCCGTGCTCTCGGTGAGGACGCGGTCGTCCGGGACCACCCGCGACACCAGGCCCGAGGCCTCCGCCTCGCGGGCGTTCATCGTGCGGCCCGTGAGGATCAGGTCCATGGCCTTGGCGCGGCCGACCAGGCGGGTGAGTCGCTGGGTGCCGCCGATGCCGGGGATCACGCCAAGCTTGATCTCCGGCTGGCCGAAGACCGCCGACTCGCCCGCGATGATCAGGTCACACATCATCGCGAGTTCGCAACCGCCGCCCAGCGCGTAGCCGTTGACCGCCGCGATCTTCGGCGTTCGGAATCCGGCGAACTCCTCCCAGCCCGCGAAGTAGTCCTCCGTGGCCATGTCCACGGCCGACTTCCCGGCCATCTCCTTGATGTCGGCCCCGGCCGCGAAGACCTTCTCCGAACCGGTGACGACGAAGCAGCCGACGTCAGGGTCGCGGTCCAACGGGCGGAGTACGTCGAGGAGTTCGGTCAGCAGCTCGCTGCTGAGGGCGTTCAGGGCATGCGGCCTGTGGAGTCGTACCGTGACGACGCGGTCATGACGTTCGATCTTGAGGGTGTTCATCGACTCTTCCTCTCTCCTTCTCTCCTGACGGTCTGTCACGAATCCCAGATCGCGCCGTAGGCGGGAATGCCGCGCCGCTCGAGACCGTGAACGACCTGCCAGGTCAGCTTCTTGTTGGAGATGCAGATGACAGCTTCGGCACCGAAGTCGCGATACGCGGTGTACGCCAGCCGCACCATGTCCGGTTTGCCGTGCTGCGAGGTGTCCCAGACCAGCGCGTTCGGCTGCACGGCGAGGATCTCGTCGACCAGGCCGTCGCCATAGGTCCTGCGGGGATCACGCGTCGCCCACACGAGCCGTGAGGGCACCTCGGCGGCCAGCAGGTGCGGCAGGCAGGGACCGATACCGCTGCCGGTGGCGACGTAGATCACCTTGCTGAACAAGGTCTCGATATTGGCGACGCCGGCCGTGGTGATGCCCTTGACCCAGACCTTCGGGGGCGCGTCGTCGATGAACGAGCCCGTCCAGTCGCCCGCACGGGAGATGGTCAGCCGGAAGCCGGGTTCGCCGGGGGAGGGCACGTTGGCGAAGGAGTGCCACTCGGTGAGCGGGCTGCGGCTGATGGCGGTGGATGACCCCGCGAAGGGGGTCACGCCGTGGTCGAAACGGGCCAACGCGACGTGCGTGGAGGGCCGTTCGATCCGTACGTCCACCTTGCGCAGCCGCAGCCAGGGCAGAGCGACGCTGAAGGTGACCACGGCCAGCACCCCGAGGGCGACCGGCCCCTGCGCGCCCAGCAGCGTATGCGTCCAGAACAGTACGAGGGTGCTCCAGCCGCCGAAGCGGTGGATCTTCTCGAAGTGGTCGTGGAAGCGGGAGCGGAAGGGCGGCAGGGCGGTGGCCACGATGACGACGAGCAGTGCGACGAGTACCCAACTCACCGTGATGAGCGGCAGGTTGGCGCCATCGACGGTCACCACGACCGCCCCCGCGAGGAACCACACGGCTCCGGCCAGTGCCCCTCCCACGTGCAGTCCGCCGAAGTGGTACACCTTCCCGAGCGTCCACCGCGCTTTCAGCGGCCAGCTCGTCGGAGCCCAAGTCGCGAGCCGGAAGAAGAGGTTGATGACGTACTGCTGCCGTACAACCACTGCGAGTGCGAGGTTCGCGAGGGACGCGTAGCCGATGGCTTCGACGGTCGGCGGCCAACTCAGCGCCAGCAAGCCGATGTTGGCCAGTATCACCAGAGCCGCCAGGCGGTTGTAGTGCATCAGGCGGGGGTGCTTGAGGAGGCGACGAGGCACGGACGTGAGCGGAGGGAGTTCGGCGAGAGCCGCGGGAGGGGCGGGAGACGCGTTAGGGGTGGGAGGCGCGGCGTGCGTGGCGCTTCCCACCCCTACCTCGACGGACGAGGCCTCAGCGGACGATGTCTCAACGGACGACGTCATCAGGCCGCCCCCTCTCGCACCGCCGGCACGGGCAACAGGGGTGCTCCCTCGCCATGAACCGTCACCGCCCGCGCTGCGTGCCGCGCGGCCTCTTCCCGCTCCGCCGCCAGCCGCAGCAGTGCCGCCCGGTCGACCTTGCCCCGGTCAGTCTCCGGCAGCACGGCCACCGGGTGGACGGTGGCCGGCACGCAGTAGTACGGCAGTACGTCGGCGACCGCGCGCCGGGCCGTGTCCGGGTCGACGTCGGCGGGGCAGACGAAGGAGATCAGGCTGCGGGCGTCCCGCTTGAGCGTGACGGCGCGGGAGCAGCCCGCCACCGACTCCAGCACCGAGGAGACGGAGTCGAGTTCCACGCGGAAGCCGCGGACCTTGACCTGGTCGTCGGTACGGCCCAGATGCTCGAGTTCGCCGTCCGGTGTCCAGCGGCCGAGGTCGCGGGTACGGAACATGCGGCGTCCGCCGCCGAGGAAGGGGTCGGGGGCGTACCGCTCGGTGTTCAGCGCCTCGTTGTTCAAGTAGCCCGCCGATACGCAGTCGCCCCCGGCCCACATCTCGCCGACCTCCCCGATGGGCAGCGCACGCCGGTGCTCATCGAGGACGTACACCGTGTTGTTGGGGGTGGGGCGGCCGATCGTGAGCAGTGCGTCGTCCACGCGGTGGTGGCGCATCGTGTTGACGATCGTCGTCTCCGTGGGCCCGCACGAGTTGTGGAAGGCGGACCGGCGGGCCCAGGCGTCCGCGAGCGGGCGCGGGCACGGCTCGCCCGCGACCGCCACCGTCCGCACATGGGGGCAGCCCGCCGGGTCGATCCCGGACAGCACCGTCGGCGTCGCGATCAGCACGTCCGCCGTTCGGGCCGCCGCCGCGACGTCCTTGCCGCGGACGACGAGTGTGCCGCCGTGCGCGAGACAGCCCAGGATCTCCCAGGCGGCCATGTCGAAGGCGATGTTGAGGAGCTGGGCGACCCGGTCACCGGGGCGGATGCCCAGGTCACCGGGCTCGGTGAGGAGGATGTTCGCGACGTTGCCGTGGGTGACCTTCACCCCGTTGGGCTTGCCGGTCGTGCCGGAGGTGAACAGGACGTAGCACCCGTCGTCGGGGCGTACGGGCCGCTCGAGACGGACCGGCCCTTCCGTGGAGCGGTTGGCGAGATCGTCGTCGAGCGTGATCAGCCGGTGTCCGGTGTCAGCCGGAGGCACCCGCAGCGTGTGCTCCGACTGAGTGAGGACGACCCGGATTCCGGCGGTGCGGATGACGTGCCGCAGCTGGGCGGCGGGGGTGAGGCCGATGTCCTGCGGGACGTACGCGGCGCCGGCCTTCAGCGTGCCGAGCAGTCCGACGAGCATCGGGATGGAGCGGCGTACGAAGAGGCCGACGTGATCGCCGGGCCGTACGCCCTCCCGTACGAGTCTGGCCGCGAGCCGGTCGGCACGACGGTTCAGCTCGCCGTACGTGATCGTCGTGCCCTGGTGCTCGGCGGCGACCGCGTGCGGCGCGGCGGTGGCCCACCGTTCGACGGCGCGGTGGACGAGGGGGTCGGGGACGGGGACTTCAGGACCTTGGCCGAACTGCCAGAACAGGGCCCTGTCTTGGAGGGACAGATGGCTCAGGGGCATGCTTCACAGACCTCCTGGCTGCGTGGGGAGAAGATGCCTCGGGCGACTGAATGCTGACGTGCGTCGATATATGGATATGTCGAGCATCGTGCGGAGGTGCGGGGCCGCAACACCGGAGTGCGGTGGCGGCTCCCATAGCTTTAATGTTCAATGTGGGCCGCGTCACTGGGAAAACAAGTCACATGACTGGACTTACGGCACATCGACAGCTTCCGCACGAGCGGGCCACATGAGCCTCATGTACAGCGCGTGTAACGGGACGCGTTCATCGAGTGGTTCGTTGCCCACTCGATTCCTGAGCGAGCGGCGGGTGGCTCACAGTGCTGGGACAAGGCCGCCGGCAACCCGTACATCGCGCAGAAGTCGGCGCTGTTCGAGGAGGGCATGCGCGAGGGCCACCTGGTGCGGCGCCCGAACGGCAGCGTGTGGCCAAGTCCTACCCCAACTCAACCAAAGCGATCAACAAGACGATCGACTCCCTCGGCTGGCTCACCAGCAACTACAACGTCAGCAGCGGCCGTCGAGGGTCGCGAGTTCGGTGAGCGTGCCGTCGGACCGCTCGGCGCCGAGGGAGACGACATCGGGTCCGGTGCACGGTCCGTGCGGAGACGGCGGTTCCGTGATCGTGACGGCTAGGATCACCGGCCCGGTGGGCACGGACTGTTCGGCCACGACCGTGCGCAGGGAGCCGACGCGCGCGACCACATGCACCCGCGTGCCGGACACCTCGATCTCATGGTGGTGCTGCTCGTCGAGCCGCACGGCGAGGCCACCGCTGCCCGCCGCTGCGTCGACCAGAGTGCGCACCCGGCAGGACATGTGCTGTTGGCGCCGGCCGGTGAACACCACGTCGGGCTCGTCCAGGGAGTCGCCCCGCGCGCGGAGCGACAGCCATCCGGGGCGCTCCTTGGTGGTGCAGTGATCGGCGGGCCGGTCGCGCACGGAGATCCAGGACGGTCGCAGTGCGGCGAGCTCGAAGTCGGCCCGGTGCTCCTCGACAGGGCCGGGGGAGAGCGGCCACGGGAGCTCGGGCAGGCCCAGGCCGACCTCGCCGACGACCGGCCAGCCGTCCATCCAGGTCACAGGGGCCAGGAAGGTCTCCCTGCCGAGCACGTGCCGGCCCGGTGTGCCGCCGTGCGGCCGTACGCCGAGGAACACCATCCACCAGGAGCCGTCGGGGCCTTGGACCAGGTCGGTGTGGCCCGTGTCCTGGACGGCGTGGTCGGTGCCCCGGTGGGTGAGGATCGGGTTGGCCGGGCACGGCTCGAACGGGCCGGCGGGCGTACGGCCGCGGGCGATCGAGACGCCTACTGCGAAACGACTGCCCCGTCGGCCGTGCTCGCGCCGGACACGTCGAGCGCCTTGCCGCTGCCACGGTTGACCAGCACGTACCACGCGTTCGAGTCCACGGCGGCCGCGTGCGCCGTCCCGCCGGTGCCCAAGCCGGTCAGGAGCATGGCCATCAGGGCGATCACCGCGGTCAGCACCCCCGCACGTCTCCCGCGTCCCCACCCCGGGGCCCTGCATGCCGTACGCATGCCATCTCTCTGCACTCATGTCCCTTTCGCTGTGTGGTGGCCGTCCGCCCCCGGGACACGCGCCCCGAGGCCCGGCCCGGTCGTGTCGAAGTTCTGACCGTCGGTCGGCGTTGCTGTTGTGGATTCTCTGCGAGAGGGTGCGTCTGCAGCGTTCGCGGCCGACCACGCGTCCGGCCCGAAATCTTCGGATGCCCACCGGGAGTGCTGTCCCGTATGCCCGAGGTGGCGATGGCGGCGCAGCCCGGGCACGCTCGGGTATCCAGGACGTGACCGGGCCGCTCCGCCGTCGCACATGCTGCACGGATGTG
Source organism: Streptomyces europaeiscabiei (assembly GCF_001550375.1). Lineage (GTDB taxonomy): Bacteria > Actinomycetota > Actinomycetes > Streptomycetales > Streptomycetaceae > Streptomyces > Streptomyces europaeiscabiei. The sequence continues at coordinate 10,749 of NZ_LRTR01000655.1, read as the reverse complement.
CCCCGCCTCGTCAGCGGGCTCCGTCGGCTACAGCGCGGTGAAGGTCCACAGCAGGTTGGTGCTGTTGCCGTGGGCCCACTGCTTGGCGCTGGAGCCCGAGTCGACGTTGCCGCCGCCGTCGAGGACCAGGCCGGTGGTGCGGTTGGCGATCGAGTAGCGGTCGCCGCCCCGGTGGGTGATGGTCCACTGCTGGTTGGTGCCGCCGTTCCAGGCGGCCTGCCGGGCGACGGAGCCGTTGGAGGTGGCGCCCCAGCCGTCGGCGACCATGCCGTTGGTGCGGTTGACCAGCCGGTAGTAGCCGCCTTCGACCTGCTCGGCCCGCCACTGGAGGTTGTTGTTGCCGTTCCAGGTCCACTGCTTGAGCTCGGAGCCGGAGGCGACGTTGCCGCCGCTGTCCAGGGCGAGGCCGTTGGTGGCGTTGGTGATCCGGAAGTACGTCGCCGGGTTGAACTGGACTTTCAGCGAGGTGATCTGGTCGTTGTTGCCGGTGACCCTGAGGTCGGGGTTCTCGGCGGTGAAGGTCCAGGAGGTGCCGGAGAAGTTGTCTCCGGCGTAGCCGATCACCCGGTAGCCGGGGGCCGGCCGGAGGGAGGAGAGGGTGCGCGGGCCCGGTCCGGCCGCGGTCAGGTCGGCCGCGGTGTGGTCGCCGACGGTGAGGACGGCGGCCTTGCCGGTGTAGTTGACGTCCGTGAAGGCGATGGCGCCGGCCAGCGGCCGCAGAGCGGGGATCGTGCCGGAGAAGTCGAGCCTCAGGACGTACGCGTTGGCGTTGTACGGCGCGGAGGACGGCAGGGTGATCGTGAGGCCGGAGGCGTTCTGGGTCGGCGTGGGCAGGTCGATGTAGGTGCCGGCGGTGCTGCCGAGGAGCTTCACCGAGGTCAGTGACGAGAGGTTGATCCGGTCCGGGCTGAGCGTGTTGATCGTGAGCGAGCTGCCGGGCCAGCCGAGGACGGTGGCGTACAGGACGGTGTTGGCCTTGTTGCGGGTGAAACGGATGTCCTGGGCGGTGCCGGCGTGCGGGGTGGTGAACGAGCCGCCGCCCATCTTCGTCGGGCCTTCGCCGTACGCGGTCCAGGCGCGGGTCGCGTACACCGACTCACCGAAGCGCTTCAGGTGGTCGCCGATGGCGAGCAGGATGTCCTTCTGTGCCTGGGGGATGGTGCCGTCGGCCATCGGCGCGATGTTGAGCAGCACGTTGCCGTTCTTGCTGACCCGGTCGATGAAGGAGTGCAGCATCTGCTGGGTGGTGTAGTAGCCGATGCCCCGGGTGTAGCACCAACTGCTGCTGGAGAGGCTGTCGTCGGTCAGCCAGTACGGGGTGGTGAGATCGGCCGGGCCGCCGCGTTCGTAGTCGAAGACCTCGCCCTTGCCGTTCATGCCGTCCTTGTACGTGGCGACGACCTCGCGGCCCCAGCTGTTGGCTTGGTTGTAGTAGTACGCCAGGAAGTTCAGGCGCTGAGTCTCGTCGACGGCGTCCAGATTGAAGTCCTGCCACAGGATGTCGGGCTGGGCGTGGTCGATGACCTCCTTGAGCTTGTCGAACCAGAGCTGGTTCGCCGCGGCCGAACCCAGTTGCCCGTAGAGCTTCTTGAGGCTGCTGTTCGTCTGCGCGGGGGCGAACTCGTAGAAGCCGGTGAAGTTGTACGCGTGGTGCATGGCCACCAGCAGCTTCAGGCCCTTGGCACGGATGGCCGTGGAGAAGAGTCCCAACAGGTCCAGCCCCGGGCCCTTCTTCACCGAGTTCCACTCGTTGACCTGGCTGTCCCACATGGAGAAGCCGTCGTGGTGCTCGGCGACCGGGCCGGCGAACCTGGCGCCGGCGTCGACGAACAGCTGCACCCACTCCTCGGGGTCGAACTTCCCGCCGGCCGACTTCAGCTTCGGGGCGAACTCTACGGTGTTGCCCGCCAGGTCCCGCGCTCCGTTGATGAAGTTGTGGTACGGCCACGCTGATGGCTGGCCGTAGGTCGCGATGTGATGCTGGTTCGCGTTGTTCCCGGCCTCGTACATGCTGCGCGGGTACCACTCGTTGGCGAAGGCGGGGACGCTGAAGGCACCCCAGTGGAAGTAGATCCCGAACTTCGCGTCCTGGAACCACTCCGGAGCCGGCGGGTGCTGGTCGACCGAGTTCCAGTCGGGCGTGTACCTGCCGGGCGCCGCCTCGGCGACACCGGCACCGAGCACACCTCCGGCAACGGCCGCCGTGGCCACGCAGGTTGCGGAGGCCAGCAGTTGGCGTCTGTTGATCGAGTTCGGCATGGACACATCCCTGATGCGGAAGGGGACAAGGGGAACGCAGGGGCCACGCACGAAGGTCGGCCATGTAGCCATGGGATGTCAACCAGCGTGCAGGGATGAAAAGTAGCCCGTGGGCGAGATGTATGCGCTACTTGCGGCGCTTTTGTCGCGTATTAGGCCCACTCAGACATGCCATGTCTGGCAGTCGCTTCCGTGAGGGGGCGGGACCTGCCGGGCCGGCCGTCGTCAGGGCCCTGGCGGAGCGGAGTCTGCCGTACGCGCACCTGGAGTGGCACGCCGGGCCCGGCGGCGGCATCGGGGTTGCGGCCGGCGACCTTGTGCACGTTGGTCGCCTCGAACAGGTTGTTCTTGGTGTCCGACATCACCACCCGGGCGAGGAGGGGGAAGTCAGGTCGCCGCAGCCGTTTCGGCGCGGGAGAGGGCGACGTCGAGTACGACCAGGAGCGCGTCGCGGACGGAGCCCGTCCTGCGTGCGTCGAAGACGATCAGCGGGATGTGTTCCGCGATGTCCAGTGCCCACCGCACTTCGTCCAGGTCGTGTTCGACCTCTCCGTCGAAGGCGTTGACGGCGACCGCGAAAGGGATGCGCTTGTGCTCGAAGTAGTCCACGGCCGCGTAGCAGTCGTCGAGGCGTCGGGTGTCCACGATCACCAGGGCACCGAGGGCGCCTTCGACCACGTCGTCCCACATGAAGCCGAACCGGTCCTGGCCCGGTGTCCCGAACAGGTACAGCTTCAGGGTCGGGTCGAGGGTGATGCAGCCGAAGTCCAGGGCGACGGTGGTGGTGGTCTTGCCGGGCGTGTGCGTGAGGTCGTCCACGCCTGCCGCGACCTCGGTGATCGCGGCTTCCGTGGTGAGCGGCCGTATCTCTGAGATCGAGCCCACGGTGGTGGTCTTGCCGACCCCGAAGCCGCCGGCGATGACCAGCTTGACCGGTAGCGGCGGCTGCTCAGCCGCTGTCGCGGAGTGTGCCCCGTGAATCGGGGACGGCACGGAGACCATTGATAACCCTTCGCAGTACGGAGATGTCCTGGGCGGTCCGGGCGCCTGGCACATGGACCGCCAGGTGCCCGGCGGCACACAGGTCTTCGGCGAGCACCCGGACGACATTGAGGTGCAGCCGCAGGCAGGCGGCCAGTTCCGCCACCGACTGCGGCCGTCGGCAGGCGGCGACGATGTCGTGGTGTTCGAAGGCGAGCGTGCCGAGGACGGAGAGCCCGGTCGAGGTCGCCACGATCTGGGTCTCGATCGGGATCGGTGCCGCTGCGCCGCTCCCCGAGACCCGGCCGGCGGTCAGCAGGAACGGCCGGACGGCGGGGGCGCGGCCGACCGGCTCCGGCGGGCCGCCCCCCGTGTCCTCTGCTGCCTCATGCGGTCCTTGTCCACCGACGGCCATGGCGACGACCTCCTGCCTTGCGGGGATGGGTCAGCCGGCCGGTGTGGAGCCGACGTTGTTCTTCAGCTCCATGACCAGCTGGGGGGTGAGTGCGGCCCCGGCGCGGTTGGCGAAGAGGGTCATCTCGTAGGCGATGTTGCCCAGTTTCGCCTCCTTGGAGGCGACCACTCCGAGTACGGCACCGTTGCCTATGGCCGACACCAGTACATGCCCGCCCTCCAGGTCGATGATGACCTTGTTGAGACCGCCCAGGCTGTAGTTGCCGGAGACGCCTGCGGCGAGACTCGTGATGCCGGACACGATCGCGGCGAGCCGCTCGGAGTCGGCCCTGTCGCGTAGTTGGGAGACGGCGATCAGCAGGCCGTCGGACGACACCGCGATGGCGTCGACGACTCCGGCGGTGTCCGTGGCGAAGCGGTCGAGCAACCAGGTGAAGTCGGCTGCCGCGGTTCGCAGGTCGTTGGACTTCGCCTGTTCGGGGGTGCTGTCACCTGTCGACGTGGTCACTGCCCGTCTCCTTCTGGCCTTCTGGGGTTTCTGGAGTTTCCGGTGTTGTGGTGGTGCCTGCTCCGTCCGGGGGCGCGGCACTGTCCTGCTCCGCCCTGCGCACGGCGGCCTCGAACTCGTCGATCTCCGAGCGGACGGCGTCGGCGTCGAGAGGCGGTCGCACCGGTGGGATGCTTCGGTCGCCGGCTGGGGTGGTCACGGTGAGCGTCGCGCCCCGGACCCGTCGTCGTAGTGGCCGGGTGGCTGTCGGCGAAGGCCCCTCGGCAGTGGTGGTCCTCGCCGCGCCGAGGCGAGGCGGGACGCGTCGGGGCAGGTCACTGTGGGGTGACACGGTGGTCGGCCGCCGCTCGGGAACGGTCGCGGTGGCCGGTTCGGCGGTTACGGAGGCCGTCCCCTCGGGCCTCGTCGTGGGCGCTGCCGCGGTCCCGGTCGGGCCCGAGGCGACGGGCGGTGTGGCGTCCACAGGGCCCATCGTCAGCAGGAGTACGGAGGGGATCCAGACCGTGCTGGTGACACCACCTCCCGGTGTACGGCTCAGAGTTGTGCGAAGTCCGAGGTGGCGGGCGAGGCTGCCGACCACGAAGAGGCCGAGCACCTTGGTCGGTACCAGGTCGAGCCGTTCCCTGCGGACGAGGCGGGCGTTCTCCTCGGCGAGGCGTTCCGCGCTCATGCCGAGGCCGTGGTCGATGACCTCGATCAGAGCCCCGCCGTCCTTGGTGACGTCGGTACCGGGCCGCACGACCACCTCGACAGGAGTGTCGGACGGGGAGAAGGAGACCGCGTTCTCCAGCAGTTCGGCGAGCAACAGCGTCAGGTCACCGATGATGTCGGGCCCTACGGTGATGTCCGTCTCGGACCGCAGGGACACCCGCTGGTAGCCCTCGATCCGGCCGAGGCCGGAGCGAATGACGTCGACCAGCGTGGCCGGCCGGGCCTCCACGTCGGTCTCCCGGATCCCGGCGAGCAGCATCAGGCTGTCGGCGTTGCGCTGGAGGCGTACGGCGATGTGGTCGATGCGGTAGAGCCGTTCGAGGAGGTCGGGGTCGGTCTCCTCGCGTTCCACGGCATCGATCAGCGTCAGCTGGCGGGTGGTCAGATTACTGACCCGGCGCCCGACGTTGCCGAACATCTCGGCGACGTTGCGGCGGGACAGTACTTGCCTCTCCAGCAGCGCGGAGGCGGTGACCTGCACATGGTTGAACGCCTCGGCCAACTCACCGATGTCGTCGCGGACCGGCACCGGGATGGCCTGCGGCCGGAACGGGGTGCCGCCGGCGGACTCGTCGTCCGCGACCCGCGCGAGTTCCTCGTCCGCGGCCTCGACCACCTGCTGGGCGGATCCGGTCAGGGCCATGAGGGGGCGGATGACCGAGCGCCGGACCAGGACACAGAACGCCAGCCATGCGGCGAAGCCGAGCAGTGCCGCGCCGAGCATCGACCATGCCTTGCGCAGGGCGTTCGCGGAAAGCGAGTCGGCCTGAGCGGCGGTCTGCCTGATCAGCGTCCGGGTGATGCCGAGGCGCGTGTCGGCCTGCCGCTCTCCGGCGGCGATCTTCTCGCGCAGTTCCCGCGTGGTCTGCGACTGCAGGGAGCCCGGATCGACCTGGAGCTCCGCGAACTGGGAGGTGACGTCGTTCTCTTCGGCACTGCGCTCGATGCCGTCCATGCTCAGGACCTGCTCCGGCGTGGCGATACGGCCGAAGCGGTCCGACTGGTAGGTGTAGAGCTCGTGGGCGCCGACCGCGCGGGTGTACTCGGTGAGAGCGTTGGCGTCTCGGGTCTGTGCGGAGAACACGGCGCTCTCGAAAGCCGCGTGGGCCGCGTCCGCGCGTAGTACGGCGTCCAGCAGGTTGGTGACCGAGGACTCGGAGGTCGCGGCGAAGCGGTCGAGTCCGATGCCGTCGATGAGGTAGCCGACCGCGGCGGCGTAGGCGGGGTCGATGTTGGCAGCGGGGACATAGCCCCGACCGAGCTTCTCGCGCAGGGAGTCGAGGCTGCCGATGTACTCGAGTGCCTGTGTCTCCTCGGCCGGCAGGCTCGACTGGAACGCGGACCGCACGGCGGCGACCCGTGCATCGGTGGCCTGCTGCGCCTCCAGGTAGGCGGTCGTCGACGGCTGGGCTGTTCCGGGGCGGTCCGCCTCGTACTGCACGGACAGCAGGAGCGCCAGCCGGTGTTCGGCCTGTACGTCGTTGATGAGCGCCGTGACCTGCTCGCTGTCACGCACCAGTTCGGCGATCCGGTCGGCGTCGCGGACCTGCTCGATCTGGCCCGCGACGCCGATGCCGAGCAGCACGCCGACGACCGCGATGGGCGCGATGACGAGCACGTTGAGTTTCCGCCGGAACGGCCAGCGGGCGAGAACGGATACCGCTCTCTGGCGGAACGGAGGAGTCCGGTCCCTGCGTCCGGGCGGCGGCTCCACCGTGTTCGTGGGCACGCTGGCCTCCTTCGAGTTCTGGTGAGTGGCGACCGCGGTGTCGTGGCGGCAGGACCGTCGACGAACGGGAGCGGGTACGACGCTCGCACGGTGTCGCCGGGCATGAGCGATCGCACAGGTGACGTGAACGACGGGATCACGTCATGTGTCCGGATCCGGTCGGTCGGAGACTATCGTCTGCGTGATCGCTGTGAGCCTGTGTGTAATCAAGAATTGATTACGAATTGTTCACGCGCGCCTACTGAGCGGTGCCGCCTCCGTGGAGGGACCGGTCGGTGCCCTGCTACATTCCCACCGCGACAACCCACCGGGCCGCAGCCCGTGGTGCTGCCGCCGTTGCGATTCCGGCCGTCTGCCGGATCGTTCTCCTCCCCCCACGCAACCCGTACCCCCTTGTGTCCAGTTGAGGAGACCCCGTGCACCCCACCCGCAAAGCGACTGCGGCAGCCGTCACGTTCCTGGTCGTGGCCACTGCTGTCGGCGGCTGTGACAGCGGCTCGACCACCAACACGTCCACCGTCGGTTCGCGGGAGCCGGGTTGCCCTGCCGTCCTCGACGAGGCGAGACAGGCCGTGAAGGAGGCCGAGGACATCAACGCCCCCTGGGGCGGCCCCACCACCGGACCTGAGGCCGTCTCAGGCAGGACCGTCGCCTATGTCGCCCAGACCATGACCAACCCCGGTGTCTCCGGAGTCGCCAAGGGCGTCCAGGAAGCGGCGAAGGTCCTCGGCTGGGACGTCCGCACCATCGACGGGCAGGGTACGCCCGCCGGCATCCGGGCGGCCTTCGCCGAGGCCCTCGCCCTCAAGCCCTCCGGCATCGTCATCGGCGGCTTCGACCCCAAGTCCGTGGCCAAGCAGGTCGAACAGGCGGACGCCGCAGGCATCCCGCTGATCGGCTGGCACGCCACGGCCACCCCTGGACCCAGCACGGATCCGAAGCTCTTCAGTAACGTCACCACCAAGGTCGAGGAAGTCGCGGAGATCAGCGCCGACTGGATCATCGCCCGCTCAGGCGGCCGGGCCGGCGTGGTGCTGTTCACCGACGCCTCGATACCGTTCGCCAAGCGGAAGTCCGATCTGATCAAGAAGAGACTGGCCACCTGCCCCGATGTCGAGTTGCTGAGCTACGAGGACATCCCCATCCCGGAGGCCAACAGCCGGACCGTCGCCAAGGTCTCCTCCCTCCAATCCCGCTTCGGCGACAGATGGACCTACTCCGCCGCGATCAACGACCTGTACTTCGACCACGCGGCACCAGCGCTGCGCGCCGCCGGTCACAAGGGTGACGGCGCCCCGTTCAGCATCGGCGCCGGTGACGGTGACCCGTCAGCCTTCGAGCGGATCAACGGCAAGCAGTTCCAGTCGGCCACCGTGCCCGAGCCCCTGTCGGAACAGGGATGGCAGATCATCGACGAGTTCAACCGCGCCTTCGCGGGCGAGTCGGCCAGCGGATACGTCGCCCCTGTCCACGTCACCACCGCGGACAACAGCGGCGGTGCGCTCTCCTGGGACTCGGAGGGCTACCGTCAGGCCTACCGCAAGATCTGGGACAAATAGGGACTGGTGGGCGGCCGGGGGAGCGGGGGACAGCAGCGAGTGTGACGACGGGCGGGAGGGCCCGGCAGCCGAGCAGGACGTGCCGGCGCCCCTGATCGATTCCGGTGACAAGGCTGTGCATCACGGGTGGGACGGGCCCTCACCCACCGGTTGCTACCGCACAGTTGATGTGCGTGGCGGTCGTGGGTCGACCTCGGCGGTACTGATGCCGACAGGAGCAGTTGGGAGTGCCGCACCGCGTCTGGCCGCGCACGCGCCGACCGCGGGCCGTCGCACGGTTCACGATCTGGTCGGCGGGGCCGAAGGTGAACGAGCCGCGGGATCGCTCGGTGACGTCCCACTTCATCTCGTCCTCGGTGCGACCGAGTTGAACTCGCGGTCCAGGATGCCGGTGTACGTGCCGTCAACGGCGTCCTACTGACTGCCGATCAGTACCTCGTGCCCAAGCGGTTCGGCCATCCAGTGCCTGCGGTCGGCCGAGTTCAGCGGCCCCCCATTCCCCGGGGGGAACAACTCCCACTCAGTGGACAGGACGCGGTGTCGGTGGCCGCGTGCACACCGACCGAGACCCGGCAGTCGGCCGGCTCGCCCCTCCGCGGACTGGGGTGTCCGGTGCTGTGCACCGCTGCCCGCCGCAGGAGGCCGGTATCAACTGGTTCCTGTACGCCGATGCGACAGGTAGGCGCACACCGCGGTGTGGACGAGCCAGCCCGCTGCCGCACCGACCGCGTACCAGAACAGGTCGGGTGGATCGAAGGTGGAACCGAGCACGAGGCGGGCGACCGCGCTGCGCTGGGAGAGCTCCGCCGGCACCCCGCTCAGCTGCAGGAACTCGATCCCCCAACTGACGGTCAGTGCGCTTCCGGCGGCCGTCAGGGGCGTCACTCGTGGCGCCACCAGAACGACGAGGGGCAGAAGCATGACGGTGTACAGCGCGTCTCCGCCGTACTTGGCCAGACCTCCCGCGGCCACCGCCCGCAGTCCCAGCCCCGCGCCGACCACCACCACCGCAGCCCCGGCCGCCACCAGACGGATCCGTGCTGGTTCGACGGCGCGGTCATCGGTTCCGGGTATGACGGGCACAACGGGCACAGGGGCATACTGCCCGATGTCCGGTGCTCGGCCGAACACACCGCAGGCCGGACAGGAACATCCTGACGTCGCCTGTCGGTTCGGTACGGGTGCAGGTGGTGGCGAGGCCGTCGGGAGGTGGCCTCACGAGCCGAGACCGGTGATCCCTCCTCCCTTCCTTACGCAGTACGAGTGAATGAGTCGGCTGTTCAGTTCGGGGCAGGTGGCGAGTCTTCTACGGTTTCTGAAGGGATCCGGGGGCTGCTGATGAGCCCTGCGGGCGGGGGACCGCTGGAAGGGCGCACCTGATGTCGGGATTGGGGAAGTCGCCGGACGTGCTCAGGGCTCGGACGGGCCGTTGCCATCGGAACGGGGCCTGGGCCTGGGCCGCGGTGGGCCTGGCCTGCCTCATGGGAACGGTGCTGACTCTCAGCGGACCGTGGATGGCCGGGAGCACGGCGACGCGGATGGTGACTTTCGGGCCGTCCACCGGTTGCTGGGGGTTGGCGGCCTCGCTGGTGCTCCGAGCGTGGGGGGCGAGTGGACGGGTGCGGACGCGTCTGCTGCTGATGGGGGGCTCGGCGGTAGCCGGGGGTGTGTACCGCGGGGCGGTCCACGTGCTGTCGGCCCACCCTCCGGGTTCGGGACGGGACGAGCGATCGCTGCTCGGTTCGGTGGTGGTCACCGGAGTGACGCTGGCGGTCGGCCTGGGCATGGCCGGTCTGGTGGTCGCGGCCGACGCGGGCAAAGGCCGCCACGACCTGCTGCGGCGCGTGCTTGACGGGGTCGTCACAGCCGGGGCCGTGTTCATGACCGGATGGGTACTGCTGCGGGGGGCCAGTGACGGCTGGCGGCTGGGGACGGGGATGGTCGGTGTCCTGTGGACCGCGGAGGTCGTGTTCCTCAGTTTCCTGTTCGCCCTGCGCCGTCTCGTACGGAGCGATCAGAGAGTCACCTTGTGGGTGGGGATCGGCGGGCTGTCCCTCATGCTGATCGGCGACACGCTGCGACTGTGGACGGTCGGCCCGTACAGCCCCGAGGCGATGTCCTGTCAGCTGGCCGACGCCTGCAGTACCGCGGGCCTGCTGGTGGTCGCTGTCGGCCCTTGGGTGCCCGGCGGGGCCAGCGTCCTGGGTGCTGCGCAGCCGACACTGCGATGGGGGATAGAGGGTGCGGCGGCGTTCATTCCCCTGACGGTCTGCACGGTCACGGCGCTGGGATATGTGTTGTCTCCTCCTGCCCGTGACCCGGTGCCGCTGTTGGTCGGCGGGATCGCGCTGCTGAGCCTCTGGGCACGCCAGACGTTCCTGTCGAGCGAGAACACCAGAAACGACGAATGAGTTCTCGTGGGGCTGCCGTCCCTGCCGCGGCCGCTTTCGCTCACGGGCGAGAACTTCCAGAACTTCCAGCGCGGGTGGCCCTGGCGTGGCTGCCGGCGCAGGGCAACGATTTCGCCGCCCCGACCCCCGCGCTACTGCGTCAAGGGTGACGGTTTTGAGATTCTGATGAGGACGACT
>NZ_LRTR01000654.1 GCF_001550375.1 Streptomyces europaeiscabiei | reverse complement strand
GGCTCGCGGTCGTGGACACAGGCCGGCGTGGCCGTCCGCTCGCGGGCAGGCTTCCCGGCCCGAGGCCGGCCGGGTGCGGAAGCGGCCCGTGAGCGGTCCATGCCGGGTGGGACGTGGGGGTCCAGCCACCCCGGCCGGGCCTCATCGGATGTACTTCGCCGGCCTGGTGGCGGCGTTGAGCAGATACTCCAGGGGTCCGCGGCGGAAGAAGCGGGACCAGATCGCGGCGAACACGATCGCCCCGAGGACGAACATGATCAGCGTCACCCAGGACTCCTCGTCGTAGGTCGCGCCGAACCAGGGCAACCAGCCCTGAATGACGAAGTGGCCGACGTAGGCGGTCAGGGACATGGCGCCCACGGCGACGACCGGTGCGGCCAGGCGGCGCAGCAGCGGCAGGCGGTCCATCGCCACCGTCGCGCCCACGATCATGAGGATCGCGACTCCCACGCTGCCGATGATGTCGAACGTGGTGCCGCTGTGCGGCCCGGCCGCGAAGAGCGAGGAGGCCGGAAATGCGGACTCGGCCGATCCGCTGTCGAGGGGCATCGACCCGGAGCCGCCGGACGACGAACCGTCTTCCGCCGTGCTCCTCAACGCGTCCTTGCCCGCCAGCAGCAAGGACATGCCGTACGCGGCAAGACGGGCCGCCGGGTGGCGCGGCTGCTGCGGGAGCGGGGGGCGGCGGTTCGCTCGGCCTCCCGTTCCGGCACACCGTCCTTCGACTGGACGGACCGGACCACCTGGGAGCCCGCGCTGCGGGATGTGACGGGGATGTATCTGGTGGTACCCGACCTCGGCAGCCCGCAGGCCGCCCAGGCCGTCGGGGCCCGGCGGGCAGTGCTGTTGTCCACGCCGTCAGATGCCTGGGGCCCCGCCCAGGAGCACGTCATGGCCACGGAGCGGGCGCTGGAGCATGCGGGCCTGGAGTGGACCGTGCTGCGGGTTCGGTGGTTCTTCCAGAACTTCAGCGAGGACTTCCTGCGCGATCCCGTGCTGAGCGGCGAGGTGAGACTGCCGCCAGGACCCACATTGCCCCCGACGGCCACCCGTCCGCCGTATCGCACCACCGAGGCCGCGGGTCGGCGCGCTCGTCCCGTAGGAGAGCGCCCGGCCGTCGTCAGGTCGCGGGTACGGGCACCAGGTCCAGCCGGCCGCCGGCCATGGCCACCACGGCGGACACGAAGGCCTGGAGGCAGGTGCGCTCGACCTCCTCGTCGGGGTGGGAGAGGTGCTGCATGGTGAGTCCGTCGAATCCGGCGAGGAAGAACCGCGCAATCGTTTCCGCGGGCTGGGCAAGGGGCTGGCCGGTGCGCTCGGCCGCATCGCTCACCAGTTTCGCCGTCACCTCCGTGATGCTCCGGTAGTGGCTGTCGAGGGCCTCGCTCAGGGCGGGGGAGCGAAGCGCGAACATGGTCAGTTCCGTGAGGAGCTGATGGCTGGCGGGCTGTTCGAGCACCGTTCGCCACAGGGCGGCGGTCAGGGCGGCGGTCGTCTCCTCGAATCCGGCGTCGGCCGGCGCGGCCTGCTCGACCTGGGCGGTCAGATCCTGGGTGAGCTGCTCCATGACGGCGCGGTACAGCACTTCCTTCGTGCCGAAGGTGTAGTGCACCGTAGCCTGGGCCACCCCCAACTCGGCGGCGATGGCACGGGTACTCCCGGCCGCGACTCCTTCCCTCGTCATGTAGTCGATGGCTGCTTTGATCAGCTGAGGGCGGCGCTCGGCCGCGGAAACGTGAGCCATGACTGCATCATATCGACTGAGTCTCATGAACAAGTCGCCTGTGCGAGTCCTGATTCCGTACGGATGCCGTGGTCGTACGTCCACTGCGTCCACTGCGGCACCTGCGGCACTTTCGGGTTCGGCCTCCAGCAGGCTCACGACGCCGCCACCGGCCGTTTCGCCGAGGACTGCATGCGCCTTCCGTGTGACGAGCTGAGCCGACAGGATGCCAATGGGCCGTCCGGCAACCTGCTTGTCGTGGCAGCCGGAGGGCCGGGTCAGGAGGGGTCGGCCTGGTGCCCGCGCAGGCGCTCGGCCAGCGGGAGTGGTGTCTCGTTCAGGCCGGAGACCGATCCGCTCGCCAGCCGTGCGCACGTCCCGTGGCAGGCGAGCTGTTGCTTGTCGTCGCGGTGGGAGACCACCACCGCCTCGGTGTCCGGCGCGCTGCGGTAGTCGGTGCCGCAGATGAGACAGGCAAGCCCGGAGAGCATCTCGGCGGTCGGTTCGGGGCGGCCGCGGCGGCGGCCGGAGATCGCGTCTTGTGAATACATGTGTCCTGCATCCTCCAGGTCGGTCCAGGGCGTGCGCGAGGTGCCGGAATGCTGGAGAGCACCTCGGGAATCAGGAGATCTCCGCTACCACGGGGCGCGGAACAGGATGGGGAAGCCGAACGCGAGGGTACGAGCCAGGAGGCATGGTGCGGCTCTTTTCCGGCCGGGTCCGATGTGCTCCGGCCATTGCCGTTCCCCAAGGGCGACGCCGAAACGGATGACGGCATGCGAGGTGCGCTCGGTGCCGTCACCGTACTCCCTCCGGCCCGGGAGCGTGCCGGACGCCGTGGCCGACCCGCCAGGCGTCACCGGCCCCTTCCCCGGCCGGGCGGCCCACTCCGTGCGCGGAAATCGCAGGACTCTTGAGGGCAGCGGTTCGGACGGGCCGGGGCGCTTCGGCGGTCGCAGTGCCCACGGCCCGGTTTCCGTCGTCGTCCCGTCGGCCTCTCGTCGGCTTCTCGTGGGCCTTTCGTCGTCCTCCTGTCGTCCGGCTCGGCGTGACAAAATGGGGCTGCTGTTCTTTCCCCTCGCCTGTCTCCGTACCGATCCTCAGAGGTTGTCTCCGTGACCAAGTCCGTGGCCCGCGAGCCGCTGCGTCGTAATTCGCGGTCCAACCGGGCGCGGATCCTGGCCACGGCCCGTGAGGAGTTGGGGCGGAACCCCGACATCACGCTGGAGGAGCTGGCGCGGGCCGCCGGGGTCGTGCGGCGCACCCTCTTCGGGCACTTCCCGGGGCGGGCGGCGCTGCTGGAGGCCCTCGCGGAGGAGGCCGCCGAGACGCTGCGGAAGACGGTGGAGACCGGGCCCGAGCCGACGGAGTCGGCGGAGCGGGCGCTGGCGCGGTTCGTGTTCACCATGTGGCCGGTGGGGGACCGCTACCGCATGCTCCTGGCGCTGGCCCGGCGGGACCTCGGTTCCGAGCGCGTCGCCGAGGTGCTGGCGCCGGCCCGGGAGGCGGTGGCGACCATCCTGGAGCGGGGCCAGCGGGACGGTGTCTTCCACTCCCATCTGCCGCCCGCCGTACAGAGCGCCGGCCTGGAGGCGATGCACGTCGCCCTCCTGGAGGCCGTCAACACCGGTGCGTTGGAGGACGACGGGCACCGGATCGCCGCCACCACCCTGATCGCGGCCGGTGTGCCCGAGAAGCGGGCGATCGCGGTGGTCGAGGAGGTCGCGTCGGAGATGCGCACGGCCCCGGCCGAGGACGCCTGACCCGGCGTACGGGGCCGTAGGGCGTGCGGGCGGGACGGCACCGGGGCCGACTGCCGGTTTCAGGGGAAGCCGGGGGTTTCCGAGGGCTGTGGGGGCGACCCGGTCCGGCGTAGGCGGCCGACTGCCGTGGCGGCGGTGTCGGGGGCGACTCCGGCGGTGATCAGGGCGGCGCAGGCGGCGCTGGTGCCGTCGTCGGACCACAGGCCGCGGTTGACGCGGTCGAGCAGGGCCAGCAGATGGGCCTCGATGGCCCGGCTGAGCGGGGCGGGGGGAACCGTGGTCTGGAAGGCGCCCTGCCGCTGACCGCGGGCAAGGACCCCGGTGACCAGGTCGCGGGCCGGGGCCAGCAGTTCGTTGACGCGGTCGGGGCCGAGGTCCTGGCGGGCCAGCCGGATGAGGGTGCGGAAGCGGTCACCGACCGGCCAGGCGGTGATCACGAAACGTGCCAGGTCGGTCGCGGGATCGGCGGTGGCGGCGCAGGCGCCCGTGACCGCGAGCCGGATCGCCTCCGCGGCCTCCGCGGCCAGGCCCTCCACGAGCGCGGCCCGGCCGGCGAAGTGGACGTAGACGGTGCGCCGGGCCACACCGGCGGCTGCGGCTATGTCCTCCAGACGGCTGTCGGGGTCGCGGGTCAGCTCCCGCCTGGCCGCCTCCAGGATCCGGGCGCGGGTGGCGCGCGCGGCACGGCGCTGCGCCGGGTACGGAGTCGCCGCCGGTCGGCTGGTCACATCGGCACCTCGGGATCGGGTGGGGGAGGGGGTGTCGCGATAGTTGCACACCGATGGGCAACAAACTAGTCTGCACATCGATGGGCAATTAAGTGATGCCGCCCGTCCTACCCGTCCCCTTAGGAGCTTTCGATGCCCTTCCTCGCGAACACCCCCGTGGAGAAGATGACCGGGCCGTACGCGCGGCGCTGGTGGGCACTGATCGTGCTGTGCCTGAGCCTGCTGATCGTGGTGATGGCGAACACGTCCCTGATCGTGGCCGCCCCCGACATGACCACCGACCTGGGCCTGAGCAGCAGCGATCTGCAGTGGGTCGTCGACGGCTACACCGTCCCGTACGCGGCGCTGATGCTGGTGCTGGGCTCGATCGGCGACAAGTACAGCCGGCGCGGCGCGCTGGTCACCGGTCTGGTGATCTTCGCGGGCGGTTCGGTGATGGGCAGCCTGGTCGACGAGACCTCGCTGGTCGTCGCGGCCCGCGCGATCATGGGCGTCGGTGCCGCGGTCGTGATGCCGGCCACGCTGTCCCTGCTGGTCGCGACCTTCCCCCGGCGCGAGCGGGTCAAGGCCATCACCGCCTGGACCGCGACCTCCGGTCTGGCCATCGCCGTCGGCCCGCTGGTGGCCGGCTGGCTGCTGGAGGACCACGCCTGGGGCTCGACCTTCCTGATCAACGTGCCCATC
Source organism: Streptomyces europaeiscabiei (assembly GCF_001550375.1). GTDB lineage: Bacteria > Actinomycetota > Actinomycetes > Streptomycetales > Streptomycetaceae > Streptomyces > Streptomyces europaeiscabiei. Next base: position 19,070 of record NZ_LRTR01000654.1, on the reverse strand, counting down.
GCCGTCGTCGCCGTCGTCGGCGCGCTCGCCCTCGTGCCGCCGTCCAGGGCGGAGGGCATGGGCCGGATCGACTACGTCGGCGGTCTGCTGTCGATCGTCTCCGTCGGTTCCCTGGTCTACGCGGCCATCGAGGGCCCGCACTTCGGCTGGGGCGCCGGCCCCGTCACCGCGGCCGTGGCCGCCGGTGTCGGCCTGGTCGCCTTCGTCGCCTGGGAGCTGCGTCACCCGCAACCGATGCTGGATGTCCGCAAGTTCGCGCTGCGGCCCTTCAGCGGCTCGATGCTCGCGGTCCTGTTCTTCTTCTTCGGTACGTTCGGCGCGATCTACTACTCCACGCAGTTCCTGCAGTTCGTCCTCGGCCATGACGCCCTGGAGACCGGGGTACGGCTGCTGCCGCTGGCCGGCGCGGTGTTCCTCGGTGCCGTGGTGACCGGCAGGCTGACCCCGAAGCTGGGCGTGAAGGCGATGATCGTGACCGGCATGGTCGTCGGTACGGCGGGCGTGTTCCTGCTCACCCAGGTCGACAAGGGCTCGACGTACGCCGACTTTCTGGCGCCGATGATGATGCTGGGCTTCGCGATCGGGCTGAGCGTCTCCCCGGCGACCGACACGATCATGGACTCCTTCCCCGAGTCCGAGCTGGGTGTGGGCGGCGGCGCCAACGACACCGCGCTGGAGCTGGGCGGTGCGCTGGGCATCGCGGTGCTGGGCTCGCTGCTGGGCACGGCCTACCGGGACGAGCTGACCGACCTGGTCGGCAACCGGCTCCCGGCCGCGGCGATGGAGACCGCCACGGACTCGGTCGGCGGTGGCCTGGCCGTCGCCGAGCGCATCGCCCGGGATCCGTCCGCCGGTCCCCAGCAGGCCCAGGCGGTCGTGGACGCCGTCCACCAGGCCTTCGCCCACGGCGTCGCCCAGACCAGCCTCATCGGCGGGATCATCATGGCCGCCGGAACAGTGATCGTCCTCGCGGTCCTGCCGGGCCGGCGGGCGTTCGGCAAGAGGGCCGAGCAGAGGGCCGGGCAGGAGTCCGAGTCCGAGCAGAGGGCCGGGCAGGAGTCCGAGTCCGAGCAGAGGGGCGAGCAGGAGGCCGGTCAGGAGACCGGGGCGCCGGGCGAGGAGCGTGCGGAGGAGCGCGCCGAGCGCGCCGAGCGCGCCGAGCACGCCGAGTCCGTTCGGTGATTCCTTGACGGATCCGAGAGAAGATCGGCGCGCTGCTGCCGCCCGCGGTGAAGTGGCAGGCGTACTTCAAGCCGGGCCTGCAACCCGCGCTATCTGCGCGAGGGCGACGAGATCACCGCGGCCATCGCCACGGCGGACGGCCGGATCGACCTCGGGGTGCAGCACACACCCGTCCCCGACGCGCCGTAGGACCCGGGTGAGCCGCACAACCGGGAGTGTGATCCGGCGGGTGCGGGTGCGGGTGCGGGTGCGGGTGCGGGTGCGGGCGCGCAGGGCGGCCAGGGCCAGGGCCAGGGCCAGGGTTTGTCGTGGCCGGTCGCGCCCGTGTGGGGGAGCCGCATGTGTCACAGCCCGGCGCCCTTGAAGGGGGCGCTCCCCTCAGCCCGTGGCCACGGGGGCCAACCCCAACGCCGTGGCCGACTGGCGGAGCACCTCGACCAGCGCGGACGTCCGGGGCTGAGGGCCGGACGGAGAGTCGGGCCACACCGCCGCGATGCGGCGGTGGCCCGCCATCGGGACCGTCGGCAGGGCCACCGTTTCGGGCGGCGCGTCGGTCAGGGCGAGGGTGGGGACGACCGCCGCACCGAGGCCCGCCCGGACGAGGGCCAGGGTGGTCGGGAACTCCAGGGCGGTGTGGGCGCGCTGCGGGGTGAAGGCGTACTGGGCGGAGATACGGGCCAGGGCGCGGCCGCAGGCCGTGCCGGGTGGCGCGGTGACCCAGGGGCGGTCGGCCAGGTCCCGGACCGAGCGGGGCGGGGGTGACCAGTCGGCGGGGGTGATCACGCGGTACTCGTCGTCGGCGACCGGCGCGGAGGCCAGATCACGCCACTGCTCGTCCGGGTCGGGATCGTCGCCGTCGTACTCGACGACCAGCAGGTCCAGACCGCCGGTCCGCAGCTCGCGCAGGGCCTCGGGACCCTCCGCCTCCACCACCCTCGGTTCCAGCCCCGGGTGGGTGCGGGCGAGGGCGCCGAGGGCGGGGACGAGCAGATGGCACACCGCCGAGGAGAACGCGGCGACCGTCACCGGCCCGGTCGAACGGCCGGTCAGCTCGGCGAGTTCACGGCGCGCCTCCGCCAGTTCGTGCTCGATACGCTCGGCCCGCGCCGCCAGCAGCCGCCCCGCCGGGGTCAGACCCGCCCGGCGCCGCGACCGGTCCACCAGCGGCTGGCCCACCTCCCGCTCCAGCTGCGCCAGATGCTGCGACACGGCCGACGGCGTCAGATGCAGCACCTTCGCCGCGTCCACCACACCACCGCGCAACGCCACCGCACGCAGGACGCGCAGTCGGCGGGGATCCAGTTCCATAAGCCGTACTGTAGTGCCGCTTCAGTAAATCTTGCTTGTGATGAAGTGGTACTGCAGGGAGGATCGGGGCATGACCAGCAAGCAACGGCGGATCGTCGACCTCAGCCATCCCATCCGGCACGGGATGATCACCTACCCCGGACTTCCCGGGCCCGAGATCGGCGACCACCTCACCCGGGAGGCGTCGCGGGAGATCTACGCGCCCGGCACCGAGTTCGCCATGGGCCGTATCTCGATGGTGTCCAACACCGGTACCTACGTCGACAGCCCCTACCACCGCTTCGACGGCGGCCACGACCTCGCCGGTCTGCCGCTCGGCAGTCTCATCGATCTCGACGGTGTCGTCGTACGGATCCCCGACACCGGGCGCCGGGCCGTGGACCGGGAGGCGCTGCTGCCGTACGACGTGACGGGCCGGGCGGTGCTGATCCACACCGGCTGGGACCGGCACTGGGGCGCCGAGCGGTACGGCCACGGCCACCCCTACCTCACCGCCGACGCCCTCGCGTGGCTCGTCGAGCAGGACGTCGTCCTCGTCGGCATCGACTCCCTCAACATCGACGACACCGACGACGGCACCCGCCCCGCCCACACCGGCCTGCTCGCCGCGGGTATCCCCGTCGTGGAACACCTGCGGGGCCTGGAGCAACTGCCCGCGCAGGGCTTCCGTTTCCACGCCGCGCCCCCGGCCGTCGAGGGCATGGGGACGTTCCCGGTACGGGCGTACGCCCTCCTCGACCCGCTCGACCCGCTCGACCCGGGCGCTGTCTAGGCTGGAGCCGTGACGGACCTCGACATCAAGCGCGTGGACGGCACCGCCGGGGACGAGGAACTCGAAGCCTGGCGGTACGTCCACAACACGATCATCCCGACCCATCTGCTCTCGCTCGCCGACGTCCGCGAGCGCGCCGAACGCCACCACCTCGAACTCGCCCACGTCGACGGCGTCCTCGTCGGCAACTCCACGGTCCGCCCGCCCGAGGGGGACACCGCCACGGCGACGGTCATCGCGCGCGTGCTCGCCGAACACCGGAAGCAGGGGTTCGGCGAGCAGCTGTACGGGCGGGCGTTGCGGCGGGCGCGGGAACTGGGCGCCCGGGTGGTCGAGACCTGCGTACTGGAATCGAACGCGGACGGCCTGCGGTTCGCGCTCGCCCACGGTTTCACGGAGACCGAGCGCTATCTGCTGGACGGCGACACGATCCAGTGGATCGACCTACGACTCCACGAGGCGCCGGCCTAGAGCTTTCCCGCGATGTCCAGCGCGGCCACGTACCCGAACGTCATCGCGGGCCCGATCGTCGACCCGGCGCCGGCGTAACTGCGGCCCATCACGGCGGCGCTGGCGTTGCCCGCCGCGTACAGGCCCGGGATCACCGTGCCGTCCGGGCGCAGGACGCGGGCGCGGGCGTCGGTGAGGAGACCGCCCTTGGTGCCGAGGTCGCCCGGGACGATGCGCAGGGCGTAGTAGGGCGGCAACCACAGGGGCGCCAGGCAGGAGTTGGGGTGCACGGACGGGTCCGCGTAGTAGTGGTCGTACGCGCTGTCGCCGCGCCCGAAGTCCGTGTCGTCCCCCTGCCGGGCAAGGGAGTTGAAGCGGTCGACGGTGGAACGGAGGGCGGCGGCGGGGACGCCGATCGCGCCGGCCAGCGCGTCGAGTGTCCACGCCTTGTGGGCGGCCCCGGCGTCGTACCACTCGTCGGGGAACGGGAAGGTCGGCACGATGTCCTTGAAGAGGTACCGGTTGCGGTAGTTCTGGTCGACGATCAGCCAGGCCGGGATGTGCGAGGCGGACGGGGTGTCCTTGTCGTACATCGTGTGGACGACATCGCTGTACGGCCCCGCCTCGTTGACGAACCGCGCCCCCGCCCCGTTGACCAACAGGCCGCCGGGCAGCGTGCGTTCGGCGAGACAGAACCACGGCTGACCGGGGGTGGCGATGGCCGGACCCCACCAGGCGTCGTCCATGAGCGCGAGATCGGCGCCGGCCCGCCGACCGGCCCGTATCCCGTCCCCGGTGTTCTCCTTCGCCCCCACCGTCCACTGCGTGCCGATGGGCTGCTCCTGGTACTGCGCCCGCATGGCCGCGTTGTGCTCGAAGCCGCCGGAGCCGACGACGACGCCCCGACGGGCCCGGACGAGCCCGGCGGAGCCGTTCTTGGTCACGACCGCCCCCGTCACCGCCCCGTTCTCCGAGTACAGGTCCGTCAAAGGAGTGTTGAGCCACACCGGTACACCGGCGCCGAGCAGCCCGGCCCGCAGCCCGCCCGCCAGTGCCTGCCCCATGGTGAGCGGCTTCTGCCCGAGCAGCGCGGCCTTCGTACCCCGGGCGAGGCACTCCGTCGCCACGGCCAGCCCCTTCACGCTCACGGCGGTCAGCGCGAGCCACTTGTAGTCGGCGCTGAACACCACCATCCCGGCCGGTGTGGCCAGATAGGCGGGATTCAGCCGAGCCAGCTCGTCCCCCAGCAGGTTCCCGTCGAACTGATCCGGCTCGATGGACCGCCCGTTCGGCAAGCCGCCCGGCAGCTCCGGGTAGTAGTCGCTGTACCCCTCCATCCACCGGAACCTGAGCGGGCTGTTGGCCATGACGAACGACAGCATGGCGGGCCCGTGGTCGAGGAACGCCTTCTGCCGGTCGGCGGGCACCTCGTCCCCGACCACGGCCGCGAGGTACTGCGCCGCCTTGGCCGGGGTGTCCGGCACCCCGGCCGCCTTGATCACGCTGTTGTTCGGCAGCCAGATCCCGGCGCCCGACCGCGCCGCCGACCCCCCGAAGGTCGGCGCCTTCTCCACGACGACACAGCTCAGCCCCTGCTTCGCGGCCGTGAGCGCGGCGGTCATCCCGGCCGCGCCGGAGCCGATGACGACGACGTCGTAGGTACCGAGAAGCGGCGGAGTGGCGGCAACGGCCGGACTCCCCGCGACCCCGCCGGCCGCGACCGCGACCCCCGCACCCGCGGCAGTCCCCAGCACCCGCCGCCGACTGGGACCCGCCTCTGCCCCCGTACGTCTCTCAGGACCCGCGCTCTTGGACATGCCGGACGCTCCAGCCTCATGAAGGGACAGGTGGCCGTGCTGTTCCCCCGGCGGCAACGCTCCCGTTCACCCCGGGCGGTGTGCGGAGCCTCGAATCTGACGTGAAGGGATGGTGAAGTCAAGACACGCGTCGGGCATGGGCCCGTGAAGGGGGTCGTGTGGGTGCGGCTTGCTGTCGGCCTCTGCCTGCGGGTCGACAGAACCGGCCACCCCTGCTCTCGCCTCGAACGCCTACGTCCAACATGACTGCCCGCCCGTGGGGACGTCTGTTCCGGCGTGGCGCCAAACATGGTGACGCTGAGCTAGCTTGGCAGCAATACGGTGGCGTTGTCTGGACGCACGGGACGAGTTCCGGCAGCGTGGTCCCGGTCGGTGGGGCCAGGAGAGGGGAAGCGCTGTGCAGGACCTGGTGCCGACGCTGGACCGTGTCCGGACGCCGGATGGGCGGCTGTTGCGGGTCGAGTGCTCGGGGGATCCGCGTGGGCGTCCGGTCTTCCTGCTGCACGGCATGCCCGGCAGCCGTGTCGGCCCCCGGCCTCGCTCCATGTTCCTCTACCAGCGAGGCGTGCGGCTGATCAGTTATGACCGCCCGGGATACGGCGGATCCGATCGTATGCAAGGCCGCAGGGTCGTGGACGTTGCCGAGGACGTGACCGCGATCGCCGACGCGCTGGGCGTGGGCCGCTTCGCTGTTGTGGGCCGCTCCGGGGGCGCTCCTCACGCGTTGGCCTGCGCGGCTCGGCTGCCGCAGCGGGTGACCAGAGCGGCCGCTCTGGTCACCCTGGCGCCACGCGACGCGGAGGGACTGAACTGGGATGAGGGAATGTCGGCCTCCAACGTCGATGAATTCCGCACGGCGTTCAAGGACCCCGAGCGCTTCATGGCCAGGCTCATCCCGCGATCCAATGCGATCCGCTCCGATCCAGCCAAGTTGCTGGAGCAAATCCGGCAGGATCTGACCGATGACGACCGCAGGATCGTCTCCGACAACGGCATCCGCTCCATGCTGATGCGCAACTACCTTGAGGCACTACGCACTTCGCCCTACGGCTGGATCGACGACGCGCTGGCCCTTGCGGGGCCATGGGGGTTCGATCCAGCGGACATCGCAGCGCCCGTCCTGCTCTGGCACGGTGCGCGGGATGTCTTCTCCCCGCCCGCACACTCGTCGTGGCTGGCCGATCGCATTCCGCGGGCCACGTGTGTCCTTGAGCCGGCTGCCGCGCATTTCGCCGCTCTGCGAGCCTTGCCGGAAGTGCTGGGCTGGCTCCTCAAGGAGATGCCCTCCACTGACACCCCAGTCACTCGATCAGGCGAGGCGAGCGCCGAAGACGCTCCCTCCTTACGCTCGGGGACTGCTTACACCGCCAGCGGTTCCAGATCCCGGTAGACCCGCTGCCGCTGGCTGACCAGTTGCAGGATCGCGTTGTTGGAGCCCAAGGCTGCTGTCTGCTGCTCCAGTGCTACCAGCGTGTCCCTGCTCATGTGCTCTGCTTCCGCCACCTGGCCGAGCTGGCGCAGTGTCAGCGCCAAGTTGTTGCCCACAGCGAGCGTTTCCGGGTGGCGGGCGCCCAGGATCTCCTTCAAGGCGCCATGCGCCGACTCCTCTTCCTGCCGTGCTTCCTCCAGACGCCCTTGGTCGGCGAGGACATTGGCGCGGTTGGCGCGGCAGAAGAGAGTGTGGGGGTGTCGTTCGCCCAGCACTTCGGCCATGAGTTCACATGCCCGCAGGAACGCGGGTTCTGCTTCGTCGCTCCCGCAACTCCACTGGTAGATGGCCAGATTGTTGAGCGCGGCCAAGGTGTACGGGTGCTTTTCGCCCGGAACCTTCATGTACTCCGTCAGCGCCACCTGCGCCTCCCGCCGAGCCTGCTCCCGTTTGCCCGTGGCGTACAGATCGGCGGCCCAGTTCAGGTCGCAGGCCAGCGAATCAGGTGTGGGTACTTCGTACTGGGTTCTGTACTCGGCCTGTGTCGCCGTGGTCAGCCGTACCGCTTCCGCGAACAGCCCTGCCCGACGCAACGACACGGCCAGCGCCTTGGCGCAGCTCAGTGTGCCCGGGAAGGTCTTGCCCAGGTACTCCTTGTGTGATGCGTACGCCTCCTCCAGGAGCTTGACCGAGTCCGTGTAGCGGCCCACTTCACGCAGGTCACGGCCGAGACTCGATGCCGACGAGAGGGTGTTCGGATGGTTGGGACCCAGAACCTCCTTGCGACGGTCGTAGGTGTCCTGGTCGATGTCCCGTGCTTCGCCGTACCTGCCGACCATGCGCAGGGCGAGAGCGAGGTTGTTGGCGGCGTTGAGCGTCCGCGGATGGGACTCGTGGAAGATCTGCCCGTACCCGTCGTAGGCTTCGCGAGCCCGCTCGACCGCAGAACGGTACTCACCGAGTGCCGTGAGGTCGCCACTCAGACTGGACGTCGTCATGTAGGTGTGCGGATGAGTCGGGCCGAGGACACGGCTCTGCCGATCCAGCACATCCTCGTCGATCTCCCGGGCCTCCACGTAACGCCCCTGGGAACGCCGCACGTTGGCGAGTTGGGCGCGCAGGTACAGGTACTGGATGTCGTCCTCGCCCAGGGTGCACCTCCACTGCTCCAACAGGTCCTGGGCGAGCTGTGCCGCGGCAGTGAAACCTCCGCGCTTCCACAGATAGCGGACACGGTCGATGAGCAGGCGTCGAGGTTCGGGCTCGTCACAGTCTCGGACGCCGGAGACCTGGAGATGAGGCCAGATGGTCTCGAAAAGCGGCCAGCTGTCGGGGTTGTCCGTGGGTTCGTCGTGCTGCGGCCGGGCTCCGGCGAGGACCAGATGCACGACATGCCTGGCTCGCTGTTGTTCGTCCTCGGTGAGCTGGGAGCGGATCACGGCCTGCACCAGGCGGTGGATCTGGATGCTGCTGCCGGCCTGGTCGACCTGGGCGAGAGCGAGGCGGGCGATCTCCCGGATGACTCGGCCCAGCAGCAGTGTTTCCTGAAGGGTGGGATCCACCGTCCTCAGTTCGTCGAGCATGTTCTTGCTGTAGAGCAGATGGGAGGAGATGGGCTCCGGGCCCATGAACGCGCACACCTGGAGCAGCCGCACCGAGGCGGGTGAGCGCTCCCGCAGCCGGGCGATGGACACGAGCCAGGTCTTGGCTACAGTGTCCGGGTAGTCGGCCGCCCGGTTGAGGCTCAGTACGTTCGTGGCCTGCTCAGCCAGCAGGAGCAGGTACCCATCGACCGGTGTCGCGGTCTCGGCGAGCCAGGCCGCGGCCTGCTCCACGGCGAGTGGTAGGTCGCCGACGGCCTCCGCCACTCGGTCGGCCTCCTCCGCGCTCAGCCCGGGAGCGCGTCGGGAGAGATGCTCGATGCTTTCCTCACGGGTGAAAACGGCGACGGGCAGGGACTCGGCCTGTGAGGCCCAGGCCTGGTTGCGAGAGGTCACCAGGATGTGACCGCTGCCACCCCTCGGGAGGAACCTGGTCAGGTCAGCGGGGTCGTCGGCGTTGTCGAAAACGAGGAGCCAGCGCTTCGTCGGCACGTCGCGGGCCAGCATGTGCACGGCCTCCTGGCTGACCAGCGTGATGTCGTCACCACCTGTTGCGCCGATCTCAGCGCCGAGCTCCGCCAGTGAGGCGATGACGTTTTCGATGTGCTCGGCGGAGATCCACCACACCAGGTCGTAGTCGGCCATGAACCGGTGCACGTACTCCAGGGCCACCTGCGTCTTGCCGACACCGCCGAGTCCGAACAGCGCCTGAGGCCTCGGCAGGACGACGGACATGCCCCCTTGCAACTGGTCACGGAGTTGGTCGAGAACGAGCGCCCGTCCGGTGAAGGTGGTGTTGCGCGTCGGTACCGCCCATACCGTCGGTGTGCGCGCCGGGAAGCTGGGGCCCACGCCGCCGGCCGAGGCTTCCACCTCCACACCCAAGGACCCGAGCAGGACTGCGGTGGATTGCGTCTCGTCCAGTGTGTGCAGGTCGGCCGTGGAACCGGAGTAGATCCCGGTGGGCCGGACGTCGTCGATGCGGAACGCGACACCGGGGGTGTGCGGCTGATCCTCACCGTGCTCCATCAAGATGTGCCAGGTGGCGGGCGCGTTCCGGGCGCTCAGAAAGGCACTCGACAGCAGCACCACGGGGCGTGCCCCGGCGGTCGGGCGCACCAGTGGGTGGCTGGACACGTCGTGCAGGGTCACGTTGCAACCGGCGCGCCTGCACACCGACTCCGACCACTCGGCCCACAGGCGGTTCTCGGCCGCGTACACGATCAGGACTTCGGGCTGGGTCACCAGCGGCGGTCGGCGGGTGAAGACCTCCAGGCAGCGCAACCGTGCCTGTTCGGGGATCGGTGGCATGTGCGTCACTTCACCGGCGGAGATCTCCGCGGTGAGCCGTTCGAAGGCGGACAGCAGGGAGTTGGGCTTACCGCTCTTGTCCCCGACGGTTGCGAGCGTCTCCTCATAGGCGTAGTACGGGCGGTACGGGATCTCGACCGCTCCCCAGTACGCGTCGAGTTGTTCGGAGGTTCGGGCTTGTCCGCCGATGCCCTTGGGCAGTCCATCGAACTTCAGCCGGGCGAGCGCCCGCCCCGCGTCCACCTTCTGCTTCTCGCCCTCGTCCACGCGCATGGGTACGGGAAGCAACTGGATGCGTCGTTTGGTGAGCTTCGCTTCGATCGAGGCGGCCACGGCAGCCGCACCGTCCATTGCCTGGTCGCTCAGTGTGAAGCAGGTGACGACGACGTCGGGCATCTGGATGGTGCAGATGTCCGCGTTGTCGGAGAGGCCGGTACGGCTGTCGATGAGGACATAGTCGTAGTTGGCTCTCATGTCGTCCCGCAGCGCATCCAGGAAGAGACCTCCTCCCAGGCGCTCGTAGAAGTTGTCCCATTCGAAGGACGTCACGGTCGCCGAGTACTCGCGGTTCTGTCGGCCTGCGGACAGAAAGTCGAGCGTGCCGCCTTCCGGGAAGGACAGACCGTGGCGCTCGGGCATGAGCGAGACGGCGTGCTCATCGACCCGCGCGAAATCCAGGTGCCAGGGGCCACGACGTGGGCCTCCCGTAGTCGCCGCCCAGCTGTACTCGGTGATGATGTCGATCACGCCGGTGGTGGCGGCGAGCGCGTTGGGGTCGAGGAAGGGCTTGAAGAACCGGTGCAGGCCCGGTGCCTCCAGGTCCCAGTCGATGGTCAGCACACGCTTGCCGCTGGAGGCGAGAATCCACGCGGTGTTGGCGAGCGCCATTGTTCGACCCGTACCGCCCTTGTACGAGTAGAACGTGATGATGCGTCCACCCTGCGTCGTCATGATTCGCCTCCTGCGTCGATCCCCGCTTCGGGATACGAGGTGTAGATGGGCCCGGTGAGTCGGGGGCGGGGAAGATGCTGTCCGGGAGGTGGATGAGCCTCCGCGTGCCTGAGGTACTGCCGTGTCGTATGGGCCACAAGCGCCGGGAGGATGTCGGTGAACGCCTTGAGGGTGGGCACGCCCATGACCGCGATGCGGCACTCGGTGCGACGGCCCCGCTCCAGGATCAGCGGCAGTGTTCGGTCCAGTTCCGCCGCCAGCTGTTGCCCCTCCTCGGTATGGCACTGCAGGTCGGAGCGGTTCCATGGGACGATCGCACTGATCCACGGGCGCGCGCTCGCATCGAATATCTTGAGCCTGCGCCGCCGTTCCTCGTCCGCGATCGCCCATCGGTCGATCAGCAGGATCCCCGGATGACTCGACAGAGCATTCTCGTCCGTGGAGTGCTGATCGGGTTCGAGTGGGCCGAAGTCGCCCCACTCCCATGGGTCGTTGTCGAAGTCGGACACAGTGATCCGGTAGTCCAGCGACCGGATCAGCTCCTCCGCGAGTGTGGGCAGCGGCCGGGCCGACTCGCTGTGATACGGGTTCCATTCCTGGGCGCTGTCGCCGTATGGGCGGCTGTCCCGATGCTCCGGCTTGGCGCTCAGGGTGGGCGCCACCACGGTCAGATGAATGCGACGGGGTCCTTCGCCACGAGGCTTGAAAGCGCTGGGTGTCGACTCGTACGGACGAGGGCGGGCCGTCGGCAGCGGCGAGTCGTGGGCGACTCGCACAATCCGCTGGGCGAGCGTCATGACAGCCTCGTCGTACTCGTCTCTCAGCCTCTTGAGCTTGATCAGTCCATAGATTCCGTGGGCCAGATACCGCTCACCGAACGAGGAGTGGTCGACATGGATGTGCCGTACCGACTCCGGGAGGTGGCGGAAGTCCACTTGGGTCCAGAGCGCCGGCACGATGGCGGGCAGGTCCGACGCGCCTGTCGCCGCTTTGGCCTGCATGATGCGCTCGTTGAACGCGTACCACTCCCGCCCGCACATCTCGCTGCTGAAGTAGCGGGGGGAGAACAGCGGGACGAACACGCGGCAGGTCGCCAGGTTCTCGCTCAGCTTTTCCGGCCAGCCCTGCCCCGAGCGCAGTTCCCGGTCCATGAAACCGGCGGGTGCGCCTGCCGGTAGATCGGTGAGGGCCATGACGTGGTTGCACAGATCCTTGAAAAGCGTATGCACCCAGTGGTCGGGGTCTCCGCCGTCCGGCCCCCAGGCCGGGGTGTGGGCGTAACTCAGGAAGAAATAGGGCCGGTTGTCGAGCGAGCCCCATCCCTGTTGAGGTGCCACCGCATGCCCCCTGCCACTGATGACCTCGTGTGTACTTCGGCGACCGCCTCATCCGGCTCAAGCCGGTGACGGTTCGGCCCCGCTGCCCCCATTGGGGTCTTCGATTCTCGCCGTTCTTTGTCGATATCCGGATATCTCGACTTGGGCAGCGTCCACAGTGTCTCGCATCCCGAAGAGCAACACCGTTCTTCCCGCGATTTCCGTCTCGGAGAAAAGCGCACGTGGTAGCTGTGCGCCGAGTGCCGAAAAGTCGCTGTCGTCCAGTACGGCGTCCTCGTAGGAGATCCAGTTGCCCTTGCGGCCCACCACACAGCGATAGGTGCGGGCGGGCGGCGGCGGGGTCATGCGGTACTCGGCGAGATGGAAGGCTGTGCAGGCCTCGAAGCCGACACGGAGCAGGAGGACCTGGGCATCGGCCGCGTAAAGGCGGGCCAGGGGGGAGCGCTCTCCGAGGTGACAGCGAGGATCGTGGTCGCTGAGGAGCTCGGCGGCCCGGGCGCCGATCGCGGCGAAGGAGGTCTGGGGGTGGGCGCTGCGTACGGCGCCGGGCGTGGTCCGTATGTGTTCGGCCAGTGCGCCCATCGTGGGACACGGGGTGGCATCCTCCTCGAAGGGTTGCATGGCCTTGTGGAACTCGTTTCTCTCCCGCTCGGTCATTCCGTGAGTCAGGGTGCGGTAGGCGGGAGACGTGTCGGAGTTCTCCGGAGTGAAGGCGGGCACGACGAGTGTGCCGTCGGGGCCCAGGAGGTCGCACAGAGTGGAACTCACGGCTGCGGGTGAGAGGCCCGTACCACTGAGGGAGGCGTGCACCATGAGGATGCCGCCCTGGCGGATGCCCAACTCCTCCAGCGCTTGGCGAAGTCGGGTGGTGTCAGTCATGGAGAGCCGTCCACTCCGTTCTCAGTTCGTCGGCCAGGTACGCGCCGGTCTCCGTGAGGTCCGAGTCCGGCAGCGCGGCCAGTTCGTCCAGGGCGCACCTCGCTCGACGCCATGCCTCGGCGGCACGGGAGGAAAAGGGTACGGCTCTGCCCATGGTGTCGCTGACGAGATCGAGCAATTGTCCGGCTCGGTTGCCCGGCACGTTCAGATCGGCGACCTGGCGCAGGGCGGTGAGCCGCGCCCGACGCCCCAGGCGGGGCAGTTCGCGGACGAAGTCTTCCGGGGCGAAGTCGACGGCCACTCCCAGCGCTCTCATGCCGCCGCTGCCGAGTTGTAGGCCGGCGCCGGCGCCGAGCGGGGTGATGGTGGTGGTGGCCGGCGCGTTGTTGTCCTGACGCCAGTGCGGAACGCGTTCGTCGAGGAGCGCGTACGCCGTCCGCAGACGCTCCCGGAAGACGTTCGCGTCGGACGGCCTCAGCGGTGGGGTGACCGGCGACGGATAGCAGTCGCGGTACGGATCGGCGTCGTCGAGCAGGAGCGGTGGTCCGCTCGGGAGGTTCAGCGATCGCAAGGGGCGCCACTCCGTGGTCTCTTCGACATCCTCGCCGTCGTCCCGGCCGGAGGACATGCCGCGTACCCGGAAGCCGTCGGCACTCACCCTGAACTCGACACGGCCGGGTCGTGACAGTCCTACGGTCCCCAGCGTCGGGAGATGCACGGAGACGTCGGTGTGGTCCCACGCCAGGGTCGCCTCGGCACGGGCGCGCACCGCGGCGGCGACCCCCGCGGCCATGAGGCGGGGCAGGTCCAACGGGCCTCGCCAGGAGCGGAGCAGCGCCGGCCGGAGGTAGGGATGAGTGAGGACCGTGTCCAGATGGGGGGCCGTCGTCATGTCCGAGTCCAGCCGGACCAGGAGTCGCCAGAGCGTGTCCCAGTCGAGTGACCCGACGAGGCGTGTGTTCAGGTCGGCCAACAGTGCGTGATCCAACTCCAGTTGCGCCAGCTCCAGTTCGCCGGCACCGGTGACCGCCGGAGCGAGTGTGCGTTCGGTGATCCGCTCGGCGACGCCCTCGATGAACGAGCGCAGGTCCGCGCAGTAGACGGACGGGTTGTCGAAGCCCCGTTCGGTGCTGTACCGATGGGCGTAGAGACCTCCGCCGCAGGACTCGACGACCGGACAGCGCCGACAGGTCTCACTGACGCCGGCGATGCCCGACTGCCGGGCGAGTACGCCCGGATGGCGGGCGAACTCTGCGAAGCCGTGGCGGAAAACGTCGTAACCGGTCGCGGGGGCACCGTCGAATGCCGTCTTCAGGGAGTCGGCCTGTTCGAATGTGCCATCGGTCTCGACGACCGCCAGCTCGGTCGGCGCAAGCCCCATCGATTCGGTGAGGGAAGGGCCGCCGCGCAGGGTGCTGAGGACCGAGGAGAAGACACGCACCGGCATGGGGCGTCCCTGCTCCTCCCAGCGATCGAAGACCGCGAGGAGCCAGTCCGCGTAGGGTGTGGCCGTTTCGGTACGGCCGGGAGGCGGCGCCTGCCAGGTGGCGTGGGGAAGGAGATAGTCGAGGCGGGGCGGGGTGAGGGCGGTGAGAGCGTCGTGCACCGCGACCGGGTCGTTGGCCACGTCCACCGTGCATAGCAGCCCCTGGTAGAGGTGCTGGTACTCCGGGTCGCGGAGCAACTCCAGTCCCTGCAACACCCGTTCGTAGCTGCTACGCCCCCTGCGGTCGCGCCGATGGCGGTCGTTGGCGGCGCGGTCGCCGTCGAGAGAGAGCCCGACCCTGACGTTGAATTCCTTGAGGACGTCCAGGTGCGCTCGGTCCAGCCGCACGCCGTTGGTGTGGATACGCAGGTCGAGAACGGTGACCGGGGTCAGGGTGCGAGCGAGTTCCGCGCAGATGTGCCGGAGTCGGGCCGGTCCCACGAGGAGGGGTTCTCCGCCGTGCAGGATCACCGTGACGGACGTGAGTTCGTGCTCGGTGGCGTACTCGGCCAGTCGGCGGGCAGCTTGCCCGAGGGCCCCCTCGGAGATCACCGGTGGACGTCCATGCCAGCTCTGGTCGGCGTGTTCGTACACGTAGCAGTGGTCGCAGGCCAGGTCGCATCTGCTGTGGATCTTGAGGACCACTTCCCGGATCGGCATGTGCGGCACCCTCACTCCTTGCGGCTGCCCGCCTCGACTGCTCGGGGCTCACAGCCTGAGCCCCGAATTCCGTAGCGGCGCAGGGTGCTTGGCGCCCTGGGCGCGTGCGAGGCTAGAGGCTCGAATTGAAGAGGGTGCCAGGCTCGACTTCCGCTCCCGGAGCGTGGACGACTCGCTCGATGGCCCTTCTGGCTCTGCTCTCCAAGGGGGACATCCGAGAAAGGCGTGCTGGTTTCCTGGGGGGCGACGGAATGGTGGCCGGCCCGTGTGTGGTGTTGTTCCTGTCCGGCGAAATCATCTCTATTTGCTTCACCTTGGTTCGAGGCCGGGATTCCGTTCCTGAGGGAACGGAGGTCCGGCGCTGGAGTCAGGGGGTGGTGCAGGACGAGGGTGCGACAAGCACAAGGCCGCACGGTCATCTTCTCAGTCCCTAGGTCGGGTGGGCAATGTGTATCGCATGGTGTCCGGGCCCACCTTCGTGTCGATTGTCAGCCGTGTCGGCGGAGTGCCCTGCGGCCGAGGTCGTACAGCATGCCGCTGACGACAACGTGACCAGAGGCCAGACCACTTGCGGCGGTATGTACCCGGCGTCGATAGCGATCATGAGACCAGTACCGCCTCCTGCGGCGGTGACGGCCGTGATGCGGGGGGCGGAGGGATGAGGAACGTCACGGGACGCCATCCGCGCCTGGGTGAGACGTCGTCACTCTCGGACTCGGCCTCACCGGGCAGGGCGCGCGGTCCTGCCGTTCTCCGCGCGGCTCTTCGGTATCTGTTGCGGATGAGATGTGGCGGACATGGTCGTCTCCGTCCACATGTTGACGGCCCGAGAAACCTGGCTCGCAGAGATTCGGGCGTTTCTCTCATGCGACGACGAGGCATCGCACGCCGCCGGCGGTAAAGGGTGTTCGTTCTCCCGTAGGCGGTCTGGCGGGAATTCAAGATTGACGAGAGCATGACCGTTCCGTTGTGACTCCCAGCATCCGTACGAGGTGTGCATGGCTGCGACGCCCGGCCCCAGCACTACGGTGAGTGATCGAGATCTGGCCCCGCTGTTCCGTGTGTGCGATGAGAAGGCGATGACCCATCAGGGCGAATCCTTCAAGGTGGTCCGTAAACAACTGGTCGTCCTGCTCCTCGCGACCGCGACCGCCTCCCTGGCGGAACGGATGGGGAGCCGGGTGCCGTCCGCCGTCGCGGCGGTGCTCTACGCCCTGACGGTCGGGATCGGCGTCTACGCCTCCCGGCGCCGTGCTCGGGCGCAGTGGCAGGCTCATCGGGCCGCTGCCGAGGTGGTCAAGTCGCTGGCCTGGCAGTTCATGGTTCATGGCGGGCCGTTCCCCTCACGGCTCGTCAACCCCGAGGCGCGGTTCGCCGAACGGCTGGAGGAACGGCTCAGCGAACTGCGCAAGGTGGGCTGGGACGATCCGCGCGAAGACGCGACCGAACGGGGGCTCGGGCAGATCACGCCGATGATGCGTGCGGTGCGTGCCAAGCCGCTCGCGGCGCGGCGCGACATCTACCTCCGTGACCGGGTCATGGAGCAACTCGCCTGGTACGGCGGCAGGTCCGGGCAGGGGCACCGTGCGTCCGTGCGCTGGTCGGGTACGACGACCTTTCTGACACTGTTGGCGCTGCTCGCCGCCGTGCTCAGGGCCGGCGGGCTGATCGAGGGCCGCTGGGATCCGACCGGAGTCCTGAGCGCCGCGGCCGCGGCGGGCGTGGCCTGGCAGGAGGTCCGGCGGCACCGGCCGCTGACCTACGCGCACAAGCTCGTCGAACAGGACCTGGAGACCCTGCGCGTCGCCATGAGCACCACCGTCAGGGAGGACGGCTGGGCCGACGCGGTCGCGGAGGCGGAGCGGCTGGTCTCGCCGCAGCACACGGACTGGCTGGCGCGGTTCGGGTCCTGACGGGACGGCGGAGGAGCGGGGCGCTCAGGTCAGGCGCGACGTACGCCCGGACTCCACAGCACCGTCACCGGGACGCCGGTGAGGTGGGCGTAGCCGACGATGTCCGCCGTACCGCCGAGGCCGCGGGACGGGGCGCCGTCCCAGATGGCGATCATGCGGTCCGCGTGGTCGACGATGTAGCGGCCGGCCGCGTAGTACGCCTCCTCGTGGGTGCGTTCGCGCGGCAGTTCGACGCGCTCGCCGGAGCACTTGAGGAGCCGGCGGTAGGCGGCCCGGACTTCGTCGTCGCCGAGGTGGGCCTCGTAGTCCATGCCGGGGATCACGGCGGCCAGCCGCAATCCGCTTTCGAGGGCGATCTCCGCGAAGAGCTGGTCGGCGCCGGCGGCGAGGCTGCTGAGGGCCCGGGTGGTGGCGGGGCGGCCCCGTAACTCCGCCCGGATGCCCGAGCGGACGGCGGAGAGTGCGGCTTGGGGGATCTCCCGGTGTCCGGTGATACCGATGCGGGTCACGGGCCCTGGCATTCGTGTACTCACCTCCGTGGCCGCGTTCCTCCAAGTAACCCTAGCGTCGGGGGACTTCGGCGAGAACGACGCGTACGGGCGTTCGGTGGGGCGTCGTGGGCTCACGGGGGCGACCGCCGGGTGACCGCCGTGGTGCCGGCCGCCCCTGCGTGCTCCGGGTGCTGCCACTGGTGGGAATGCCCGGAGGAACGCTCGGAGCAATGCGCGCGGGAATGCCCGGAGAACTGTTCGGAGAAGTGTTCGTAGGGGTGCCCGGGGGCGCCTGTGGCGGGATCGTCGTCAGTCGCCCACCGGGTCCAGGCTGATGGGTGCGATGCGGCCCTCCAGCATGGCGCCGATACCGAGGGCGGCACAGACGTCGGGGCGTTCGGCGATGCCCACCGGCATGCCGGTGGCGTGGCGGAGCATCTGGTCGAAGCCGGGGAGGAGGGCACTGCCGCCGACCATCATGATGCCGCGGTCGGCGAGGTCGGCCACCAGGTCGGGCGGGCAGTCGCGCAGCACCTTGCCGATGCCGTCGACCACGGCGGTCAGCGGGGTCTGGATGGCGTCGCGCACGGCCGCGGTGTCCACCTGGACGGAGCGCGCGAGCCCGGTCGCCACGTCGAGGCCGTGGATCTCGGTGGAGGCGGGGCCGTGCGGGGTGAGGCCGTTGCCGGAGAGGGCGAGCTGGAGCGGTCGTACGGACTGGCTGGGCAGTGTCAGCTCGTGCCGCAGACGCAGGTGCTGCACGATCGCGTGGTCGATGGCCTCGCCGCCGACGGGGATGCGTACGGCGCTGACCACCGAGCCGAGGGAGAGGACGGCGAGCTCGGTCGCCCCCGCCCCGCAGACCATGATCATCGTGGCCTCGGGCTGCTCGACCGGCAGTCCGCAGCCGACGGCCGCCGCGATGAGCGTGTCGACCAGTTCCACACGGCGGGCGCCGAGGCCCACGAGGGTCTCGATCGTGGCGCGCTGGGCGAGCGGGTCCGCGCCGTGCGGGGTGCACGCGGCGGCGCGCAGGACGGGTTTGCGGCGCAGGTTGCGGCGGACCCTGTCGCCCAGGAGCTGGCGCAGCATGCGCTGTGCCATCTCGATGTCGACCACCGTGCCGCCGGAGACGGGCCGTACGACCCGGATGTAGTCGGGCGTACGGCCCATCATCCTCTCCGCGAACTCCCCGACCGCGATCAGCGCGCCCGTCCGGGTGTTCACGGCGGCCACGCTCGGCTGGTCCACGACCAGGCCCGCGCCCTTCACATACACCCGGGTCCGGGCGGCTCCGAGGTCGACGCCGAAGTGGCAGCGGCGCAGCTGCTCCAGACTGGCGGTCATCGCGGTCATTGCGGATCCTCCCGAAGGCACGGACCGTGCGGACCGCCGCCGGTCGGCGGTTCCCTGGTTCCCTTGCATCGTGCGGGGGGTGGGGCGGGGGTGCCGGTTGGGGTGGGCCGGGGGGGGGTGCGGCTGG
>NZ_LRTR01000653.1 GCF_001550375.1 Streptomyces europaeiscabiei | reverse complement strand
CCCTGGGGGCTGCGCCCCCGGCCCCCTGTCCCGGCCGCAGCGCATCCGCCGGCAGGAGGCGGCGGAGCTGGGGCGGAGGGGATGGGTGGGATAGCGGCACAGGGGTAGGGGCAGGACGGTGGGGGTGGCTGGGGTCCGCGGCAGGGCCGGGGTGACTGGGTCCCCGGCGGGATGGCGGGGGCGGGTGCGGGGTCCGCGTGCGTGGGTACTGGCTGAGCGCGGCGGTCGGATCGGCCGTCGTCTCGGCCGGCGGTGCGTCGGGTCGATCACCGCCTCGGTCGTCTGCACCTTCGGATCGATCACCGCCTCAGCCGTCCGCGCGATCGGTTCGATCGCCGTCCTGGTCGTCTGCCCGCTCGGAAGATGACCCCCGCGCAGGGTTGGCGTCCGCCACTGTGCTCTTATATGCCCAGGTCAGGCCCTAGTTGCGTATAAGGAAAACATAAGAGTTGAGTCTCCTCGACTCAGCTCTGTTGACCCATCGCTGGGCGTCATGCACACTTGAGTCTGTTCCACTCAAGTCATTGCTGGAGGAATTGAAATGGCACGTGCGGTCGGCATCGACCTGGGCACGACTAACTCCGTCGTCAGCGTTCTTGAAGGCGGCGAGCCCACCGTCATCACCAACGCAGAGGGCGCCAGGACCACGCCGTCCGTCGTCGCCTTCGCCAAGAACGGCGAGGTGCTCGTCGGCGAGGTCGCCAAGCGCCAGGCGGTCACGAACGTGGACCGGACGATCCGGTCCGTCAAGCGTCACATGGGCACGGACTGGAAGATCGAGCTCGACGGGAAGCACTTCAACCCGCAGCAGATGAGCGCCTTCATCCTGCAGAAGCTGAAGCGCGACGCCGAGGCCTACCTGGGCGAGAAGGTCGCGGACGCGGTCATCACCGTCCCGGCCTACTTCAACGACTCCGAGCGGCAGGCGACGAAGGAGGCCGGTGAGATCGCGGGTCTGAACGTCCTGCGCATCGTCAACGAGCCGACCGCCGCCGCCCTCGCCTACGGCCTCGACAAGGACGACCAGACGATCCTCGTCTTCGACCTCGGTGGCGGCACCTTCGACGTGTCGCTCCTGGAGATCGGTGACGGCGTCGTCGAGGTGAAGGCCACCAACGGTGACAACCACCTCGGTGGTGACGACTGGGACCAGCGCGTCGTCGACTACCTGGTGCAGCAGTTCCGCGCCGGCCACGGCGTGGACCTCGCCAAGGACAAGATGGCGCTGCAGCGTCTGCGTGAGGCCGCCGAGAAGGCGAAGATCGAGCTGTCCTCCTCCACGGAGACCTCGATCAACCTGCCCTACATCACCGCCTCCGCCGAGGGACCGCTGCACCTGGACGAGAAGCTCACCCGGGCTCAGTTCCAGCAGCTGACGGCCGACCTGCTGGAGCGCTGCAAGACGCCGTTCCACAACGTCATCAAGGACGCCGGCATCGCCCTCTCCGAGATCGACCACGTCGTTCTCGTCGGCGGCTCCACCCGTATGCCCGCCGTCGCCGAGCTGGTCAAGGAGCTGACCGGTGGCAACGAGGCCAACAAGGGTGTGAACCCGGACGAGGTCGTCGCCATCGGCGCCGCCCTCCAGGCCGGTGTCCTCAAGGGTGAGGTCAAGGACGTCCTGCTCCTCGACGTGACCCCGCTGTCCCTCGGTATCGAGACCAAGGGCGGCATCATGACCAAGCTCATCGAGCGGAACACGACGATCCCGACCAAGCGGTCCGAGATCTTCACCACCGCCGAGGACAACCAGCCGTCCGTGCAGATCCAGGTCTACCAGGGCGAGCGCGAGATCGCGGCGTACAACAAGAAGCTCGGGATGTTCGAGCTGACCGGTCTGCCGCCCGCCCCGCGCGGTGTTCCGCAGATCGAGGTCGCCTTCGACATCGACGCCAACGGCATCATGCACGTGACCGCGAAGGACCTGGGCACGGGCAAGGAGCAGAAGATGACCGTCACCGGCGGCTCCTCGCTGCCGAAGGACGAGGTCGACCGGATGCGCCAGGAGGCCGAGAAGTACGCGGAGGAGGACCACGCCCGCCGCGAGGCCGCCGAGAGCCGCAACCAGGGCGAGCAGCTCGTCTACCAGACCGAGAAGTTCCTCAAGGACAACGAGGACAAGGTCCCGGGCGACATCAAGACCGAGGTCGAGGCCTCCGTCGAGGAGCTCAAGGCCGCGCTCAAGGGCGAGGACACCGCCGAGATCCGTACGGCCACCGAGAAGGTCGCCGCCGTCTCGCAGAAGCTCGGCCAGGCCCTGTACGCCGACGCCCAGGCCGCGCAGGCCACGGGCGGCGAGGCCGGCGCTGCCGGCGACGCCAAGGCCGACGACGACGTCGTCGACGCCGAGATCGTCGACGAGGACCGTGAGCGCAAGGACGGTGCCGCGTGACGGAGGAGACCCCGGGCTTCGACGAGCAGCAGCCGCAAGGTCAGCCGCAGCAGCCCGACGTCCCCTCCGGCTCTGACGACGCCGAGCCGAAGGCCGCCCCCCAGGAGGGGGCGGCCCCGGCCGGGGACGCGGCAGCGACGGCCCAGGTGGCCGGTCTGACGGCACAGCTGGACCAGGTGCGTACGGCGCTCGGTGAGCGCACGACGGACCTCCAGCGGCTCCAGGCCGAGTACCAGAACTACCGCCGCCGGGTCGAGCGCGACCGGATCACGGTCAAGGAGATCGCCATCGCGAACCTCCTGACCGAACTCCTGCCCGTACTCGACGACATCGGCCGCGCGCGGGAGCACAGTGAGCTCGTCGGCGGCTTCAAGTCCGTCGCCGAGTCGCTGGAGACCGTCGCGGCGAAGATGGGCCTGCAGCAGTTCGGCAAGGAGGGCGAGCCCTTCGACCCGACGATCCACGAGGCCCTGATGCACAGTTACGCGCCCGACGTCACCGAGACGACGTGCGTGGCGATTCTCCAGCCGGGGTATCGCATCGGCGAGCGCACCATCCGCCCCGCGCGGGTGGCCGTGGCCGAGCCCCAGCCGGGGGCGCAGCCCGCCAAGGCGGACTCCGCGGAGACCGCGGAAGGTGCCTCAGGTGCCGACGACAAGGAGAGCGGTGGCCCGGACGAGGGCTGACGCCGACGGCGTACACGGTGGCGTGCGCGGTGACGTGCGCGCCGACGTGCACGGTGAGTGGAAGGAGGGACGTCGCGGATGAGTACCAAGGACTTCATCGAGAAGGACTACTACAAGGTCCTCGGCGTCCCCAAGGACGCCACCGAGGCCGAGATCAAGAAGGCGTACCGCAAGCTCGCCCGCGAGTTCCACCCGGACGCCAACAAGGGGAACACCAAGGCCGAGGAGCGCTTCAAGGAGATCTCCGAGGCGAACGACATCCTCGGTGACCCCAAGAAGCGCAAGGAGTACGACGAGGCCCGCGCCCTCTTCGGCAACGGCGGCTTCCGCCCGGGGCCCGGCGCCGGCGGCGGCTCGTTCAACTTCGACCTGGGCGACCTCTTCGGAGGCGGCGCCCAGGGCGGCGGCGGGCAGGCGGGCGGCTTCGGCGGGGGCATCGGCGATGTCTTCGGGGGCCTGTTCAACCGCGGCAGCTCAGGCACCACGCGGGTGCAGCCCCGGCGCGGCCAGGACATCGAGTCCGAGGTCACGCTGAGCTTCACCGAGGCCATCGAGGGCGCGACCGTACCGCTGCGGATGTCCTCGCAGTCACCCTGCAAGCCCTGTTCGGGTACCGGCGACGCCAACGGCACACCCCGCGTGTGCCCGACGTGCGTCGGCACCGGCCAGGTCGCGCGGGGTTCCGGTGGCGGTTTCTCCCTGACCGACCCCTGCCCGGACTGCAAGGGCCGGGGCCTGATCGCCGAGGACCCCTGCGACGTCTGCAAGGGTTCGGGCCGCGCCAAGTCGTCCCGCACCATGCAGGTCAGGATCCCGGCGGGCGTCTCCGACGGCCAGCGGATCAGACTGCGCGGCAAGGGCGCACCCGGTGAACGGGGCGGACCGGCAGGCGACCTGTACGTCGCCGTGCACGTCGACTCGCACCCGGTGTTCGGCCGCAAGGAGGACAACCTCACGGTGACCGTGCCGGTGACGTTCTCCGAGGCGGCACTCGGCGGCGAAGTCCGGGTCCCGACCCTGGGCGGACCGCCGGTCACCCTGAAACTGCCTCCGGGCACCCCCAACGGCCGTACGATGCGGGCCCGGGGCAAGGGTGCCTTCCGCAAGGACGGTACCCGCGGGGACCTGCTGATCACGGTCGAGGTGAGTGTTCCGCAGGACCTGTCGGGGAAGGCTCGTGACGCGCTGGAGGCGTATCGCGAGGCGACCGCGGGCGAGGACCCGCGAGCGGAGCTGTTCCAGGCCGCGAAGGGAGCTTGAATGTGATGGACGGCCGCCGTCGAAACCCCTATGAGCTGACGGAAGAGACACCGGTGTACGTCATCTCGGTGGCCGCCCAGCTCTCCGGTCTGCACCCGCAGACCCTGCGCCAGTACGACCGTCTCGGCCTGGTCTCCCCGGACCGCACCGCCGGGCGCGGCCGTCGCTACTCGGCCCGCGACATCGAACTGCTCCGCACCGTCCAGCAGTTGTCGCAGGACGAGGGCATCAACCTGGCCGGCATCAAGCGCATCATCGAGCTGGAGAACCAGGTCGCGGCCCTCCAGTCGAGGGTCGCCGAGATGGAGGCGGCCCTCGACGGCGCCGCCGCGACCATGCGCCAGCGCGAGGCGGCGGTCCACGCCTCCTACCGGCGCGACCTGGTGCCGTATCAGGAGATGCAGCAGAGCAGCGCGTTGGTGGTGTGGCGGCCGAAGGGGCGGCAACCGTCGGACTGACGGTACGTCAAACATGTGGAAGGGGCCCGGAGGTTCATGTGAACCTCCGGGCCCCTTCCACATGCTCAGGGCGCTCGGGGTGGCTCAAGGCTTCAGGACCGCCCAGTCGCCGTCGGCTGCCGATTCGGTGCCGTCGGCGTACAGGGCGGTGACCCAGTCGTGTGCGGCCGGCGAACGGGGGTGCCGCCTGCTGGGGGCGCGGGCCGGCCCTGGTGGATGAGATGACGGACGGGTGGGGGGTCGCGGACGGGCGGGCGGGGCGTCGCGGACGGGCGGGCGGGGCGGTTCGCGAACGGGGTGTGGTTCGGGCTGCGGCTCGGTGGGTGAGTCGTTTCTGCGTCACCAGTTCGAGTGATCTGTGAACGTTTCCGCAGGTGAGCCCACATGGCCGCCTAGCGTGACGGCGTTGCTTGTGCCCCGAGTACGTCAAGCCCACACTTGAGGAGGAGGTGCCACCTTGACCGCTCTTGCACACGAGAGGCCCGAGATCATGTCCGAGGCCGGGACTGAATTCGCGAATGGACCCAGCCTGGACGAGGCCTTGTGGCAGGTATGGAAGGCCATGGATCCGCCCGAGGGCTACCGCGCTGAGATCATTGAGGGAGCCATCGAGTTGTAGCCGACCGCCCGCCGTTCGCACGGCTTGATCACAAATCGTGAGCGACGCGCTCTGGACAGGTTTCTGGACGGCGGCGAGTACGCCTGCCACCAGGACGTGAACGTGATTCACCACCGCAGGGCATGGGTTCCAGATGCCTTCGTAGCTCTTGAAGACACCGAATCATGCCGTGATGAGGAGGACATGGGAGTCGTTGCCGACTCTGTGCACCTCATCGTCGAAGTCGTCTCCCCGGGGAAGCGGAACCAGGACCGCGACCGGGTGAAGAAGCGGCGCGAGTACGCCCGCGCCAGTATTCCGATCTACGTCGTCATCGATGACTATGACGGTCAGGGTGCCGTCACGCTTTTCACCGGACCACGCCAGGATGCGGCCGACTGGGGGGACATCCGGCGGCTTCCCTACGGCACCGAGGTCGTCATCCCCGAAGGGCCCGCCAAGGGCTTCGTCATCGGTGAGGCGGTCACGGGGCCGAAGCGGGGCTGAAGCGGGTCCGAGGCGCGCGGGCCGTCAGTCGCCCATGCCGAGCCCCGGGTCCGGTAGCTGGTGGCTCGGCGGCGGTTGCTGTGGCTGGGTGGGGCCGGGCGGTCGGCTTGTACGGCTCTGGGGCACGCCCAACTGCCACAGGTGCGAACCCGGTACGCCTTTGTCGGGTGCGGGTGCGGGTGCGGCGGGTGGCGTCGTATCCCGCTCTGCCTCGGCGGCCTCGGCCCGAGGCGGGGCGTGTTCCGGAAGCGGCGGCTTCTCCTGGAGCGGGGCGGTGGTTCCGGGGCCTCGGCTCGGCGGTTCCGTCTCCGTCTCTGTCCCTGTTTCCGGGGCCGGGCGTCGCCAGCGTTCCGGGACGGTCGACAGGCGACGTACGGCGTTCTTGTCGCTCGCCTCGGCCGTCGCCACGGCCCGGGCGAGCAGGGCGCTCTGGCGGGCGATCGGGGCGAAGCCGGGGGCTGCGTTGCCGGTCTCCGAGGGCAGGCCCGCATCCACCTCGGGATGAGGAAGAGGCGCGGCGATGTCGAGCGCCCGTTGGAGCCGCGGTTCCCATTCGTGCGCCATTCGGGCCCGCAGGCTCGTGTGGAGGGTCAGGTAGGCACGGCTCTGCTCCAGCGTGAACGGGAGGACGCTGCCTTGGTGGCCACCACATTGTCGGCCCGTCTCCGTTACCTCGTGCGGTTCTGCGTGGCGGCGAAGACAGCGGCGTGTTCCTCAACGAGTGCTGCCACGCGTTCGGCGACTCCGGGCGTGCCCAGAACGTAGGCGGTCTGTCCGCCCGCAACGGGGAACTCCAGGCACTGCCCGCCCGCAGCATGGACCACAGCCCAACCCGCGGCCACATCCCAAAGCTTGGTGCCGATGCCGATGTAGGCGTCCAACCCCCCGGTCGCGACGTCGAAGAGGTCACACGAGGTGGACCCCGTGCGCCGGAAGTCCTGCACCTCGGGTAGGAGTCGGACAAGAGTGGACAGCGTCAGAGGTCGGCGTTCCTCGCTGATGGACACGCTTACCGAGACCAGGGCGGCGCTCAGTTCCTTCGTGGGGGACACGGACGGTGTCCCGTGACTGGACACGATCGTCCCGGTCTCGTCGCAGGCGATCCACCGCCCCGTGGCGGGCCGGATGATCGCGGCGGCCGAGGGAGTGCCGTTCACCTCGGCAGCGACGGCCACGGCGAAGTCGGCGCGTCCGTGGGCGAAGTTGGCGGTGCCGTCAATGGGGTCGATGATCCAGCGGACGTTCCCGATGCCCTCCCGCTGCCCACCCTCCTCGCCCAGGATGGCGTCGTGTGGCCGGTGCCGGTGCAAGAAGTCGGTCACGGCGCGCTCCGCCGCCGTGTCCACATCGGTGACCAGGTCGCGGTGCGAGGACTTGGTGCGGACGGCGAAGCCTCCCTCCAACTGCGCGTTCGTGATGACGTCACAGCCAAGCCGGGCGGCCTCCAGAGCCAACTGCCCGAGTTCCGACAGTTCCGTGGTCATCGGTGCCCCTTGCTCCTCCGTCGACAGTCGTCCCCGTGCCGCCATGAGCTGGGACACCCCAGACCTCACCGAGAACCGCCGAGCGTGCATTGCTTGCCGAACTTCCTATCACCCGGGCAGGGGAGATCGGATGGTTTCGGCTCTTGGTGCCGTCGAGGGGCGCATCCAGCCGGCGCAGCCTTCACGCGCTGGAGGACCCGGCTACGTGGAGGGCGCGGAGGTCTCGGGGAAAGGTGGCAGTGAGTCGGTGACGAACCACCCCTGCTGAGGTACGGCGTTTACCCAGCCTTCGTCGGCCGGCAGGACGAAGGCCCGCGCGGGCCGTCAGCCGCCCATGTCGAGCCCCGGCTCTGGCCGTTGGTGGCCCGGCGGCGGTTGCTGTGGCTGCTGGGTGGGGCCGGGCGGCCGGCCTGGGCGGTACTGGGGCACGCCCAACTGCCACAGGTGCGAACCGGGTACCCCATTGCCGGGTGCGGGTGCGGGTGCGAGTGGGGGTGCGGGCGCGGGCTTGGGCGTGACGGGTGGTGTCGCATCCCGCTCTGCCTCGCTGGCCTTGGCCGGAGGTGGGGCGTGTTCCGGAAGCGGCGTCTTCTCCTGGAGCGGGGCGGTGGTTCCGGGGCCCTGGCTCGGGGGTTCCGTCTTCGCCTCCGTCTCCGGGGCCGGGCGTTGCCAGCGTTTCGGGACCGTCGACTGGCGGCACACGGCGTTCCTGTCGCCCGCCTCGGCTGCGGCGACGGCCCGGGCGCGCAGGGCGCTCTGGCGGGCGACGGGGGCGAAGCCGGGGGCGGCGTTGCCGGTCTCGGAGGGCAGACCTCGAAGGCCCATGTCGTTCAACTGCTGCTGGAGGCCGGTCTCCGGGGCGAAGATCTCGCGCGGCAACTGCCAGGAGGCCGCGCCGTCCACGTCGACCCGGTGTTCCTTGCCGTCGACGGTGAAGGTGAGGCCGTAGCCGATGTACTGGTCGTCCTTGTCGAACTGGAGCGCCCCGGAGATCTCCCCGCCCCGGTCACGCACCTCGTTCGCGAGGACCTGGAGGGCGGGCGGGAGGGGGTTGGTGCGGCCGAGGTTGGCGACATAGCCGTCGGTCCGGAGCACCTTCCGCTGTCTGTTCTCGCCCTCCCCCTCCTCGTAGGGGATCTGGAAGCGGGTCTCGCCGCTCTTCTCGTCCCGGTAGGTCTCGATGGCTCCCACCCGCCCCCTGGTGAAGGTCAGGCGCCCGTCACCCTTCGGGCCGTAAGCCTTCTCCATCGCCGGGAACTGGACCTGGTGTCGCAACGCCGGCGGCGGCGGCGAGCCGATGATCGTGACGCGGGCGTTCGGGTTCTGCATGAGGATGATCTCCGCGTTGGCGACTCCGGTGCCGCCGGAGCCCGCGACGACCCAGTGTTCGGCCCGGTGCGCGTCGAAGCGGTTCTCGGCGACCTCGTCGCCGAGCAGCACGCGGCCTGGTGCCTCCTCCCGTGCCGTCTCCCATTTCGCTGTCGAGTCGAGGGCGCCGAAGCAGTTGCCGATGCGGGCCTTGTCGGGGCCGGCGCCGGCGGTGAGGGCGTCCATCAGCGGTGACGACTTCAGGACGTCGAGCACGGTACGGGCGTCCGTGCCGCCCCGCTCGGCCCGGGTCAGCCAGGCCCGCAGCTCGCCCGCCGTCTCCAGACCCTCCTCCGCCAACTCCCGCAGCCGGTCACCGATCAGCCGTACGGCCTCGCTGCGGCTCTCCACGGGGTGGTCCCCGCGTGGCATGCCGGGCACGACCTCGGGGGGCAGACCGGTGGCGATGCTCGGGATGCCGACGCAAGCCACCCACAGTGGGGGCGGGGCCTCCTTGCCGTCCCCGGTCGTCCGTTGCGGCCTCTGGATCTCGGCGAGGAGTTCGCCGTTCCGGCCGAGCCGTAGGCGGGCGTGGCCGTTCACCAGGTCTCCCCGGGTGGCGAGTTGGTCCTCCCAGATCCGTACGGCCTCGATGGGCAGGCGGTCCCCGGGCCGCTCGACCGTGGAGTGCGGATCGACTCCCATCCACTGGGCGAGGTCCCGGTCCTGGTCCGCCGACTGCACGATGCCCCGGCCGGGGTCCAGGTGCCACCGGCCCGCCCCGTCGATCAGCAACGCGTCCGTGTCCCGTCCGGTCAGGCTCGCGCCGCCGCCGATCACCACACGGCGGGACGGGAACTCGCCCTGCGCGAGCTGGCCTTCGATCGCCTGCTCGGTGCGTGTGCTGATCTGGGCGCGGTACTCCGCCCATTGGGTGGCCGCCGTCGCCAACTGGTCGCGGGGGAGGGGCAGCCCGTTCTGGTCGTAGCCGGGCATGGGCATGGTGACCTCGCGCCGGCCGATGAAGGCTTCGACCTGGCGCTCGGCTCGCAGGGCGGCGTCGCGGGAGGCTTGGAGGGCGGTGGCGTCGGTGGGGTCGAGGTGTTCTATGGGGCGGGCGAGGGTGGCGATCAGGCGTTTGGCTCGGGAGGAGAGGAAATCCTTGGAGAGAACGCGCCGTGTTTCAGCTGCCTCAAGCTCAGTCGCATGTACCTCCTGCTCAGCTATGGCCGCTGTCGGTCGTAGACCGCACTGATCCAGCAGTGCCGAGAGACCGGCACGAGCCTCGGCGCGTTGTGGGCTGGAAAGTTCCGTGTCAGAGGCCTGGGCGGCAAGCCAGTTCAGCTCGGCGATGCGTCCGTGGTCTCGGCTCGACAAATCGTGCCGGCCGCCGATGTCGGCCTCTTGGTGCAAGAGGTTCTCGCGTACCGGTGCCAGACCTTGGCTCGACCGGTCGCGCGCGGCGATGAGTTCGCCCACCTCGTGGGCGAGGACACGGGTCAGGAATTCGCTGGGGAGACGGTCGGAAATCTGCACGACGTACTGATCCGTCGTCGTGTTCGTCATGGTGTTGGCGACCATTCCCGAGACCATGGGGATGGCGTCCAGCCAGAGGTCGGCCGAGCCGCCCTGGGTGTCCTCCAGGGTGAAGTACTCTCTTCCGTCCTCCGCCACTTTCTCGTCGATCGACCTGAATCGCTCCCCGAGTACGACGGAGGTCACCGTGTGCAGCTCACGTTTCACCGTCGCGATCAGCGCCGCCTGCTGGGCTCGCAACCGCGCGTCGGTGACCGTCGTCTCCACGTGATGTTCCCCCCGTATCCGCGCCGACGAATGCGCTGAACAGACCTTAGGATCATGCCATGTTGACAGCGCGCTCATCGGCCGAAGCACATCTGTACATGGACCTGCATCGCTGTGAGTGCGGGTCGGGCGAATTCGACCGCCAACACCGACTGGAACTCCACGGTGACGACCTGGTCGCGGTGTACGAGGGTGCTTGTGGGCAGTGCGGACGAACCCGCCGTTTCGAGTTCCGCATGATTGAAGAGATTCCCCCGCCCCCGCCGGCGTTCGGTGGTGCGGAGCCGTCGCAGATCATCGACCCAGGGGAGTTCGAGGCGGTCGCGGGTCGGCTCGCCGAATCCACTGGAATTCAGCTCCTCAACACCCCCGGGTCCGAGCACCACAGGCTTCGGGGGGCGATGGCCTATGTCGTCGCCGCGTACGAGGAGATGCTCAAATTTCTTCCGCCGGGCCAGGATTCCATCCCAGCCAGTGCCTTTGTGTCGGAGGTGGGCAAGGCCCGATACCGGCGTGACCCCGGCAACTTCGACCGCGACATCTTGGAGATGAACGTCAGAGACGCCCGCGCGGTCCTGGCCAACATCGACAAGCACAACACCCCGCCCGGCAGTACCGACCTCAGGGAGTGACCCCGCCGCACTGTTCGCTACGCGGGGGATGCAGGCGTCTCAGGGGAGAGCGGCAGGGGATCGGTGACGAACCACCCCCGTTGGAGCACGGCGTACACCCATCCTTCGTCGGCCAGCAGGCCAAGCCCTCTCCGCACGGTCGTCCGAGCGATCCCGTAGCGCTGCACGAGCTGGGCTTCACTCGGCAGCATCCGTCCGGGCTGCCAGTCACCGCGCTGAATCTGCGCGCGGAGGATCTCGGCCAGCTGCCGGTACGGGGTCAGTGGCGCGCCGTGGTCGATCTCAGCGTCAGGGTTCATGGAGTCGACGCTAGGCAAGTGGACTGATAGGCGCTCTTTGGGATACGTCTCGCGACGAATCGATACAAGGCGCTACCATGAGGCTCAAAGAAACGCCCCGGCGGGAAGGGTGAGAGCTTCCGTGCCGGGGCTGAGCCGACTGAAAAGGAGTCGACCTATGCGCAGCCTACTGGCCGCGATCCTGAGCCTTTTCCTGCCTGCCCGGGGAGCGCACCGCGCTGTCGTGTCGCCCTCCGCCGCCCCCTCCCGTCCGCCCGTGCCCGCGTACCGGCCCGTACCCCCGTGTCCGTTCCTGGGTGACGTCATCAGGGCCGATGGGTTGCCGCTGGTCCGGCCGTACGTCGTCGTATGGGAGCGTGAGCGGGACGAGCTCGATCGCAGGCGCCTTCAGCGGGCGCGCCGCCGGGCGGCCGTCCTGGCGACCCCGGGCCAGGACCACTACCCGTGGGAGGCGGCCGTATGAGCGTGCCGCGTCTTCGTAGTCTCGGCGTGGACCCGGGGACCGGCCGGGAGTCCTTCGCCGACACGCGCCCCGGCGGTCTCCTCGACGCGCTCGCCGACACGCACGCGCTGAAGGCCGCCGCAGTCCTGGTGACGGTCGTGGGTGCCGTACTGGAGGCGGGGAGGGCGTCGGACGCCGAACTCGCCGCCTTCGTACCGGCGTTGTATGGGGCACTCGAAGAATGCGTCGGCATCATGACCGCGGACAGGGAGTGACGGCGGAGGGCTGTTCGGCCGCAGGGCCGTGAAGCGGGCGGTGGCCAGGAACGCCGAACTGGCCACCGCTGCCGGCACTGTGATGAACGTGATCGGCTCGGCCGCGGCGGGGGCGAAGCCGCCATCAGGTCCCGGCTCCCGGCTCCCAGCTCTCAGTCCAGCTGTTCCGTGGTCCCGTCCGGATGGATCAGCAGGCGGATGGCGCCGCCGTAACGGTTGTCCGTGATGGTGGCCGGGGTGGGGGCGCCGAGCTGCTGGGCGCGTTGCTGGAGGATCGACAGGACGACGTCCTGGATGTCGCCGTAGGGCGGGGCGGTGACGGGGACGCCGTCGATGAGGCCCGCGTTGGGGGAGAAGACGTGGACCTGGGCGTCCGAGGCGCCGGGGTTCGCGGCGGGCGGGGGCGGACCCTGGCTCGGGATCGGTTCGGTCATCGGGGGCGGGTGTCCCTTCCGGCTCAGGCGCTCTTCGCCTCTCCCCGTTCGGGGAGGAGCGTGTCGTCGACGACGTCCAGGACGCGAGCGTACGTGCCGCGTGAGAGGCGTTGCAGGCGGCCCGACTTGACCAGTGCGGACAGGACGTTGCTGATGGTCTTCGACGGGTCGGCGTAGACGCCCGCGGGGAGCGCGCGCAGCACGTCG
The DNA here is from genome assembly GCF_001550375.1 of Streptomyces europaeiscabiei. Lineage (GTDB taxonomy): Bacteria > Actinomycetota > Actinomycetes > Streptomycetales > Streptomycetaceae > Streptomyces > Streptomyces europaeiscabiei. The sequence continues at coordinate 12,815 of NZ_LRTR01000653.1, read as the reverse complement.
CGGGCGGAGAAGGCGCCGGGGAAAGTGGCCACGGCCTTCTCGACGGCGGCGCGGATGCTGGGGGCGGAAGGCGTACGGCGGCCACCATGTCCCGCTCCTGTCCCCGTGGCCGGGTGTCCGGCGTGCGTGGGGTGTGCGGAGTGGGTCGCCGGGTGGGGCGTGAGCGCGACCGACCGCGGGAGGCGGTCGTGCATCTCGCGCAGGGCCGTGCGGATGGTCTCCAGATGGGCGTCGTCGCTGTCGTCGGCGTCGTCCGAGGTGGCCGCCAGCATCGTCGCGACCTTCTCTATGTTCGCGAGGGTGGCGGCCAGTTCACGCAGCAGCGGTTCCAGGAAGTCGCGGCGGAGCGCGGCCACCGGGTCGGTGGTGGCGAGTTCGACGGAGACGGAGCCGGTGAGGGGGCGCCCGGGAGGAAGGGGTGCGCCTTCGGCGTCCTCGGGTGCGCCGGTGCCGTCCGGGATCAGGGACTCGACGGCCTCTCGTACGGCCCGGAGGTCGCGTGGGGCGTCGAGGGCCGGGTCGGTGCCGCCGGGGAGGCACGTCAGCAGGGCGAGGAGTTGTTCGAGGCTGGTGAGCGCGGGCAGGGCGGAGCGCACCAGCGGGCCGAGCACGGCCTGCCGTACGGCCAGGGCGGGATCCTCGTACGAGAAGGTGATCCGTTGCCCGGCCTCGGCCGCTGCCATGGGTTCCTCGCTCCTGTCGTCCGCCGGTCCGGGCGCGTGCGACGGCGCGCCCGGTGCGGGCGGCTGTCTGTGTGTTGGCTGTGGGCTGGTGTGCGAATGCAACAGCGATGTCAAAGCGGCGCGCTGAGGACGTTCCCTCAACAGGGCTTGATCATGGGCCAGTTGGCCTTGCAGCAAGTCGAACGCGTCAAGGATCCGCTCCAGTTCGGGAAGGTCCGGCGCGGGCGGGCGACGGGTTCCGGGGTGTGCCGCGGAGTCGTCCGCGCGGGACCTGAGACGGGTCAGCCGCCGGGGGACGGAGCCGGAGTCGAAGGGGACCGCGGCATGGGCCGGCAGGTCGCCGTTCTCGTCGCCGATGCCGAGCGCGCGGCGCAGCGCGCGCCGGTCCTCCCGGGTGGTGGCCGCCGTGTAGCCGTAGGGCTCCGCGTACGCGACGGCGTCCTGGAGACATTCCGCCCAGAGCGGGCAGGATGCGCACAGGTCGCGGGCGGTGCGGAGGAGGACGAGGTGCTGGCGGCGCTGGTCGGGTGGGACGCTGGGTGTCGCCGTCGCCGTCGCCGTCGCCGTCGCCGTCGCCGTGCCGTCCGGGTCGTGGAGGCCGTACGGGCGCTCCGAGTTGTCCAGCAGCGGGTGTTGGAAGACGTCCGGCCGACGCCGACAGGGCAGAGCCGCGTCGGGTATGTGTGCCTCCCGTGCGACCGCCTTGCGGGCGGGTCGCGCGGGCAGCCTGGCCAGCGTCGTATGGCTCGCCATACGCATGAGTAATAGCCCCCGTGGTGATCTGTGATCGCGGGGGACTCTAGAACAAGTTGTCGAACTCATGCAACGCATGTGCAAAGTACTGGCCAGAAACGAACAGTGACGCGACGAAGCATTCACAAGAGCCTCAACTGTCCGCCGTTTCACGGGCGTCACGCCGACGCGACCGCCCCATGACCTGCAAGGCCTTTCTGCCCCGGGCCGTCAAGGCCTTCGCGGATGCGCCGCGTACGGCGAGCACTCCGAGCACGCCCACGAAACCGATGGGCACGCCCGCCTCCGGGACGAACATGCCGACGATCGACCCGATGACCAGGATCACATCGGCGAGCACGACCGTGACACCGCGTCGGCCCGGGTGCTCCTTCACCATCCAGGCGCCCAGCAACGCCATTCCGGCCACCGCCCAGTAACCGAAGGCGGCGGTTCCGGTGACGGCCGCGCTCGTGTTCATGCGTGCCGTGTCGCCCGCCGCCGAGAAGTAACCGGTGAAGGCGGCGGCGAGGATCGTCGAGGCGAGGGCGAGGAGGAGTTGGGTGCGGCGGCGGAGCAGCCAGACAGCTCCGCCGAGGAGCAGCACGACGCAGACCATCACGAAGGACGATCCGCTCTGGGAGGCGATCGCGAACAGGGTGTAGGCGGCCGCCAGGCCGAAGACGATGCGGGGAAGGAGGCGGACGGCCCAGGGATCGGTTTTGTCCTGGCGGAGGAGGCGACGTAGGCGGGACGGGGTCGGGGCGCTGTTGGTGCTGCCCTTGCTGCCGGCGCGGGTGCCGGGGGTGCGGCTCATGGACCGGTCACACTCCCATGCCGGTGTCTTGTGCCTGCTCGGGGGCGGTAGGGGCTTGGGCGGGGGCCGGAGCGACGGGGGTCGGGGTGACAGGAGCCGGGGCGGGCTTGAGGGTGACTCCGGGCATGAAGTCGGCACCGGAGGCCTGCGCCGAGGCCTCAAGCGGCTGGATGGGCAAAGGACCCACCTTGGCGTTGACCTCCACACCGGGCATGAAGGCGCCGTGGGTGCTGGCGAAGACGCGGGGGTCGGATTCAGCGGCCGGCGCCGGTGGGGTCTGCTCGGGGACGGAGGTCGCCGACGGCTGTTGCTCCTCGATGCCGGTGGCGGTGACTTCCTGATCCGCACTCAGGTCCTGATTCTGCTCTGCCTGCGTTTCGGCCTCGACCTGCTGCCGGTCCAACAGCGCCACCCGCTCGCACACTTCCAGAATGGCGGCACGCTGGGCTTCAGGGGTAGGCAACGATTTGACGTGGTCCAAGTCCAGGTATCCGGACTCCCAGTACTTCTCGGGCGGCGGGTTCTCGGCGTTGGGTGCGAAGAAATGCACGTGTGAGCGGACCCGTCCTTCGGACAGGAGTTGCTGGCTCTCGGGCGGAAGACCTTCCAGGGTCTGCTCTGAGAGGTCGTACATGAAGTGGATGTTCTCGGCGCCGATCGTCCTGCGAAGTTGAGGCAGTTCGGTCTCGTAGGCGACGCTCCAGGGTGCGAGCTCGCCGGCGAAGACGATGGCCTCGCCGTCGGTGGCCTTGGCGTAGTTCTCCGACAGGGCGCCCCAGGCCTTGCGGGCTGCGACGTCGCCATCGTCCTCCAGGAAACCGAGGGCCGTTTGCACCTGGGGGTTCCACAGGTGGAGTTCGCCCAGATCCTTTCCGCCTGGTGTGCCCTCCAGGTAGCGGGCGCTGTCGGCCTCATTGTCGTTCTCCATGTCGGACCAGATGGCAGCGAGATGCTGGCTGCTAAGAACTTTGTCCGATGGAAGGTTCGGGTGGGGAATTCCGTAGGACCAAAAAGCAGACTTCATGCCCTCGCGAAGAGCCTTTACATCAAGCCCTTTAGCGTAGTCGACGAGGTATTCTTCGACGGTCTTGTCGGCTGCTGCGGCCGACTCGATTATCTCGTCTGCGATGCGCTTGGCTTTCCCTTTCGGAAGAGGAGCGCCTGCTTGGATCTGGAGGGTGAGAGCGCGTTGAACAGGTGTCTGGACGAGGGTTTCTGCGCTCACTCGGTCTCCTGCGGGTAGCACACCACGCTGATCATGACTGCCCGCAGCCCCACTCCACGGGAGCTGACTCCGCCGCTGAGCACCTGGAGCGCGATGACCGGATCTTCGCTGCCCGCTCCCCTCCAGACGGCGAGTCGATACGGGTCGCGGTCGCTCAGGCGCATTTCACGTGGGGGAAGCCAGTGGTCTGTTCCTCGTGGTTCGGGAAATGCAGGGGAGTCCCAGGCTCCGGAGAATTCCGGTGTACCAAGAACCCCTCGGGCGGCGGCTTCGTACCTGGGCCAGGCATCCGCGGCAATCTCCAGCACCTGATCGTTCTCGCTGGAGTTACCGGCCCTGATATGCCAGGTTGTCCAGCGCAGAGATTGGACCGGGCTCCAACCCCCCTCGACCACTGGCGTCAGGCTCAGCCGACCGCCCGTCGCGGTGCGCACGGCGAGGACGCGGTCCTGGGGCAGGGGCTTCCAGCCGAACAATGCACACCAGTCGTTCAGGGCAGGGCCCGGGTAGGGGGGACCGGCCCAGATCGCGGGCCAATCCACGTGCTCAAGGCCGGCCAGTTCCTCGGCCAGGCGCTGGGGTGGTTCGTCGATCCGGAATGTCGGCATGTGTGCTCCTGCGTCTGTCTTCTCGTACATCGGTGCTGTCAAGCCGGTCCGGCGATTCCCCAGCCCTGCGGAGCGTGACAGCTGAGTGTGATCCTCGCATCGGCCGGTGTCGGCTCGGCCGGGGAACTCGTCCCGAGGGTCATCTTGAGCTCGATCACAGGGGCTCCCGGAGTGCTGAACCACCACACCGCGGCCCGACGCGGATCCCGGTTGGCCAGGCGCCATTCAGGGCTGTACCAGGGGCCGCGGCCGGGGAGTTCCGGGAAGCCGGGGGTGTCCCACGTACCGTTCCAGTACGGGGCGCCCATGAGGCCCCGTAGCGCGTCGAGACTGGCCGTCCAGCGGGCCTCCGCGGTTTCGACGACCCGCGGGTTCTCCTCCGTGTCGCGGGCCCGGGCCGCCCATACCGTGTGCTCGATCCGGGTTACCGGCTGCCCCGGCGCGGCCGAGGCCAGATGTAGGCGTCCCCCCAGCGCCGTACGCACCCGCAGCCCCGCCTCGAACCACAACGGGCGCCAGCCGAAGCCCGCGCACCAGTGGGCGCGCTTGGCCTCGTCCTCGGGGACGCCCGCCCACACCGTGGGCCAGTCCACACCGAAGAACCGCTGGAGCTCCGTGACCAGTTGGTCGGGGGTGCGGTCGGCGGTCAGGGCGGGCATGGGGCGGCTCCTCGGGGTGGGGGCGGCGGCTTGCTAGACGCGACCATCGGGGGTGCGGGGATCTCGCGGTGCCGGTGCCGGTGCCGGTGCCGGGGGCGTGGCTGGACGGGGGGCGGGCGACGGCTCCGGCGCCTGGGTGCGGGGACGAGTCGCGGTCGGCTGGGGTTCCGGCTGCTGTGTCGGAGGGTTCTGTGGTGTCTGCTGGCTGCCGGCACCACTGACACGTCCACTGCGCTTGGGGGTATCGGGCGACTGGCCTTCCGGTTCCTGTAGCCGCGGTTGCGGCTGCGATTGTCCGGCACTGTTCGGCTGGCCGGCTGCATTCTTTGCCGTCCAGTAGGCGGTCTGCTGTTGCTCGCGCTTCGACTGGCCGAGCCAGCCCCGTTTCTGCAGGGCGGCACGACCCCGGCCCTTGTTGGCGAATCTGTCGATCGTCCAGGCTGTGCCCTTGAGCCCGCTCTTGGAGGTCTTGCCCGCTACCTTCACGCTGCCCTTGGCGGTCTTGCTCACGACGCGGCCACTTGCCTTGGCCGTGTTCACCATGGCTGCCTCCCCCTTGCCGACCACCCTGTCGCCGATGAGATTCCCCGTGTCCCGGATGCCCAGCGCGTCACCGCCGCCGCCCGCGATCTCGGGACTGAAGTTCCCGGCGAGGAGTTTCTTCAGCATCATCACGACCGCGACAGTGACCAGGATCAGCATGAGCAGCTGGGTGGCGAGGGCGATGTTGGCCGGCAGGATCATCTGGTACAGGACGAGCAGAATGGTCAGGATTACGCCGAATCCCGCCCGCAGGACAAAGGCGTGGACGAACGTCTCCAGCCAGCCCTTCAGCAGCTTCTGCTGGGAGGGGTGAATACCGAGCGCGGCGACGAGAGGCAGCAAAATGACCAGGATCAGCGTAACCGCGTGCCACAGCAGGGTGAGTGCGCTCAGGATGAGGACCATCACACCGACGATGAGGGCCGCGACGAGGGAGTAGAAGGCTATGCCGACGCGGTCGGTGGCGTTCTTGCCGGCCCAGTCGGCGAAGGCGACCGGGTAGATGTTCCCGTCCTTGACGTCCTCCTCTGCGATGTCCACGCCGCCCGAGATGTCGATGCGGATTTTCTGCCACTCGTTCTCGAACTTGTTGTTCTTTTCGGAATCTTGTCGCTGGGTGTCGACATTGGTCCAGGACTGGGCGACAGCCTGGCGAACCCGGAGATCGGCGCAGCGGACCTGTGAAGGCTTGCCCCAATAGCACTTGTAGAGCGCGTCGGGGACGGGGCCGTTGGACCGGCATATCCCAGTTTCCTTGTCCACCCCGCCGCCCTTTTCTCTGAAGATGCACTGCTTTCCTGCGCCACCGAACTGCCCCATCGCCCATGGCCGGAAGGCGAGCGTGTCGTACATGGCGCAGCTTGAGAGCCTCAAGCCCAGTCGGCCGGCCTTTTCCTGCGCTTCGTTCTCTTCCTCCTGGGTCATTTCATCGTCGTCGAACGGGCTCTTACCGGTTGGGATGTCGCAAGGAGACTGCGGTTCGCCCGATACACCCGAGAGCACCGCGGAAGTGAGTGCCGAGTTGGCCCTGCCGATCCAGTCGTCGGACCACTTGACGAGTTCGTGGTAGTTGTTGCCCCCCAGGAACGCGATGACCGCGATGGTGCTCAGGGCGGTCCAGGAGACACCAGCCCACACCTCACGCATGTCTCCCTTCCGCCACTTGGAGAACACCCAGAAGCCGACAAGCATGATCATGACCGGGACGGCGGGTACGAGCACATTCGCGCGCAGCGTCTCCACCGCGTCGTCCCGTCCCGAGTACAGGCCTTCGAACGGGCTCGGGTTGGAGGCCATCTCCTTGACGGAGATCGAGAGGCGGGTGACGAGCTTGGTGACGTTGAAGACGAGGTCCGCCACGCTGTTGTTGACCGCGGCCATGACCTGGCAGGAGTCCGCGCCACTGCCCCACGTTCCGTTCGGCTGGGAGGCGTCCTCCCTCCCCTTGAATGTCATGGACCAGTTCAAGCCCCGCATGCCGTTCAGTTCGTACAGTGTGTACCTGTAGGCGTCCTCAGGCTTGATCGCGACGGGCCCGGTGACCCATCCCTCACGGTCGCTCAGACTCGTGGCTCCGTCGGTCTCCCACTGCTTGACCATCGCGATGATGGCCTCGCCGTTGCTGCCGGGCGAGTCCTGGTGGTAGCTGTCGTCGCCGGTGAAACTGCAGGCGAAATCCGCGTACGCCGAAGTCGGCGCGGCCAGGGTGAGGGCGATCAACGCCAGCACCAGGAAGAGGCCGGCGCGGACGGCCGCGCCGGTCTTCCGTATGCGAGAGCTCAGCGCGCTGCGCGGGTGCATCTGTATTCCTTCGGGAACGCGGGGAAGGGAGGCGTGCTCGGATGTCTGGCTCAGCTGTTGTAGGACTCGTCCCGCAGCACGCAGCCTTCGACGAGCGCAGGCTTCTGTCCGTCACCGCTGGCGGTCGAGGCGTCCGCACCGCAAGCCAGCTGCTTAAGGTCGGAGCCCTGGAGGGCGTCGAAGGTTCTGCCACGGGCGACAACCGCGAAGTTCTCCCCTACCAGCATCGAGCCGTCCACGGTCAGATAGCCGCCCGCCTTCGTCAACTCTGCGGCGGTGGTCTGGAATTTCTTCATGTCGGAGATGAGGGTCAGGGTGATTTCGGCTCCTCGATCGTCGAAGCAGATGGCGCGCTCCTTGATGCTCCAGGACGCGTCCGTGGCCTCATCCTCCCCCCATGACCGGCCCGTGGGCTGCGATTTCTGCGGCCCCCCATGCGACTTCGCGTACTCGTCACCCGTCACCAGTCCCTGACAGGTGACGTACTTCTCCACGTACGACGCCGCCTCGGCGATGCTCGACGCTTCAGGCGGTCCCGATGCGGAGCTGACGTCACCGTCGTCGCCTCCGCATCCGGTCAGCGCGGCCATGACCACGAAGGTGACTCCGACGGTGACTGCTCGACTGCGTCGCATGTTCGTGTCCTACTTCTCTGCGGGGTCTGCGGGGTCTGCGGGGCGACGTCAGCTGACGGCGGCCGTCTCCAGAGCGGAGGACCGCGTCGCCGCCTGGTCCTCCTCCATCTCCTGCAAGAACGTCCAGTCCCACACACTCAGCGGCGGGTTGATGCCCTGACGGGCCGGGCGGGTCGTGCCGTTGGTGTCCGTGGCCGCGAGGATCTCCTTGAAGACCAGGTCGACGGCGACCGTGCCGACGCGCTTGTCGGCGTCGCGCTGGAGGCAGACACCGGTGCGGAGTTCCTGGAGCGCGGCGACGACCTTCGGGTCGTCCTCGGGGCGGCCGAGGAGCGGGGCCACCAGGGACGCCTCCTGCGCGGACTTCTGCTTGAAGGCGAAGACCGTGTGGATCTGGTTGGCGCCACCGCTGCGGGCCTCCGAGTCCTCGATCTGGACGAGGTCGATGGCCTGCTGGGTGATCAGGACGGTCACGGCCATGTACGAGCGGCCCTGCTTCAGGGCGCGGCGCATCAGGTCGCGGCCCGACTCCGTGGCCGTGACGACGTACGCCTCGTCCACGAACAGTGCCTTGGGGCGCAGACCGATCTCGCCCGTCACCGGGTTCTTCTCGTAACCGACATCGAGCATCTGGCTGCCCAGCTCCACGACCGCCATCAGGGCCGTCGCCGCGAGGCGCTCCGCAGGGTTCCAGCTGCGCGGGTCGGAGGCGGCGGGGGACTGGAAGCCGCGCAGGGTGATGACCGTACGGCGCTTGCGCATCGCCGAGAGCGGCTGTGGCTGCTCGGAGAAGGCGAGCCGGGCGTAGGGGAGCGTGCGCAGTTCGGTGAGGAGCATCTGCGCGAGCTTCAGGTCCTTCGTGGCCTCCCGGTCGCCCGTCGCGACGGCGTGCTCGTACGCCGCCACGACCTCGTCGACGACCTGCCACAGCGTCGGACGCGGCACCTGCGCGTCGGCGTCGCGGGCCGTCAGGCCCTGGTCGACCGCCTGGCGGATCGCGGAGTTGTAGCGGCCGATGACCGTGGCCATCCCCTCGATGACGGGGAGGCGTACCCGCTGGTAGTCCTCGTCTCCGAGGAAGCCGCGCAGCATCGACTCGGCGAGCAGTCGGCCGGCCGGGACGTCACGGGCGATGACCCAGGGGTCCAGTACGCCTGCCTGGCCCTTGAGGAGGTCGACGACCTCCGTCTCCGCCCAGAACTCCGGGCTCACCGGCTGGAACTTGCTCTGTGGAGTGCCGAGGAGGCCCGTCTCCGCATCGCTCGCGAACTCCGGGTCGTTCACCTGGGAGCCGAAGGCGAGGTAGTAGCAGAGCTGGGCGAAGTCGGTCTTCGGGTCGATGACCAGGCAGCGGACGCCTGACTCCGACTCCTCGTAGAACTTCTGCAGGGCCAGGGAGGACTTGCCACCACCCGAGGCGCCGACGATGGCGAGGCCACCGCCGTCGTTGCGGGCCGGGCCCACGTGCAGCGAGTAGTGGACCGGCATCTTGCCCGCCCAGCCGACCAGGTTGCCGACCCAGCCGAGGCGCTTGCCGGAGCGCTGCTCGGGGTTGTCTCCCAACTCCGTTCCGGCGGTGGGCAGTCCGGCGCCGAGCTGCTCGACCTCCTGGAGACGGATGTAGGGAGCGATCGGCAGCTTGGGAGCGTCACCCGGCAGTTGTGACTGGAGCAGACGCCACTGCTGGCGGGTCGGGCGCAGCAGAGTGACCTTCAGGTCCTGCTTGAACTGCATCTCCAGGACCCGGCGGCGGCGCTCCAGTTCCTTCACGCTCGGAGCCGAGATCGTGAAGCGGATCTGCGCCTCCATCCCCGGCATCTTGTGCTCCTCGATGTCGTCGACGAGCTCCTGGGCGCGGGTGACCTGGTGGGCCAGCTTGGTGTCCGGGCTGCGCCCGGAGTTCGCCATGTCGTTCATCTCGTCGACGAGGTTGCCGCGGATCTTGTCGGCCCGGTCCTTGAACTTCAGGTACGGGATGAGCGTGAACCGCATGTCGATCTCGACGGGGAAGTCCACGTGCTGGGCCGCGTAGCGTGCCCATGCCGTCGACTGGCGGAAGCGGGTCTCCGCGGGCCAGTTGGCGGCGACCAGGGTGGTGGTGTAGCTGGTCTGCTGCTCGCCGGTGACCTCGTCGTACTGGTTCAGGACGATGTGTGTCTTGCGGTTCTCGCCGGAGAAGTCGACGACGAGGTCGAAGGCGTTGGGGCCCCACGCGCGGGAGCCGAGCACCGGCTCGGGCGGGACGGGCAGGTCGCCGTGGAGGGGCTTGCGGATCAGCCAGACGAGTTCCTCGCGGGTGAGGGGGGTGCCCCCGAGGTTCTCCAGGCTCTCATGCACCTCGATGGCGACCTGCGTCCACTCCGCGACCACGGACGGCGACAGGTACTCGTCCGCGACACCCGTCGCGGCTGCGGTGACCTGGTCGGCGACACCGCTCACTCCCTTGAGCAGTCCGGGGTCGTCATGGGGCTCGTCGTCCTGGGACAGCACACCCGTACCGCCGCTGGTGCGCTTCACCGAACCCAGCTTCACCAGCAGGATGTTGCGTTCCCGCTTGGCGCCGATGCGTTCCTGGTATTCGGCCTTGCGCAGGTTGTACGCCTTGTAGTTGTCGGTCGGGTCCCAGGCGACCGCGTTGAGGTCCTCCGCCCAGGTCAGAGCGGTGATCGGCTGGTACACCTTGCGGTAGTGGCACTCGACGTTGCGGTCGCCGCGGGCGAGGCTGAGCAGACCCCGGGGCGGGCCCTCGGCCATCGCCTGCAGTTCTGCGGCGTTCAGGTACTCGTCGATGGCGGTGGGCAGGACGAGGCCTGTCCACACCGAGTCGCCGTGGACGAAGATCATGTCGTCGGCGTAGCGGTAGGGGAGCCGGAGGTCCTCGCGGCGGGCGGAAGCCGACGAGCCGGAGGACTTGGAGCGGGAGGCGGAGGAGCTTCTGCCGCCGCCCTGGCCCTGCTTCTTGCCCGACGAGGCGGCCATGATCATGGCGACCACGAAGAAGGCGGCCGCCCCGCCCAGAAGGATCATCATGAACATGGAGAAGTCACCTGCGGTGAATCGAGGTCGGTTGGCGGTGGGTCAATGCTGGTGCGGTGGGCTGCCGGGACGGCCGTGTGGTGAGACGACGAGCGGCCGGTGGCTCAACGGGGCGCGGAGAAGGCCGTGCCGCGTGCGGCGGCGGTCCGGCGTGCGGCGTCGTAACGCGCTTGCCAGCGCGGTGAACCGGGGGCCCAGAGGATGACCTGCCAACGCAGTTCTTCCGGTTCCCGGTCGGCGGCGAGTCCCTGCAGCCGCTTCGGCTGGAACCACCAGTCGGTCCAAATCACCAACTGCTGACTCAACGTGAGCGCTGAAGGCAGCGGTCGGCCCCAGACGAAGTAGACGGCGAACGGCGGTCCGAAGTAGAGAACCGACGTCCAGATGGACATGCCGAGGAAGGGGAGGAACGCGGACAGCGTGAACAGCGTGACGAGCCAGACCAGCCCGAAGCCGAAGGCCGCCCCGAGTGCGGGCAGCAGTAGGCCGGGCAGCGGGATGTTGCCCCAGTTCCAGATCCGCTTGGGGCGGTTGACCAGATCGGTGTGGTCGTACGCGACCAACGGTTCTGGTGGCGCTTCGTGGGCCATGGTGGCTGAATCCCCTCGTTCCTAAACCTCCTGAAGAGCCGTCAGCCGTTCTTGTCGCCGCCGATCTCGCCGCCGATCTCGATGAGCACGCCGGCGAGCCCGCTCGCGCCGCCGATGATCAGTGCGGCCAGCGCGATCATGCCGAAGCCCTGGAAGGCCTCGCGCATGCCGTCGCCACGCTTCATGGACATGAGCATGCGGATGCCGAGGATGAGCAGGGCGATGACGGCGACCATCGTGCCCGCGTTGGTAAGAAGGGTCTCGGTCCTGTCGAACATCGAGTCCAGCTGGGAATCGGCGGCGAGGTACATGGTGCTTCCTCTCGGAGGGATGATGAACGTCATGGGATGAGCGGTGCGGTGTCTGTGGGAATCACGACTTGTTCGGCTTCTTGTCCGCCTGCTTGTCCGTGGACGACGCGGAGGGCGACGGGGACGCCGAGGGACTGCCGGTGGCCTCGGGCGCGGGCTCCGCGTCGGAGTCGGCCCGGCCACCCTCCGCATCCCGCACACCACCACGGATGTCCTTGATGAACCAGCCCTGTGCCGTGTTCACCACGGTCATGCGGTAGGAACGCAGCACGGTCGTCCCGCTCTTCGGGTCGGTCCAGTCGACGGCCACCCGGAGCTGCACGGACTGCCCGTTGGCATAGGCGTAGGGGTCGGAGTCCTGGACGCTCGCCGGCACCAGCGCGACGACCTCGTTGACCTTGGGGTCGGTCAATTGGCCGACCAGTCCCGAAGTCGCCGTGATTGTGGCGTCGGAGGTGATGAAGCGGGCCATCGAGGTCGAGTCGGACGCGCCCCACGCCTCGAAGTAGCCCGGCAGCACCTTCTCCTGCAGTTGTCGCGACAGTTCGTCGTCCACGACCTCGGCGTTCTGGTCGACCGCCGGCACGTCGGCTCGGGGCGGCATCGGCATCTGGCCGACATCGCCCGCCACCCGCATGCCGTCGCCGGTCGCGAGGTCCTTCACGTAGACGGGGACACTGAGCGAGGTCAGCCTGCCGTCCTTCGTGCGTACCTGAACACCGAGGTAGCGGCCGTGGGCACCGAACTCGGCGAACTGCTCGGTGGTCCCGTCCCAGGTGGCGGAGAGGGCGGTGCTCGACCCCTGGCCGCCCCAGCCGCAGTCCTGGTCGACGCCTGCGGAGGCGTACCTAGCGAGGTCGCTGCGGCGCGTCGAAGCGGTCTCCGGGGAGTACGTCATGCACAGCAGCGCATACTGCTCGGCGAAGGTCGCCGCCTGCTGTGTCGGGAAATCGGTGAGGCGGTACTTGGCCGCGTCGTCGGAGTCGAGGCCTGCTGTGACGGAACCCGACGACGCACCGACCACCATCCCCATCACACCGCACGAGCCCAGCGCGAACACACACGTGGTGATCAGCAGGGTGGCGCGCAGCGCGACGTGCGTACGGCGGCCTCCGGCGGGGGCCCGGCCGCCGGGCCTGGGCACGTCGAAGTCGCGGACGGGGCGGTGCCCGGTGG
>NZ_LRTR01000652.1 GCF_001550375.1 Streptomyces europaeiscabiei | reverse complement strand
CGGGCGGCGGCGGATCGACCGGCGGCGGGGCGCGCGTGGCCGGTGACGTGGCGCGTGTGATCCGCCTCGGCGCCCAGCGGCTCATCGCGGCCGTCCTCGACTGCGAGAAGCCGGTGATCGCGGCGGTGAACGGTACGGCGGCCGGTATCGGCGCGCATCTCGCCCTCGCCTGCGACCTCGTACTGGCGGCCGAAGAGGCCCGTTTCATCGAGGTGTTCGTACGGCGCGGCCTCGTCCCCGACGGCGGGGGCGCCTATCTGCTCCCCCGCCTCGTCGGCCCCCACCGGGCGAAGGAGCTGATGTTCTTCGGCGACGCCCTGTCCGCCGCCGACGCGGAGCGCCTCGGCCTCGTCAACCGTGTCGTCGCCGCACCGGACCTGGAGAAGACGGCCCGCGAGTGGGCCGAACGTCTCGCAGCCGGCCCGACCCGCGCCCTGGCGCTGACCAAACACCTGGTCAACACCTCTCTCGACACCGACCGCGCCACCGCCTTCGCCGCCGAGGCCGCCGCGCAGGAGATCAACATGACGACGGCGGACGCCCAGGAGGGCGTGGCGAGCTTCGTGGAACGACGGACACCGCGCTACGAGGGCCGCTGACGACCGCGGGAGAACCGTTACGGGACCCCACTTCACTTCTGACGCTCCGTCAGCTCCAATGGTGATGTGATGGGACACGCTGGAATGGCAGCCACCGCCGTCCGCTATCTGAGGGCGGACCCGGCGGACAGAAGCCGTAGGACGACGCACCCGGAACCGGTCGTCGAAGCACTGCCGCGCCCCGAGCTGCGCTGCGTCGGCGAGGACGAGCGAGCGCCGGTGGACCAGGCCCAATTCCGGCGCGTACTGGGCAACTTCGCTACGGGCGTCACGGTGATCACCGCACCGCCGTCGACCCCGTCGGCCGACGACCCCGCCTCCACCGGGCACCTCACCGGACACCTCGACGGCATGCCCGCCGGCCGCCCCGCCGGTTTCGCCTGCCAGTCGTTCTCGTCCCTCTCGCTCGACCCGCCGCTGGTGGCGTTCATGGTCGGCCGTACGTCGACGACCTGGCCCCGGATCGCCCGCGCGGGCGTCTTCTGCGTGAACGTACTCGGCGCGGACCAGGGCGACCTGTGCCGGAGCTTCGCGGTGAGCGGCGCGGACAAGTTCGCCGGTGTCGCCCACACCCCGGCTCCCGCCACGGGCTCCCCCCGCCTCACCGGCGCCGCCGCCTGGATCGACTGCACGATCCACGCCGTCCACACCGGCGGCGACCACCTGATCGTGGTGGGCCGGGTGAAGGCGCTGGGCACGGACGACGATACGACTGGACCGCTGCTGTTCCACAGGGGGCGGTTCGGGCAGCTCAGGGCCTGACAGCAGGGTTGGGCACCACTCGTTCGAGTGCACGGGCCCGGCCATGGAGCGTGCACGGGCCCGGCCATGGAGCCCCCGGCCCCAGGCCCCCCCCCCCCCCCCCCCCCCCCCCCCCCCCCCCCCCCCCC
>NZ_LRTR01000651.1 GCF_001550375.1 Streptomyces europaeiscabiei | reverse complement strand
CCGTGGACGGTGTCGGGCAGGACCGCGGCCGCGCTGCGTGACCAGGCAGCCCGCCTGGCCGCCCACGTCCGCGCCCACCCCACCACCGACCCCCACGACACCGCCCTGGCCCTGGCCACCACCCGCACCCACTTCGACCACCGCGCCGTGGCCACCGCCACCACCCCCGACGAACTCCTCACCGCCCTCGACGCACTCACCGAAGACCGGACATCCCCCCACCTCGTCACCGGCCAGCCCGCCAAACACGGCACCCTCGCCATCGTCTTCCCCGGCCAGGGCACCCAACGCACCGGCATGGGCCAACACCTCTACACCCACTACCCCACCTACGCCCAAGCCTTCGACGAGGTCTGCACCCACCTCGACCCACTCCTGGGCCGCCCCCTGCGCGACCTCGTCCACACCAGCGAAGACATCCACCAGACCCAATACACCCAACCCGCCCTCTTCGCCTACCAAGTCGCCCTCTACCGCCTCACCGAATCCTGGGGCATCACCCCCGACCACCTCATCGGCCACTCCATCGGCGAAGTCACCGCCGCCCACATCGCCGGCATCCTCACCCTCCCCGACGCCTGCACCCTCGTCGCCACCCGCGCCCGACTCATGCAAACCGCCACCGAAGGCGGCCCCATGGTCGCCCTCCAAGCCACCGAAGACGAAGTCCTCCCCCACCTCCAAGGCCGCACCCACCAAGTCTCCATCGCCGCCCTCAACGGACCCCGCTCCACCGTCATCGCCGGCGACGACCAAGCCGTCGAAGACATCACCCGCCACTTCGAAGACGAAGGCCGCAAAACCAAGTGGCTCAACGTCTCCCACGCCTTCCACTCCCCCCACATGGAAAGCATCCTCGACGAATTCAGCACCACCCTCACCACCCTCACCTTCCACCCACCCACCATCCCCGTCATCTCCAACCTCACCGGCCAACTCGCCACCGACGACATCCAAACCCCCCACTACTGGGCCCGACACATCCGCAACACCGTCCGCTTCGCCCACGGCATCACCACCCTCAACAACCTCGGCACCACCACCTACCTCGAACTCGGCCCCGACGGCACCGCCGCCGCCATGACCACCACCTGCCTCCCCGAAGACACCCAGGCCCACGTCATCCCCGCCCAGCGCAAGGACCGCCCCGAAGCCCTCGCCCTCACACAGGCCGCCGCCCACCTCCACACCCACGGCCGAACCATCGACTGGTCCGCCCTGCTCGCTCCGAGCCACCCCACCCCGGCCCCCCTGCCCACCTACGCCTTCCAGCACCAGCGCTACTGGCTGCCCGCGACCTCCGGGGCCCGGACGGAGACCGACATCGCCGCGGCGGGGCTCACGCCCGCCGACCACGCATGGCTGACGGCGGTGGCCACCCTTCCGGACAACGACGGTCACCTGCTCAGCGGGCGCCTTTCGCCGCGCACGCACACCTGGCTCGCCGACCACGCGGTGTTCGGCGGGACGCTGGTGCCCGGCACCGGCCTGGTGGACGTGGCGCTCGCGGCCGCGCGGGCCGTGGGGGCCGCGCGGGTGCGCGAGTTGACCCTGGCCAAGCCGCTCGTGGCGGACACGGCGGTGCGGCTGCAGGTTCGCGTCGAAGGCCCCGACGAGCACGGGCACCGCGCCCTCGCGGTCTACAGCCAGGTCGAGGACACGCCGGACCCGGGCGCGTGGCAGCTCAACGCGACCGGTGAGGTCGCCGACGCCGCGCCCGCGGACGACGGCGTGCAGGCGGCGCCGGAGCTGAACGGCTGGCCCGTCCCGGACACCGACCCGGTCGACCTCGGCGGCTTCTACGAGGGCCTGGACGCGCAGGGCTTCACATACGGTCCGGCGTTCCGCGCCCTGAAGGAACTGCGCACCCGGGGCAGGGTGGCGTACGGGCGGGTCGTGCTGCCGGAGGCTGCGGGCACGACCGAGGGATACGGAGTGCATCCGGCGCTCCTCGACAGCGCGCTGCACGTGCTCGCCGGGATCACGTCGGCGGACGACCGGCCACAGGGCGACGCGGTGGTCCTGCCGTTCGCATGGTCGGACGTGGAGCTGTACGCGACCGGAAGCACCGAGCTGCGGGTGCGGATCGAGCTTCTGGAGCCCGAGGACCAGGCTCCGGTGGCGTCCGTCCTGGTGACGGACGCCGAGGGAGCGCCGGTGCTGCGAGCCCGTGCGCTCAGGATGCAGCGGGCGACGGCACAGCAGTTGCGGGCCGCCCAGGACGCCGGGGCGGAGCACCTGTACCGCCTGGACTTCCAGCGGATGCGCCTGGAGACGGACGCACGGCCCGAAACCGGCGGCGAGGGGCTGCTGGTGCTCGGCGACGGCACGGTCGCCCAGGCGCTCGGGGTGACGGCTGCCGAGACGCTCGCCGAGGGTGCCGCGCCGCGCCGCCTCGTCGTGGACCTGACGGCGAACAGGACCGGTGCCCCGGCCGCTGACGCGCGGGGCGCGGCGCTGGACGCGCTCGCGCTCGTCCAGCGGGTCCTGGCCGACGAGCACCTGCACGGCACCGAGGTGGTGTGGGTGACGCGGGACGCCGTCGCCGCCCGCCCGGAGGACGAGGCGGGCGGCCTCGCGGACGCCGCCGTGTGGGGTCTGGTACGCACCGCACGGGCCGAGCAGCCGGAGCGGCTGCTGCGCTTGGTCGACGTGGGCACGCAGCCGCTGGATCCCGCGATGCTGCACGCCGCGCTCGCCGCCGACGGTGAGCCGGAGCTGGTGCTGCGCGGCGACGGCGGGTACGTCCCGCGCCTGGTACGCGCCCAGGGGGCGGGCACCACGGTGGCGGTGCCCGCCGGGGACGCTCCGTGGCACCTGACCGTCCGGGAGAAGGGCCGCCTGGACGCGCTCACCGCCGTGCCCGTGGACCGCTCCGCGCCGCTGGGCGCCGGGGAGGTGCGGGTGCGGGTGCGCGCCTCCGGCCTGAACTTCCGTGACGTGCTCAACGCCCTGGACGTGGTGCACGCGCCGGAGCTCGGTCTGGAGTTCGCCGGTGACGTCGTGGAGGCCGGCTCGGACGTGACGCATCTGCGGGTCGGCGACCGGGTGATGGGCCTGTCCGTCGCCACGTTCGGCACCGAGGTGCGTGCCGACGCCCGCGTGGTGGCCCGCGTCCCCGAGGGCCTGGGCTATGCGCAGGCCGCGACCGTGCCGCTGGCGTTCCTCACCGCGTACTACGCGCTGACCGATCTGGGCGGGCTGCGCGCGGGTGAGAAGGTGCTCGTGCACGCGGCGGCCGGCGGTGTCGGCATGGCCGCCGTCCAGCTGGCCCGGCACCTGGGTGCCGAGGTGTACGGCACGGCGAGCGAGGGCAAGTGGCCGGCGCTGCGCGCCCTGGGCCTCGCGGACGACCGCATCGCCTCCTCGCGCGACACCGGCTTCGCCGAGAAGTGGCGCGGGCAGGGCATCGGCATCGTCCTGAACGCGCTCACCGGGGAGTTCGTCGACGCCTCGCTGGGGCTGCTCGGTGAGGGCGGCCGGTTCCTCGAGATGGGCAAGACCGACGTCCGCGACGCCGACGAGGTGGCCGCCGTCCACGCCGGGGTCCGCTACCAGGCGTTCGACCTGATCGAGAGCGGCCCGCTGCGGATCCGGGAGATGTTCGCGATCCTCACCGAGCTGCTGGCCGAGGGGGCGCTGGCGCCACTGCCGTACACGGCCTACGACCTGCGGAACGCGCCCGACGCGCTCCGGTACATGGGCCAGGGGCGGCACACCGGCAAGCTGGTGCTCACCGCGCCGCAGCCGCTGGATCCGGAGGGCACCGTCCTGATCACCGGGGGCACCGGTGAACTGGGCCGGGCCGTTGCCGAGCGGCTGGTGCGCGAACACGGCGTGCGTCACCTGGTGCTGACCGGCCGCCGGGGTCCGGACGCGCCCGGCGCGGACGCCGTGGCCGCGGCCCTGGAGGAGGCGGGCGCGGCCGATGTGCGGATCGTCGCCTGCGACGTGGCGGTGCGCGACCAGGTCGCGGCCGTCCTCGCCGACGTGCCCGGCGACCGCCCGTGGACGGCCGTGCTGCATCTGGCCGGGGTGATCGACGACGGCATGGTGGCGGGGCAGAGCGCCGAGCGGCTGGCGGCGGTGTTCGGCCCGAAGGTCGACGGCGCGGTGCACCTGCACGAGCTGACCGCGGGCCTGGACCTGGCCGCGTTCGTGCTGTTCTCCTCGGCCGCGGGCACGCTCGGCTCGCCGGGCCAGAGCAACTACGCCGCGGCCAACGCCTTCCTGGACGCGCTCGCCGCGCACCGCCGCCACCGGGGATTGCCCGCGGTGAGCCTGTCGTGGGGCCTGTGGGCGCAGCACGGCACCGGAATGACCGCGCACCTGGGCGAGGCCGAGCTGGCCCGGATGCGCCGCCAGGGCGCCCATCCGCTGACGCTCGCCGAGGGGCTCGACCTGCTCGACGCGGCGCTGCGCCGGCCCGAGCCGCACCTGGTTCCGGTGAAGTTCGACCTGGCGGCGCTGGGGCGTGGCGCGGGCGTGCCCGCGCTGCTGCGGGCGCTGGT
>NZ_LRTR01000650.1 GCF_001550375.1 Streptomyces europaeiscabiei | reverse complement strand
CTGGGCGAGCGTGTCGTGCTTACGCAGGTACGTCAGGCCGACGAGCGCACGTTGGTGCGGCGGGAGTTTGCAGCGGCGGTCGCTCTCGCGGGTGACGATGAGCATGGTGACCCACTCGACCAGGGCGTGGGGCAGGTCGAGTGAGGCAGAATGGAGGACCAACGCGGCTCCTGTGCCCGTGGGTTGAGACTTCGAACACCTCCCCCAACGGCGCCGGAGTCTCGTGCGTTGCGCCTCCCGGTGGCGTCACCCGATCGGTGGCCTTGGGGAAGGCTCATTGACACCAAGTCGCTCCGAGAATCGGCAGCGTCAGTCGGCGCGGGCACGACGATCACCATGTGTGTGGTGAAGACTGGACAGATGCGTCACGATCCCGGCGGACTCCTGTTCATAGCGCTCGGTCTCACGCTTGTCGCCGCCGGCTTCGTCTGACGGGGACGTGTCCTGCGCCCCCTCTCGGCGGAACGGGCCCGGGCGGCCGTGATCCGGGAGCGATCCAGAAAACCTGCTGCGTTCTGCGGACGTGGCGATCGCCGCAGCGCGCCGCCGGGCCGCACGTGGCGAAACCGGCCATCGTCACGGTCAAGGACGTGACCAGGGTGGCGTGTCAGCGCTACGGGCACCTCTTCGTGGAGCGCGAAGAAGCAGCTGCCGCCCTCCGCCAGCGCTACGAGGCCGCCGACTGCCAGGTGGACTGCATGACAGACGCTTTCAACTGACTGCTCTCTCGGCGAGTGCTTGATGCCAGGGGCATCAAAGCCGTCACCTGATCGGTGGTCACACTGAAAAGGCTCGGTGTCTAACTGCGTGACAACGCCAGCGGACAACGGCGAACAACCGCGAACGCCTGCGGACTATCCGCGCAGGTGAAAGCCCCACCACCCCAAGGCAGCGCCCCCGCCCAAGTTGCTTCGGGACGAAGAAGTCGCCGTGCCAAGGCCGTTCCGGATGCGGGGTCAGCGGCGATCGACTGGGGTGGCCGACGGTGATTCCAAGCAAGAGATCCCAGAAGCGGCGGGGCGGCCGCGGGGGCTCAGTCTCCGAGGCCGTCGCGTAGCAGGCGCCGCGCCGCCTCGGTGCGGGCCGCGGCAAGTTCCGTGACGATCCGCTCGGTTTGGTGGGCTTGCGGCACCACCATGGCTGCCACGGGTTCCGCGGCGAGCAGGCAGGCGCGCCGCAGATGGGTCGGTGGGTGGGTGGTGTCGACCTGGTGTCCGCGTCGCGCTCCGGCGCGGCGCTGCCGTTCGTACTCGTGCTCCGGGACGGACGCCGCGTATGCGGTGAGCAGCCCCCACAGCTCGTCGGCCCGGGCTGTGGCCTCTCGGGTGGACCTCGACCCGCCCAGAGCGGCACGGTTTGCCTCGCTGCGCAGCAGGACCTCGAACGTTTCGGTGATGAGCAACCGGTCCATGAGGCCCGCCGCCGCTTGGGTGGAAGCGGTGCGGGCGGCCAACCGGTCGGCGAGGTACTCGGCCCGGATCCCGGCCCGCGACGTCAGTCGGACGAGCAGTTCCAGTACTCCTCGGACCAGCAGGCGCGGCACCACGTAGAGGGCGTTGACGGCCATCTCGACAGCGGAGGGATGCGGAAGCGGCTGCAGGGTGTGGTGCCAGAGGGACAGGGTGCGCACCGCCGTGCCCACCACCAGGCCGTTGCGCGTGTCGCCGTTGGCGTAGTGGGCCAGTTCGTGGCCGAGCAGCGCGATCCGCTCTGCGGGAGTGAGGACCTCCCACAGCGGCATGCCCAGCGTTAGCAGCCGCCGGCCGCGCACACCGTACGTCATGACACTGGCGTTGATGCTCCCGTCCACGGCGATCGTGTGCACGCTTCGGGTACCGACCGCCCGGGCCACCTCGTCCACCAGGGCGAAGAGTTCGGGCGCGTCGGCCCGGAACAGCACGGGCCGGTCGTCGGGCAGGCGGCCCACCCTCGGGGCAAGCGCCCAGGCCAGTACGAGGAACACCAGACCCGCCACCACGGTGACGGCGCCCCGGCCTGCCACCATGCACCAGACACCGCCGGCGGCGAGCGCGAGGGTGAGGCCGTGCACGGTCATTGCGAGCGTGGTGGCCATCACCGCTGAGACGTCGCGCCGCGGGCGCGGTGTGCGCCCGCTCAGCATCTCGGTGAGCAGTTGCTCGCCATGTCGTCGAGCCAGGGTGCGCTCGGCTCGTTCGAGCCGTCCCGCCTCCGGCTGCGGCTCCTTGGGGTCCACGTTCCAGTCGCAGGCGGCGCACCAGAGGGTGAACCGGCTGTCGCCGCGGATCTCCGTGCCGCAATCCGGGCACGGCTGTGTCGTCTCTCTGGCGACGGCGGGCATCACGGTTTCCCCTCCTCCGCGGCCCTCCCCGAGCCGCTACCTGCCAATACGAGCCGATCTGATCACACGACGAAGTCACAATAAGGTGCGGTCGTCCGCACAGGCTGAACCGTGATCCCGCCGCAACCGTCCGAGGGATGGCAGGGCCGCAGGTCTAAAGCAACATCGTGCAGGACCCGTGCCAGATCGTGCAGGGAACCACGAGGAATAGCAGGGACAAGGAAGTCGGCTGGTCTGCTGCCGTAGTCGCTCCACCGCAAATCAGACCTGGAGCAAACTCCAGATGCTCTGCTTGTTTTATGGTTTGTGAGCTTTGAGCTGATTACGTTCGGCGATGCTTTCTGGGCGCCTGGTCGATTTGGCCACGTCGTAACGGGTGGCGGGTCGCCGGTTCTTCGAGCCGAGTGGGCGTTCTGGTCCGGGAGTTGAGGGTTTGGGTGCACGGGCAGGACTGTGCAGGTGGGGGCGGAGGTTCCTGAACCCCCGGCGGACGCGGGCGGGGGTGAGCCGGGCGGGTTCAGCCCGCTTCTCCCAGGGGCGGCGGAGATCGGCTGCGGCCTCGCGGGTGAGCCGGAGCTGGGTATGCGCTGCGATCACGAGCCACGTCCACCGATCCGCAGCCTCAGGGCTGCGGAGCCTGGGACGTGTCCAGCCGAGCGTCCGCTTTACGAAACGGAAAGTGTGTTCCAGGTCGAAGCGCCTCAAGAACGCTTGCCACCGCAGGTCGACGTCCTCGCCGGTCATGCCGGTCTTGGAGGACCACAGCCAGACCGGCAGCGGGTCGTGACCGCCGGGCAGATGGTCGACCTGGAGGCGGATCAGGGTGCCCTCGATGATGGAGAGTTCGCCGTCGTGGTCGATCCACGCGGAGCGGGTGGTGAGCCGGGGGTGGATGCGGTTCCGGGCCATCGCCATGGCGGTGCCGTAGCGGTCGGTGACCTGCACGGTCTCCGCGTCGGGCTCGCCCCACGTGTCGGGCTTGGCGAAGCGGAACTCCTTGCCGTGCTGCGGCGGTCGCCCGCCCTGGGGATAGGACAGGGCGTACTCCTTGAGTGAAGGTGTCGGCCGTCGCATGACACGGTCCGCACGCATCCGCCCGAGGACCTCGATGGGAAGGCCGTCGAGGAGGTAGGCCATGCGCGGGGCGTCGTAGCCGGCATCGAACACGACCAGAACGTCCTCGTCACCGTCCTCCCACTGCCCCTGGCCGATCAGGTCGGTGACCACACGCCGGACCTGGGCGGCGGTGACCTCGGCGACATCGTCGTCCGGGCCGAGCCGGACCGCGTCCGGCAGCTGGCACCACGACGTCCGCCCGGTCTCCAGCGCGGCGACGAACGAGTACGGCCAGCCGGGGATGAACTGGTCGCTGGAGCGTCCCGAGCGTCCGTAGACATGGCAGAACAGGCGGTCCGGGCTGGTCGGCGCGTCGGGTCGCAGCCACGCGGCGACGTCGACGGCCAGTACCAGGCGCCCGTCGGCAGCCTTGGGCTGCGGCAGCATGGCCAGCGCCTTGCGTAGCCCGGCCGCGTCGATGCGGCCCTGGTTGAGCGCCTCGTACAACGCGCCGTGCCCACGCCGGTGCTCGGCCGGCAGCGTCAGGTCGACCGGCGAGGTCACCGGGCCGTCTCCGCAGAGCATCGCGTCCGTGAGTTCGAACAGGGTGTCACCGCGCCGGGTCAGACATGTGTAGAGGTCCTCTCGAAAGTGGGACGTGAAGCCGAACGCCTCGTCCCGGGCATCGTGGTGCAGCAGACTCACCCCTGCGGCCTTCGTATGAGTGCGGTTCTGTGACGGAACGCATGCTCATGCGAGGCCGTCCGCCTGTCCCGCGAATGCCCAGGTGGGTGAGCCTGCACGACGCGCTGTTCGAGGTCAGCCGCCAGCTGGCGAGCGAAGAAGACCAGGCCGGGGCGGGGCACTATGGCCGAGTGGCTACCGCAGAGACTCCGGCCACCCGCAGGCTGCGGGCGAGGAGTTCCATCTCGGGAAGGGTTCCCGAGAACTCCCCGGCCAGCACGCGTCGTAGTTCAGCCTTAGCCTCGGTCAGGCCAAGGCCGAGTTCAGCCCGCAGCACTCGCATGATCGCGATGCTCATTCCCTGTGGGGAAGCTACCCGCAACCTCGCCGCTCCGTGCTCGGAGAGCAACTGATCGCGGCGGTCAGCCGGCAGTACGCCATCGCACACAGCCACCGCGAACCCACAAGCCGAGCAGATGACCTCAATGTCCCACCGCAAAGAGCCGCCCACCAGGGCCTGGACGCCGCAGCACTCCAGCCGGGCACCGCAGTCCTGGCATACCGCCGAGTACTTGATGGACTCCAACACTGCCTGCCCCATCCCCACCTCCAACACAGCGAGGTTAAACGACAAGCTCAGGGGCAACCGCGACTCTGAACGCGCGGACGCGCACGCCCTGTACCGCCCCTTCCGGTGACACCGCCTCCGCTGCGGGCGCCTCGCATTCGGCCGTCTCGCCCTCGCCCTCGCCCTC
>NZ_LRTR01000065.1 GCF_001550375.1 Streptomyces europaeiscabiei | reverse complement strand
GGCGGCGGAGCCGGCGGACACGGTCAGGACCGTACGCCGTGACGGACCGGGCCGCGGGACGGTGCGGCGATGCCCGGCGGAGGAGGGGCGGTACGGCTCCGGCTCCTCGGGAGCGGAAGAGGGCTCCGTGCGGGAGTGGTGCCCGGATCCCGGCTGTTCGCCGTCGGCACCGCCGGGCGGCGGCACCTCGCGCTGTCGGCCCGGGTGCCCGGAGCCGTCGTACGGGCGGCCGGAGCCGGACGCCGACGGGGTCTGGGGGGGACCGGGTGCCTCGTGCTCGAAGTCGTACGCGACCCGGCTCTGCCGCGAGGCGTACGCGGCCCCGTCCCGCTGCGACCTGTAGGCGGGACGTTCCTGCTGGAAGCCGTACGCGGCGGACTCGGGGCCGGTCCCGGTCATGGGAAACGCGACCGGGGTGTTCGGTGCGGCGTCCAGGGTCTGGACCGCCGCCGCGCGCAGCGCGATCGAGGAGGTCACCGACGGGGGCAGCCAGCCGTCACCCGTCAACTGCTCCACGCCCCCCGGCGCGCAGGCGGCGGCCAGCTTGTCCGGGGTGATCCGAAGCCGGGGGTCCTTGGTGAGACAGAGGCTGATGATCTTGTCCAGGGGCTCGGGCACGCCCGTCAGGTCGGGTGCGCTGTGCACGACCTGGTAGAGGAGCGTGGCCGCGGCGGTGCCGCTGAACGGCGCGTGTCCGGCCGCGGCGAACGTGAGCACCGAGCCCAGTGAGAAGACGTCCCCCTCGGGGCCCAGCGGCTCGCCCGTGGCCTGCTCGGGGCACATGTACTCGAAGGAGCCGAAGAGTGCGCCGGAGCGGGTGAGGTCATAGCCGTCGCTCGCCCGGACGATGCCGAAGTCGATGACGCGCGGGCCGTCGGCGGCGAGGAGCACATTGGACGGCTTGAGGTCGCGGTGCACCAGACCGGCGGCCTGTACCGAGATCAGCGCCTCGGCGATGCCGGCGCCCAGTACGAGCACCGACTCCGCCGGGAGCGGGCCGTGCGCGGCGATCGCCTCGGCCAGGGTGGGCCCGGCGATGTAGTCCGTGGCCAGCCACGGGATGGCGCCCTCCGGGTCGGCGTCCACCACGGGCGCGGTGTATCTGCCGCCGACCGCTCCGGCGGCCTCCACCTCGCGGCGGAAGCGGATGCGGAAGTTCTTGTCCCCCATCAGCTCGGGACGGATGGCTTTGACCGCGACGGTCCGCCCTTGTGGGGAGCGCGCCAGATAGACCCGTCCCATCCCTCCTGCGCCGAGCCGTGCCACGAGACGGTAGGGACCTAGCTCCTCGGGATCGTCTGAGCCCAGTGGTTCCATGACCTCAGCTGCCTGTTCGGTGAGGACGGGCGAGGATCGGCCCGCAGGTGGGGGGAGACCGACTGCTCCGGGCGGCTCCCGGTGACCGTTCCCCCAGGTGCTCCGGATCTCCCGGAGCCACGGCCCGCGCTCGGGCCGCCGGTCACGGGTGTCCCGAGTACTGCCCCGGTTCCTGAGCGGGGCCATGGGGCGCGATCGCTCGGACGGGGGTGACGTCAGCCTAGATGCTGGAGTGACAAACGGGCAGCGTTTTCAGCCAGCGCTTTAAACTTCTATTAAGTGAAGGGTTCACGCTTCTCACGTTCTGTACAAGGGGAGTTGACTCGATGTCAGGTGACTCCTGTAAGCAGAGGGCGGCAGTCGAACAACGCCGCCGTGGCCGATCTTCACCGGTCCGTAGCCGGTCCTTCGACGGTCCGACCCACCCGGTTGCCGTTCTCCAACTCGACCGTGCCCGTGCCGTCCGCCAGCGTGTCGAGAGCGGCGAGCACCCGGAGGCCGAGGGTCCCCGGGAGATACCCGGTGAGTTCGGCGCGCGGGACGAGCCGCCACGACAGCAGCTCCGCCTCCTGCAACCGGATCCGCTTCAACTCCTCGTCGGAGAGCACCCCGCCGTCGTACACGTACGCCACCAGCGGAGGCCGCCCCACTCCGTGCACCCAGTCCACGGCGAGCAGCCGCCCCGGCTCGACGTCCAGCCCGATCTCCTCCAGGGTCTCGCGCCGCGCGCCCTGCCTCGGGGTCTCCCCGTCGTCCGACTCGATCGTCCCGCCCGGAAGCGCCCATCCCTCGCGGTAGTTGGGCTCGACGAGCAGCACCCGCCCCTCGGCGTCCCGGAAGAGCGCGGCGGCGCCGGCGAGGACACGGGGCAGGCTCGCGATGTAGGCGGCGAAGTCCGAGGTGGCCATCCGGAAAGGGTAGACGGCCCCGAAGGGCGTGAAATCGGCGCTCGCGGAGCGTAACGACCGGCGCTCAGCAGCCGGAGGCCTCCGCCAACCGCACCGTGCGCTCCGCGAGTTCGCTGATGCGCACCCCGTCGAAGCCGAAGACGGCGCTGCGCACGGTGTCCTCCAACGGGTCCTTCCACCGGTCCGGAATCGCCGCCGCCCCGCACAGCACACCCGCCACCGAACCGGCGGTCGCCCCGTTCGAGTCGGTGTCCAGGCCGGCGCGGACGGTCAGCGCGATCGTGCGGGTGAAGTCGCCCTCGCCGTACAGCAGCCCGGCGGTCAGCACCGCCGCGTTCGGCACGACATGGATCCAGCCCAGCCCGGCCGTCTCCTCACCCACCGTGGTGAGCGTGTCCTCCCAGTCCAACCCGGCGTCGTGCAGCGACACGACCCGGCGCACGGTCCGGGCGAGGCGGCTGCCCGCCGGGATCACCGCCAGGGCCTCGTCCACGGCGGCCCGCACCCCCGGCGCCGTGAACGCCGCCGCGATCAGTGCCGCCGCCCACATCGCGCCGTACACCCCGTTGCCGGTGTGCGAGAGCACCGCGTCGCGCCGGGCCAGCGAGGCCGCGCGCCGGGGCAGGCCCGGGCAGGTCCAGCCATGGACGTCGGCGCGGATGAGGGCGCCGATCCACTCCTGGTACGGGTTGTCGTACGTCGCGGTCAGCGGAGGCTTCAGCCCCTGGGCGAGGTTGCGGTAGGCCGCCCGCTCCGCGGTGAACGTCTGCAGATACGGCAGCCGCAGCAGCCAAAGGTCGCCGACCTGCTCGGTGCTGAAACCGAAACCGTGCGTCTCCAGCAGGTGCAGTCCGAGGATCGCGTAGTCGATGTCGTCGTCGCGGCAGCTGCCGTGGATCCGGCCGCGTACACAACTGCGCCACTCCGGCCGCAGCGCGCGCCCGTCGCTCTCGGTGGCCGGCTCGGGGAGGTAGTCGGTGAGGGGCAGGGCCCCCGCCTGGCGCAGATACCGGTCGATGCGCTCCCGCGTCCACAGGTCCCCCTGCTCGACCGGTTTCCCGAGCATGTTCCCCGCGATCCGGCCCAGCCAGCCCCCGAGAACACGGTCGGCGAGTGCGGCGCCCACAGGGGGCGCGAGGGGTGTCGGGGTGGTGGGCGTCATGGTGGAGGTCTACCCGATCGAGGGCATGGTCGCTCGCGGGGCGGCGTACGGATGGGGCCGTGGCGTGGGCGGCGCACGCGTGTGACGGTGCGGGCGCGCCACCGGCCCATGCGGTGGCGGCCGGGACTCCCCTCCGGGCCGGTGACGGGGTGGGCGCCCGCCGAGGCCCCCGAGGCCCGCCGGGGGCTGTCGGCCGTCGCTCTCCGGCCCGCTCTCCGGTCACCCGCGCGGTGTTCGGAGAGCGGGACGGGGCATGACGTACGGGGCCGGGGCGGTTAGGGTCGCAGCGGCGCGACTGCCTTGACGTGCGCAAGGCCTGATGAGCGAGGGGAACGCAAGGTGGCGAACGCCGCAGTGGACGGGATCGAGACGGACATCGACACGGACACGGCAGTCCCGCGGGTGCTGATCGCCGCGGACAAGTTCAAGGGCACACTGACGGCCGTCCAGGTCGCCGAGCGGGTCACGGCGGGCCTGCGCCGGGTGGTGCCCGATCTGGAGGTCGAGGCGCTGCCGGTCGCCGACGGCGGCGACGGCACGGTGGCCGCGG
>NZ_LRTR01000649.1 GCF_001550375.1 Streptomyces europaeiscabiei | reverse complement strand
GCGGCAGGGCACCGGCCGCGGCCAGCTCCCGCAGGCGGCGCGGCTCCCACCGGGTGGGCAGCAGCGCCGCCTCCGGCCGGGTGAGCGCCGCGTCCAGCAGCGCCAGCCCCTGCTCGGAGGCGAGCGGGAGGATGCCGGCC
This sequence comes from Streptomyces europaeiscabiei, assembly GCF_001550375.1. Lineage (GTDB taxonomy): Bacteria > Actinomycetota > Actinomycetes > Streptomycetales > Streptomycetaceae > Streptomyces > Streptomyces europaeiscabiei. Next base: position 3,269 of record NZ_LRTR01000649.1, on the reverse strand, counting down.
TTCGCCATACGGGCCAGATCCCGTTCGCCCAGCTGCGCGGTCAGGCCACTGGCCTCCTCCCAGAAGCCCCAGCCCAGCGCGTGCGCGGGCAGGCCCTGGGCACGCCGGTGCGCGGCAAGGGCGTCCAGGAACACGTTCGCCGCCGCGTAGTTGCCCTGGCCGGCCGCTCCGAGCGTGCCCGCCATGGACGAGAACAGCACGAACGCCGCCAGCGGCAGCTCGCGGGTCAGTTCGTGCAGATGCCAGGCGCCGTCCGCCTTCGGCCGCAGCACGGCGTCGAGGCGCTCCGGCGTCAGCGACTCCACGACGGTGTCGTCGAGGGCGCCCGCCAGGTGCACCACACCCGTCAGCGGGTGCGCCGCGTCGATGCCGTTCAGCAGGTCCGCGACCGCCGCCCGGTCCGCCACGTCGCAGGCCACGACCCGTACGTCGGCGCCGAGTTCGGTCAGATCGGCGTCCAGCCGCCGCGCGGCGGGCGCGTCGGGGCCCCGGCGGCTGGTCAGCACCAGGTGCCGCACGCCGTGCGCGCTCACCAGGTGCCGGGCCACCAGCGCGCCCAGCGTTCCGGTGCCGCCGGTGACGAGCACCGTGCCCTCCGGCGCGAGCGGACGACCGCCCTCGGCGGGTTCCGTCACGGCCTCGGCCGCCACCGCGAGCCGGGGCACGAGCACCTCGCCCGCCCGCAGCGCGAACTGCGTCTCCGTGTCGAACGGCACACCGGCCGGCAACGGCCGAGCGTCCCCGTCACCGGCTGAAGCCTCGCCCCTGGGCAGGTCCAGCAGCGCGAAACGGCCCGGATGCTCCGTCTGCGCCGACCGCACCAGACCCCACACGGCAGCCGTGGCCGGGTCCGGGGCACCCGCGCCGGCGTCGACCGCACCCCGGGTGACAACGACCAGACGGGACGCGGTGAACCGCTCCCCGGCCAGCCACTCCTGGAGCGTGGCGAGGGCCGACGCCGTCACCCGCCGTGTCTCGGCGGTCGGTTCGGCCGAGGCGTCCGCTTCTACCGGCACGAACACCACCGGCGGGACGTCGTCGTCCGCCCCCGCGAGCTCCTCCAGACCGGCACAATGCCGCACCGACCAGCCCGCGCCGTCCAGCGCGGACGTCACCGGCCCGGTCGCGGAGCCCACGACCGCGCACTCCACCGGCGATCCGGCCGGGGCCGTCGGCACGGCCGTCCAGTCCAGCCGGTGCAGCGCGCCACCGCGCGAAGCACCGTCGGCAAGCTTGCCCGCGGCGATCTCCCGGGACTCCAGCACCGCGATCGAGGCGACCGGGCGGCCCGACGCGTCGGCCACCTCGACGGTGACCTCCGCCCCGCCCGCCGCGGGCGCGATCCGCACCCGGACCGTCGTCGCGCCCCGCGCGTGCAGTTCGGCACCGCGCACCCGGGCAACACCCCGCGGCCGCCCGTCGGCGGCGGCCTCCTGGTGCCACAGCGGGTGCAGCGCCGCTTCCAGCAGCACCGGATGCAGCACGAACGCACCGGCGTCCGCGTGCAGGTCCTGCGCCAGCTCGGCCTCGGCGAACAACTCGTCGCCGCGCCGCCAGGCGGCCCGTACGGACCGCAGCACCGGGCCGAGCTCCAGGCCGCCGTCCGCCGACGCCTCGTACCACTCGTCCACGGCGACGGGCTGCGCCTTCGGGGGCGGCCAGGCCGCCAGATCGAAGGAGGGCGCTCCCGCCGCCCGGCCCAGCGTCCCGGAGGCGTGGTGGACCCACGCGTCCTCGGCCGCGCCCTCGGCGCGGGAGTACACGTCGACCGGACGGCCCCCGGACGTGGACTCCTCGCCCACGACCACGTGCAGATGCACCCCGTCGCCCGGTCCGCCCGCACCCTCGGGGAGCACCAGCGGCTCGTGCAGCGCGAGGTCCTCGATCCGGTCGAGGCCGGCCCTGTCCCCGGCCTGGGCTACCAACTCCAGGAACGCGGCGTCCGGCAGCACCGTCCGCCCGTGCACCCGCCTCTCGCCCAGCCAGGGCTGCGCGGCCGTCGACAGCCTGCCGGTGAGCACCACCGACCCGGAGCGCGGCGACGTCACCTCGGCGGCGAGCAGCGGGTGACCGAGGGCACCCAGGCCGACGGCGCCCGCGTCCCGCACCGCCGGCTTCGGCGGCAACCAGTACCGCTGCCGCTGGAACGGGTAGGTGGGCAACTCCGCGTGTTCGGCGGCCGGCAGCAGCGCGGCCCAGTCGACGCGGACGCCCGCGGCGTACGCCTCCGCCAGCGACAGCACGAACCGCTCGGGTCCGCCCTCACCACGCCGCAGCGTCCCCACCGCGACGGCGTCCGCCCCGGCGTCCTGCACCGTGTCCTGCACCCCCATGATCAGGGCCGGGTGCGGGGACACCTCGAGGAACAGCCCGTATCCGTCGGCGAGCAGCGCCCGCGTGGCCTCCTCGAACCGCACGGTCTCCCGCAGGTTGCGGCTCCAGTAGGCCGCGTCCAGACCGCTGGTGGCGATCGGCGCGCCGGTCACCGCCGAGTAGAAAGCGACCGAGGTGTCCCGCGGCGCCAGCTCGGACAGCTGCGCCTGCAGCTCGGGCAGCAGCGGGTCCATGTGGCGGCTGTGCGAGGCGCACGAGGCGTTCAGCCGACCGCAGACGATGTCGTCGTCGTCGAGTTCGATCAGCAGGTCGACGATCGCGTCGGTGTCGCCGGACACCGTCACCGAGCGCGGCGTGTTCACGGCGGCCACGGCGATGCGCTCGCCGTAGCCCGCGATGCGCTCACGGAGCTCGGCCAGCGGCAGCTCGACGAACGCCATCTCGCCGCCGCCCCCGTCGCGGTGCAGCGCGCGGCTGCGCAGCGCGATGATGCGGGCCCCCTCCTGGAGCGTGAGCGCCCCCGCGACCACGGCCGCGGCGACCTCGCCCTGGCTGTGCCCGACCACCGCGTCCGGCTCCACGCCCAGCTCACGCCAGACCGCCGCCAGCGACACGAACATCGTGAACAGTGCCGGCTGCGCGATGTCGATGCGCTCCAGCGGGTAGTCGGCGGAGGGCAGTTCACCGCGCAGCAGTTCCCGAACGGACCAGCCGGTCACCGGCGCGAAGGCCGCGTCGCAGGCGGCGACAGTCTCCTCGAACGCCGGGCTGCGCTCCAGCATCTCCCGGCCCATGGCGTGCCACTGGCTGCCCTGCCCGGAGAAGACGAACACGGTCCGGTCCGGCACGGTCGCGGTGCCCTGCACGACCCCCGGCACGGGTTCCCCCGCCGCCAGCGCCGCGAGCCGCTCGCGCAGCTCGCCGCGGCCCCCGCC
>NZ_LRTR01000648.1 GCF_001550375.1 Streptomyces europaeiscabiei | reverse complement strand
CCGCCGCGCGCCGCCCGGGCCTGCCTGGCGTGCCGCAGCGCCCTGATGCTCGGCGTGTACGAGGAGGCGACCCGGTCCAGCACCGAGCGCCCGTCACCGAGCGCCGCCGCCCGATGATGACCGGCGGCGTGCAGCGGCAGATGGGCCAGCGGCCCGGACGCCGACCACCACAGCCTCGGTATCGCACCGCGCGGGGTGCCATCGGGGATCGGCCGGGTCAGACCCGCCGCCTCCAGCACCGGTTCCGCGATGGTGTCCCACAGCCATTCGAGAGTGTCGAACACGGTCGCGGCGGCTTCCTTGCGCTGGGCGCGCGACTCGCCGGCCCCCACGGAGACCGCCGTGAGGAACCGCCGTGCGGTGTGCGCAAGCCGCCCCTCGGTGGCGTCGAGTCGCACGAGTTCGATGCCCTTGGCAGTGACGACGAGGGCATCGGAGCGCAGCAGGTCGATGTTGATCAGGACGATCGGCCCTTCCTTCGCCTCGCGCCGCATCTGCTCGGCGCTGGGCGGCAGCAGGAAGTGCTCGAAGCCGTCGAGCCCCCGGATTCGGGCCAGCAGCCGCTGCCACTCCTCTGCCACTTCGTGCTGCTCCCGAATCCGTGCGGCGTCGCCGGGCCCGGTCGGCGCGCCCGCCGTCTCCGCATCCGTATCCGACTCTGTCTCCCGCAGCCGACGGGCGAGGGCGGTGAACTCACGGGCCTCCTGCGGATGGACCGCGTCCAGGTCGGAGACATCGCTGCGGGCCTGGAGGTCCTGCGCCATCAGCACCGCCCGGCCCTGCTCCAGCAGCGCTGCCGCCTGCTCCGTACGGCCCGCGGCGAGCGCCACCGCGCACGCGGTACGGGCCAGGCTCGTCCCCGCGAGCCGGTCCGGGAGGTCGGAGGCGCGGCGGGG
>NZ_LRTR01000647.1 GCF_001550375.1 Streptomyces europaeiscabiei | reverse complement strand
GGGCGCGAGGCTCATCGCCGTACCCGGATGGCCGTTGCCGACCTTCTGTACGGCGTCGGCTGCCAGGACTCGGGCCGTGTCCACGGCCCGCTGGTCCACATCGGTCCACGCGGGGGCGGAAGCGGTCGAGTGCGGATTCACGCGTGAGCTCCTGTGTCTACGGAAGGAATGTGAGGACGTGGGGAATGTGGGGACGGACGGAAGAAGAGGAGACCGGGGCCGAGGGAGCGGCCCCTCCCGCCGGGGAGGCACGGGAGGGGCGGAAGGGACGGGAAGGACGTGCCGGCGCCGGACGGGGTCGCCTACTTGCCCCAGAGCTTCCGGTACGCCTCGCGGTATCCCTCCGGGTCCCAGGAGGAGCCGCCGCCGCTGTTGGCCGCCGTGGTGATGTGTACCGGGGCGATGTAGCCGCTGGCGGGCTTGCCGGCGAAGGCGCGGTTGAACTCGTCGATGATCTGCCAGCCCTGCTCGGACAGCGGTTCCGGCACCGTGGCCGCCTGGAACTGCTTGCTGCTGATGCGCTGGAAGGCCGAGGGGTCGCCGTCGCCGGCGCCGATGCTGAACGGGGCACCGTTGCCCTGCTTGCCGCCCGCCCGCAGCGCGGGTGCCGCGTCGGCGAAGTACAGGTCGTTGATGGCCACCGAGTGCGTCCACTTGGTGCCGAAGCGGGACAGCAGCGCGGAGACCTCCTGGGGGGTACGGCTGCTGGCGTCGGCGATCGGGATGTTGGCGGTGGACAGCACCTTGGTGTCGGAGCAGGTGGCGAGTTCCTTCTCGATCAGGTCCGACTTGCCCTTGGCGAACGGGATGGAGGCATCGGTGAAGACCACCACGCCGGCCCGGCCGTTGGACTGGCTGATGACCCAGTCGGCGCTGATCTTCGCGACGTCCTCGACCTTGGTGGTGATGTTGCTGAAGAGCTTCGGGGTCTTGCTGGGCCCGGGGGTGCCGACGGCGTGCCAGCCGATGAGCGGGATACCTGCGGCGTTGGCCTGCGCGACCTGCTGTGCGGTCGACTTGGGGTCGAAGCCGGACAGGACTATGCCGTCGGGCTTCACGGCGACGGCCTGGCTGACGGCGGCCTGGATACCGGCCGGGGTGCCCTGGCCGTCGATGATCCGCGCCTTCCAGCCGATGGCCTTGGCGGCCTCCTTGACGCCTTCGGCGGCGCCCGCGACGCCGGGATTGGTCATGCTCTGGGCGACGTAGACGACCGTCTTGCCGGCGACCGCCTTGGGGCCCGTGGTCGGCCCACCCCAGGGGGCGTCGACGGCCTCGGCGCCCGCGACCGCCTTCTTCGCCTTCGCCAGGACGGCCGGACATCCGCCCTTCGAGGACTCGCCGACGGAGGTGGAGCCGGCGCTCTCGGAGCCCCGGGTGCAGCCTGCGACGGAAGCGGTGAGCACGGCCAGGGCGGCCATGGCTCTGATGGTTGCCTTGCGAGTGGGGTGGTACGACACGGCGGTGCTCCTTGAGAAAGTTGCGAAAGGCGGGAGGCGAGCAGGCGACGAGACGGGCGCGGAGGTTGTCCGCGGTCAGGGCGCGGAGGTTGTCCGCGGTCAGGGGGTGTGCGGCGCGTCGTCTTCGGACGCGGCGGTGGCGGACGGAACGGGCACGGACGAACCGATCGCGGCAGGAGCCGGCTGCTCCGTCGCGGGTTCCGTCCCGGGCGTGGACAGTGAGCGGCGGGTGGCACTGGCGCCGGCGCGCAGCCGGCGGCGGGCGGAGTAGCCGGCCAGGCCGACCGCGAGGAGCAGCGTGCCACCGTTGAACAGGGAGGTCGCCCAGAACTCGGCGCCGAGCTGCTGGATGCCGGCCAGGCCGATGGCGAGGATGGCGACGGCTACGACGGTTCCGGCGGCGTTGGCGCGGCCCGGTTTGATGGCGGTGGAGCCGAGCAGGGCGCCTACGAAGGCGGGCAGCAGGTAGTCCATGCCGACACTCGGGTTGCCGATCTGCTGCTGTGCGGCGAGCAGGACGCCCGCGAAGCCGACGACGAGTCCGGAACCGGCGAAGGCGTAGATGCCGTACCGGCGGGTGGGGATGCCGACGACGTCGGCGGCGCGGGCGTTGGAGCCGATGACATACAGGTAGCGGCCGAGCGGCAGGCGCTCCAGCAGCAGCCAGAGCACCACGGCGAGCGCGAGGACGTAGAACGCGGGGACCGGCAGGCCGAGGAACGTGGAGTCGTACAGGTCGGTGAAGGCCGGGGGCAGGCCGCCTGGGCCGGGTACGATCCGGGCGCCGTCGGTGATCCAGCCGGTGCAGGCGTACAGGAGGCTGCCGGTGCCGAGGGTGGCGATGAAGGAGTCGATCTTGGCGAACTCCACCAGCAGGCCGTTGAGTACCCCGACGATGCCGCTGCCGAGGATGACGACGACGCAGGCGATCGGCCAGGGCCAGCCGCTGTTCACGATGAGCTGCATGGCCAGGACGTGGGCGAAGCCGAGTCCGTAGCCGACGGAGAGGTCGAACTTGCCGGTGACGATGGGGATCATCGCGCCGAGGGCGAGGATCGCGGGGATCGACTGGTTGGACAGGATCGACGAGGCGTTGTTTATCGTCGGGAAGGTGTCCGGCAGGGCCAGCGCGAAGATCACGAACAGCAGGAGGGTCAGGCCGAGCAGGCCGTAGGTGCCGATGAGGTGGCCGCCGCGCAGCCGGGCGACGATGGAGCCGCTGCTCGCGTCCTTGTCGGCGCCGCCCGGGGACTGCTTGCGCGACCCGCGGGGTGTTCCCTTGCTTGCGCCGTCCCCGACGGTCCCGTCCTGCGGTGGGGTACCGCTCTGGTCGGCCCGCGGGCGGGCGGCTTCGGTCTCGGTGGCCATCAGTTGTCCGCCGTTCCGGTCAGCGCCGGCATGGCCGACGCGGCGTGGGTGAGTTCGGTGACGGTGAGGGCTTCGCCGCTGAGTTCGGCGGTCACGTGGCCCCGTACGAAGACCAGGGCGCGGTGACACACGTCGGCGACTTCCTCGAAGTCCGTGGAGATGAGGAGGACAGCGAGTCCTTGGGCGAGCGCGTCGTCGAGCAGGCGGTAGATCTCCGCCTTGGCGCCGACGTCGACTCCCGCGGTCGGCTCCTCCAGGATCACGACGCGCCTGCTGAGGCGCAGCCAGCGGCCGATCATGACCTTCTGCTGGTTGCCGCCGGAGAGGGTCGCGATGGGTGCCTCGGAGTTGGCCGGGCGTACGCCGAACCTCTCGATCAGCGCTGTCGCCTGGGCGCGCTCGCGTGACGGGCTGATCCAGCGCCACGGGGAGCGGCTGTCGGCCCGCGGGTTGGCCAGGAAGTTCTCCCTGACGGTGAGTTCGAGGGCGCAGCCCTCCTCCTGGCGGTTGCTGGTGACGAAGCCGATGCCCGCGTCGACGGCCGCGGCGGGCGAGTCGGGCCGGTAGGGCCTGCCGTCGAGCAGTGCCTCACCGTCCTGGATCGTCCGGGAACCGGCGAGGGCACGGCCGAGGTCCATGTGGCCGGCGCCGGTGAGACCGACCATGCCGAGGACCTCCCCGGCGCGCAGTTCCAGGTCGACGGGGCCCGCGCCCTCGGTGGTGACACCGGTGAGACGCAGCACGGTAGGGGCCTCGCCGGTGGGGGCCTTGGGGCCGGGCTCGGGGCGGTGGGTCTCCGCTTCGTGGCCGACGATGTCGCGCACGATGCGGTCGGGGCCGTGGTCGGCGAGGCGGCCCTCGCTGATGAGGTGACCGTCGCGCAGGACCGCGAAGCTGTCGGCGACCTGGTAGACCTCGTCGAGCCGGTGGCTGACGTAGACGATGCCGTGTCCTCGGTCGCGCAGGGTGTGCAGGACGTCGAAGAGGCGGGCGCAGTCCGCGGCGGGCAGGCTCGCGGTGGGTTCGTCGAGGACGATGAGCCGGGCCCGGGTGGAGAGGGCGCGGGCGATGGCGACGAGGGAGCGCTCGGCGCGGGTGAGGTCGGCGACCGCGGCGTCCGGGTCGAGGTGACCGGCGACGATGTCCAGCGCCTCGGTGCTGCGCTCGCGGACCTGCTTCCAGGAGACGAGCCCGGCGCGGCGCGGGTAGCCGGTGCCGAGTGCGATGTTCTCGGCGACCGTCATCCATTCGACGAGGCCGAGGTCCTGGTGGATGAAGGACATCTCCGCGGAGGCCGCCTCGGTGCCGAGCGGGTGGCCCGCGACGGTGACCTCGCCCTGGTCCGCTTTGTAGACCCCGGCGAGGACCTTGATCAGGGTCGACTTACCGGCACCGTTGTGACCCAATAGGGCGAGAACCCTGCCCGGGTGAAGGTCGAGGTCGACGTCGGCGAGGGCGAGAGTGCCGCCGAATCGCTTGCGCAGCCCCCGGATGCTTACCAGGGGCCGGTGTGGAGCTGTGTCAGCTGTGTCATCGGGAGCGTCATACACGGACTTCTCCGAAGGGATCTGCCAGCCGAGGACCATTCCATCGGCTCGACCAGAATCCTGTACAGCTACCAGCATGCTGGTCAATGGTTTTGCCGGTTTTTATTGCCTCAAAGTTACGGCGGCCGTACGGAGAGATCTCCGTACGGCCGCCGTGGATGACACCGAAGAGGGCGCGCGCAGGCCCCCCGAAACTCAGCCGCCGAGCGGCGCCCCCTGCGGAAGCATGGGGTTCGTCAGCCCCGCGGCGATGGTCCGCAGGTCCTTCAACAGGGCCTCTTGGAACTCGCCGTCGAGCCGGGCCTTGAGCACGGTGACACTGATCGCGAAGGGCGCCGAGTCCGTACGGATGCCGTTGACCGGTACGGCCAGGCAGAGGATGCCCGCCGTGGCCTCCTCGTCGTCGATCGCATAGCCGCGCTCCCGAGCCTTCGCCAGGTCGTCCATCAGGGCGGGCACGGAGGTGATGGACCGCTCACTGAGCGCGGGCAGAGTGCGACCGCGCAGCCGGTCCTCGGCCACCGCCGGGTCCAGTGTGGACAGGATGGCCTTGCCGGTGGCCGTGCAGTTGGCCGGGAAGCGGTCACCGATGTTGGCGGTCAGCCGCAACGGCTGCGTGCCGTCGTAACGCCCCAGGTAGAGGACGTCCAAGCCGTCGAGCACGGCCACCCGCGCGGTCTCCCGCGAGATGTGGGCACTGCGCCGACACAGCTCGTAGAAGTCGCGCAGCTGATCGACAGTGGCCAGGTAGCGGCCACCCAACTCGACGAGCTTGCGCCCCAGGCCGAAGCCCGAGCCGTTGCGCGCGATCATGCCGGCCGCCTCCAGCGAGGCACACAGGTTGCCCGTCGAGGACTTCGGCAGGCCCAGGGCGCGCGCGATCTCACTCACCGACAGCGGGCGCCCTTCCGCCTCGCCGAGTGCGTCGAGGATGGCCACGGCCCGCGTCACTGCGGGAACGAGACTACCCGGGTCACTTGCGCTCACCAGTAACTCCACCCATCATTCTGTTCGTCGTTCAGCATATTGGCTATTGTCTCTCGTGTGCCCCCGAACGACAATGCCGTCGACGCACGCTTTGCCGTCGAGTTTCCCGCATCCCTTCGGGACCACTCGACCGTAGCGCGCCCTCCGGGCCGGCCGACGACACCCTGCGAGCCTTGGAGCGCTGAGCAGCAGATGACCAGCAGCCCGCACGATCCATCTCCCTCCTCCCCCGGCGACCACGCCTCCGGCCCCGAACCGGACAACGGACCCGCTCTGTCCCGTGCGCAGTTCGACACGCTCTTCGACGAGCTGAGCACCTGGGGCCGCTGGGCCCCGGCCGACGCCGACCGCGGCGCCTGGAACCGGGTCACCCCCGAACACGCACGCCGCGCCACCGCCCTGGTCCGCACCGGCACCACCGTCCCGACGGCCCTGCCGTGGAACACGGCGCCCGGCCCGGACAACGGCAAGCCCGCCCTCCACTACATGTCCGACCTCGGCGACGTCGAGGCCCCCGAACCGTCCTGTCACAAGGACTTCATCGCCGTCGACTACCACGGCAAGGGTGTCAGCCACCTCGACGCGCTCTCCCACATCGCCTACCGCGGACAGCTCTACGACGGCCGCACCGCACGCGAGGTGGTCGACGCGGGCGGCGCCCGCTTCGGCGCCGTGTCCTCGCTCGGCCCCTTGGTCACCAAGGGCGTACTGATCGACATGCCCGCCGTCCTCGGCACCGACTGGCTGGAGCCCGGCCGGGCCGTGCACGCCGCGGACGTCACCGCCGCCGAGAAGACCCTCAGCATCACCATCGGCGACGGCGACGCCGTGCTGCTGCGCTCCGGCCACTTCCGGCGCCGCGCCGAACTCGGCGCCTGGAACCCGGACAACGCGAGCGCCGGCTTCCACGTGGACGCCATGCCGCTGTTCGCCGAGCGCGGGATCGCGCTGCTCGGCGGCGACGGGGACAGCGACGTACGGCCCTCCCCGGTCGAAGGGCTGCACTCCCCCGTGCACGCCCTCGCGATCACCGCCATGGGCGTGCCGCTGCTGGACAACCTCGACCTCGAAGCGCTCTCCGCCGCCTGCGCGCAGGCCGGCCGCTACGAGTTCCTGTTCGTCGTGGCCCCACTGAACGTCCCCGGCGGCACGGGCTCGCCCGTCAACCCGATCGCGGTGCTGTGATGAGCGCCGCGGGGTTCAGAGTCGGAGTCAGCCGGGACTTCCTGGACGCGGACGGCCGCAACGTGTGGGGCGACATCCGGCTCGGCGAACTCGACGCCGCCGGCGTCGACTGGCACTACCTGCCGCGCGACACCCGGGAACTGCTCGCGGCGGACGTCGACGGCCTGGACGCCGTCCTGTTCGCCGGCCCCGCCGTCACGGCGCGCACCTTCGAGGGCGCCGCCCGCCCCCCGCTCCTCTTCGCCCGGTTCGGCGTCGGCTACGACACCGTCGACCTCGACGCGTGCACCCGCAACGGCGCCCTGGTGACCATCACCCCGGACGGCGCCCGGCGCCCGGTCGCCACCGCCGCCCTCACCCTGCTGCTCGCCGTGCTCCACAACGTGACCGCCAAGGACCGGCTGGTACGGGAGGGGCGCTGGGCCGAGAAGGAACAGTGGATGGGCCTGGGGCTCACCGGCCGCCGTATCGGTCTGATCGGCCTCGGCAACACGGCCCGCGATCTGGTCGGACTGCTGCGGCCGTTCGAGGTCGACGTCGTGGCGTACGACCCCTACTGCCCGCCGGAGACCGCCGCCGGGCTCGGCGTACGGCTCGTGGACGTCGACACCGTGATGGCGCAGGCCGATGCCGTGATCGTGATGTGCGCGCTGACGGAGGAGACCCGTCATCTCGTCGACGCGCGACGGCTGTCGCTGATGAAGTCCACGGCCGTCCTCCTCAATGTGGCCCGCGGACCCATCGTGGACGAGGTCGCCCTGATCGACGCGCTGCGGGTACGGCGTATCAGGGGCGCCGGACTGGACGTGTTCGAGAGCGAACCGCCCGCCGCCGACAACCCGTTGCTGGGCATGGACCAGGTCGTGCTCAGCCCGCACGCCCTGGCGTGGACGGACGAGATGTCCGCCGGGAACGGTGGCAGCGCGGTCCGGGCCGTGCTGGAGGTGTCGGCGGGCCGCGTACCGCCCTTCGTGGTCAACCGGGATGTGGTCGAGAGCCCTCGACTGATCGGCCGTCTCGTCGAGTTGACGGCTCGTCAGAGCACTCCTGCGGGAGCCGGCACATGAGCGTCGCCGACGGCGGCGCCGGCCCCGGCACCGGCACCGGCACCGGGCAGCCCGGCCGTCCGGCGACTGTCGGCTTCCTCGGGCTCGGCGCCATGGGACTGCCCATGGCGGTGAACCTCGCCCGGGCCGGTTTCGACGTACTCGCCTGGAACCGCGGCCGGACCCCGCTGGAGACCGCCGCGGCCGCCGGCTGCCGTACCGCCGACAGCCCGGAGCAGGTAGCGGCCGCCGCACCGGTCGTCCTCACCATGCTCCCCGACCTCCCCCAGGTGATCGAGCGGCTGGACGGCCCGGACGGACTGCGCTCCGGACAGCCGGTCATGGACACCCTGGTCGTGATGGGCACCGTCTCCCCCGTCGCGGTACGCGCCCTGGCCGAGAAGCTGCGCCCGCAGGGCATCACGGTCGTCGACGCCCCCGTCAGCGGCGGCGTGAGGGGCGCCCGCGACGCCACCCTGTCGATCATGGCCGGGGGCCCGGCCGAGACGGTCGCGCAAATCCGCCCGTATCTGGAGGCGATGGGCTCGACCGTACGGCGCCTCGGGGACACCGGCTCCGGCTCCCTCGCCAAGGCCTGCAACCAACTCGTCGTCGCCGGAACCCTGGTCGCGCTGGCCGAGGCCGTCCTGCTCGGTGAACGCGGCGGCCTCGAACCCGCCGCACTGCTCGACGTACTCGCCGGCGGGCTCGCCTCCTCCGAGGTGCTCGCACAGAAACGGCACCACCTGGCGGAGGGGGATTTCACCCCGTCCGGCCCGGCCCGCTACCTCCACAAGGACCTCGGGTTCGTCCTGGACGGCGCCGCCGACGAACGCGTTGCACTGCCGCTCTCCACGACCGTTGCCGGGCTGTACGCGGCGGTCGTGGAACAGGGCCTCGGCGACCTGGACAACAGCGTCGTCCTCGGCCTGTTGCGCGGCGCCTCGCCCCACCCCACCGATCACCGCACGAAGGACTGAAGACACATGCAGATAGGAATCGTCGGACTCGGACGCATGGGCGGCAACATGGCTGCCCGCTGGCGGGACCGCGGCCACGAGGTGCTCGGCTACAGCCGCACCTCCCCCGACCGTGACGCCGACTCCCTGGAGGAACTCGTCGCGAAGCTCGCCGGACCCCGCGTGGTGTGGCTGATGCTCCCCTCGGGCGACCCGACCCGCCAGGCCCTGCGGCAGCTCGCGGAACTGCTGTCCCCCGGCGACGTGATCGTCGAGGGCGGCAACTCCCGCTTCAGCGACGACACCGAGCACGCCCGGATGCTCGCCGAGCACGGTATCGGCTACGTCGACTGCGGGGTCAGCGGCGGCGTCTGGGGCCGGGAGAACGGCTACGCCGTGATGTGTGGCGGCCAGGACGAGCACGTCGAGCGCGTCTGGCCACTGCTGGAGTCGCTCGCCCCCGACCGGGACGGGCTGTGCCACGCGGGCCCGGTCGGCGCCGGGCACTACGCCAAGATGGTCCACAACGGCATCGAGTACGGCATGATGCAGGCGCTCGCCGAGGGCTACGAACTGCTGGAGGCCAGCGAGTACGTGCCCGACGTGCCCAAGGTGCTCGCCTCCTGGCGGCACGGCACGGTCGTCCGCTCCTGGCTCCTCGACCTCCTGGTGCGGGCCCTGGACGAGGACCCGGGCCTGGCCACTCTCTCCGGCCGCGTCGACGACTCGGGCGAGGGCCGCTGGACGGTCGAGGAGGCGGTACGCCTTTCCGTGTCCGCCCCCGCCATGACCGCCGCCCTCTTCGCCCGCTTCGCCTCCCGCAAGCCGGATGCGGACCAGCTCAAGGCCCTCGCGGCGATGCGCCGGCAGTTCGGCGGCCACGCGGTGCACGCCACCGCCGGGGGCGGGGCTGCGCAGGGCTGACCGACCCTGCCGTGCCCCACCGGGGACCCGCACCATGTCGGGAACCGACGAAGGCCGTACGGCAGCGGTACGGCAGCCATACGCACTGCAGGTGGTCGACGTCCCCGGACGACGGCCCCCGAAGAAGCGAGTGCCAGGCACCACGCGCTCACGCCGGGGCCCTCGAGTCGCCCCGGTACGCGGTCGCGGCCCCGCCCCTCCCCTCCCCGGATACCCCCGAGGTCGCCGGGAAAGGCGGGAACAGCCCTCCACCGGGGTCCCCCACCAGCTGACGACCACCACGGCCTGCGGCGGTGACACCACAGCCGTCGTCCTTCCCGGGCAGATCCAGGACAGCGGTCCGCCGACGCCGATGCCCGTGCCCACCGGCACCGGCACCGGCACCGGCGGGCCATCGTCGGGACAACACAGTACGGAGAGGCAGCGGTGAGTAGCGGGGACGGCCCGAAGGGCTCAGAAGCGGGCCGGGGACTGGCTCTGCTGGTCGCCGGGGCGTTCTTCATGGAGAACCTGGACGGCACGATCATCTCGACAGCCGCCCCCGACATGGCCGCGTCCTTCGAGGTACGACCGGCCGACATCGGCGTCGCCATGACGGCGTATTTCGTCGCGCTGGCCGTGTTCATCCCGGTGAGCGGCTGGGCCGCCGACCGCTACGGCGCCCGCCGGGTCTTCGTCTGGGCGATCGCCGTGTTCACTCTCGCCTCGGCGCTCTGCGCGGCGGCGGACGGGCTTCCCGAGCTGGTGGTGATGCGCGTCGCGCAGGGCATCGGCGGGGCGATGATGGTTCCCGTCGGCAGGCTGGCGGTGCTGCGCTCCACCGGGAAGCCGGATCTGCTGCGGGCGATCGCCTGGCTGACCTGGCCCGGGCTGCTGGCCCCGGTCCTCGCACCGGCGCTGGGCGGGCTGGTCACGACGTACGCCTCATGGCACTGGATCTTCCTGGTGAACGTGCCGCTGGGCGTGCTGGCGCTGCCGCTCGCCCAGCGGCTCGTCCCCGATCTCCGGCGGACGGAACGCACCCGTCTCGACTGGGTGGGCTTCGGGGCCGGCGGCGCCGGGCTGGCGGCCGTGGTGCTGGGGCTGGAGCGGTTCGGGGATGTGCCCGCCGCCTGGGGCGCGGGCGCGTCCTGGTTCACCGCGGGAGTCGCTCTGTGCCTGGTGACGACACGTCACTTCCAGCTCAGCCGGAGCCCGTTGCTCGACCTCGGAGCGCTGAAGGTGGACACCTTCCGGGTGTCGAACGCGGGTGGCGCCCTGTTCCGCGCGTCGATCACCGCCGTGCCGTTCCTGCTGCCCCTGATGTTCCAGGGGGCCTTCGGCTGGAGCGCGGCCACCGCCGGGCTGGTGCTCATCGCGGTGTTCGCGGGCAACGTCGCCGTCAAACCGCTCACCACCCCGCTGCTGCGCCGCTTCGGCTTCCGTACGGTGCTGCTGGTGAACGGGGTCGCGACGGCGGTGACCTTCGTGCTGTGCGGGCTGCTCGGCCCGCACACGCCGATGACCGTCGTGGTGTCCGTGCTGTTCATGAGCGGTGTGTGCCGGTCCATCTCGCTCAGCGCGTACGCGACGATCGGCTTCGCCGACATCGAGGCGGACCGTACCGGCGGCGCCAACGCGCTCTCCAGCACGGTGCAGCAGCTCGCCGCCGGCCTCGGGGTCGCCTTCGGCGCCCTGGCGCTGCACGCGGCGGGCCCGATCGCGCCCCTGCTGGGTCTGGCCGGTCCCGCCGCCCCCTACCGGGTGGCGTTCGCGCTGCTCGCCCTGCTTCCCCTGGTCACGGTCGCGGAGGCGGCGCGACTGCGGCGGGACGCCGGCGCGGTGGTCATCGGTGCGGCCTCTGCACCTCTCGCAGGAGGTGGTACAGCTGTTCGCTGAGTCCGCGGGTCTCCGCCAGCCGTCGCGCCGCCATCGGGTCGGGGGTCACGGTGCCGTGGGCGCGGGCACCGGGCACCGGAGAGGTCAGCGAGGGCAGGGCTCCGAGTGCGTACCGGGCGAGCAGCGCCGCGCCGAAGCCCGAGCCCGCTGTGTCGTCGGTGATCTCCAGCGGCATGTCGAGCGCGGCGGCGACGATCTCCGCCCACAGAGGGGAGCGCAGGGCTCCCCCGGTGGCCCGTACCGAGGTGATCGGTGCGTCGGCGGCGAGCAACGAGTCGCGCACCAGGGCGAGTTGCTGCCCGACACCCTCGATCAAGGCCCGGGTCATGTGGGCTCTGCCGTGTCCGCGGCGCAGCCCGATCAGGGCGCCGCGCGCGTCCGGGTCCCACCAGGGTGCGCGTTCCCCGAGCAGATGCGGCAGGGCGATCAGGCCCTCGGCGCCCGGCTCCACCTGGCCCGCCTCCTTCAGCAGATCGCCCACGTCGACGCCGCCGAAGGACTCGGCGGCCCACTGGGCGACGACCCCGGCGTTACTGACCGCCCCGCCGAGTACCCACAGCCCGTCCGCGAGGTGGTAGCAGAACACCCGGCAGCGTTCGTCCACGCCGGGCCGGTCGCGTACGACACGGAGGGCGCCGCTGGTGCCGAGGGACAGCGCGGCCGTGGCCGGAGCGGTGGCCCCGACGGCGAGATTGGCCAGCGGGCCGTCCCCGGCCCCG
>NZ_LRTR01000646.1 GCF_001550375.1 Streptomyces europaeiscabiei | reverse complement strand
CAGCCCCGGCACCCCGGCCGCCCGCACCGCGTCGGCCAGCGGAGCGGGGGCCTGCCCCAGCCCGCCTGAGCCCAGCACCGAGAGAACCGCGACGGCGACGGCCGCGTACACGACCAGCGCGATGCCCAACGCGAGCGGGATCGCGCGCGGGATGGTGCGCGCCGGATCCCGTACCTCCTCGCCCAGGGTGGCGATCCGCGCGTACCCCGCGAACGCGAAGAACAGCAGCCCGGCCGCCTGCAGCACCCCGCCCGCGCCCCCCGACGCCCCGCTGGCCAGCCGCCCGGCGTCCGCCTCCCCGGACCCCAGGCACACGACCACCACGGCGGCGAGGACCGCCAGCACCACGGCCACGATCGCCCGCGTCAGCCACGCCGACTTCTGGACGCCGCCGTAGTTCACGGCGGTCAGCGCCACCACGGCCGCCACCGCCACGGCGTGCGCCTGCCCCGGCCACACGTACGCCCCCACGGTGAGCGCCATCGCCGCGCACGAGGCCGTCTTGCCGACGACGAACGACCAGCCGGCCAGATACCCCCAGAAGTCGCCGAGCCGCTCACGCCCGTAGACATAGGTGCCGCCCGAGGCCGGATACACGGCCGCCAGCCGCGCCGACGACATCGCGTTGCAGTACGCCACCACGGCGGCGACCGCGAGCCCGAGCAGCAGCCCCGACCCGGCCGCGCGCGCGGCCGGGCCCAGCGCGGCGAAGATCCCCGCGCCGAGCATCGACCCGAGCCCGACGACCATCGCGTCCCCGACCCCGAGCGTGCGGCGCAACCGGGCCTCCGATCCGGCCTGTGTCATGTGCCGCACCCTACTGACCGCCGCAACCGCCGGACGTCACCCCGACGTCCTCCCCGACAACAAGGCATGACAACAAGGCATGACAACAAGGCATGACAGCAGGGCACCTGGCCTCTGTGGGGGGAAACACAGCGCAGGTACAGCACACGTACGGCACGAAAGGGCAGGTTCACGGCATGAGCATCATCGGCTGGATCATTCTGGGGCTGTTGGCCGGAGCCATCGCCAAATTCCTGCTGCCGGGCCGGGACCCGGGCGGCTTCATCGGAACGACCCTCATCGGCGTCGCGGGCGCCTTCATCGGCGGCTGGATCTCCGCCCGCTGGCTGGACCACCCGATCTCCGAGAACTTCTACGACGGTGCCACCTGGGCGGCCGCGATCGGCGGCTCCCTGGTCCTGCTGATCGCCTACCGCCTCCTGTTCGGCCACTCCCGCCGCTGAGCGCGTACGCACGCACCGCCGCGAACCCGCGGCCGGCAGGCGAGAAGGGTGGGCACCCCGGTCGAAACCGGCGTGCCCACCCTTCTCCGTCCTCTCCGTAGGACCTCAACCACAGGTCCGGCTACGGGTTCAGCTACAGGTCCGACTACGGATGATCACCGGTAGTTGACGAACTGCACCGCGAACTCGAAGTCCTGGCCCTTGAGGAGGGCGATCACGGTCTGCAGGTCGTCGCGGCTCTTGGAGCTGACGCGCAGCTCGTCGCCCTGGACCTGGGCCTTGATCCCCTTGGGACCCTCATCGCGAATGATCTTCGCCACCTTCTTGGCGTTCTCCTGGGAGATGCCTTCCTCGATCGACGCGAAGAGCTTGTACTCCTTGCCGGACAGCTGGGGCTCGCCCGCGTCCAGCGACTTCAGGGAGATCCCGCGCTTGATCAGTTTGGACTGGAAGACGTCGAGGACGGCCTTCACCCGGTCCTCGGAGTTCGCCTCCATCAGGATCTTCTCGCCGGACCACGAGATCGAGGCGCCAACGCCCTTGAAGTCGTAGCGCTGCGAGATCTCCTTGGCGGTCTGGTTGAGGGCGTTGTCGACCTCCTGCCGCTCGACCTTCGAGACGATGTCGAAACTGGAGTCGGCCATGTCCTGTGGCTCCTTGCATCGGGGTATCGGGGGCGACAAGCCTAGCCACCCCGGCCCCTCCGAGTACTGATCAATCAGGTGGCGGAGCACCCCCGGGCATCAGGTATCGTTTACGTCGTTGCCACGGAGCACCGCCGAAAAGCGGTTCGAAGGGCAGCAATCCCAGGCGGTGTGCCCGAGTGGCCAATGGGAACGGACTGTAAATCCGTCGGCTATGCCTACCCAGGTTCGAATCCTGGCGCCGCCACGTGGATGAAAGGGCCCGTGACCAGCAGAAATGCTGATCACGGGCCCTTTCGCTATTCAGGGCGATCGTGGGGCCATTTCGGGTGGATTGTCCCACTGTGTCTCACCCTGGATCACGTGTTGACCAGTGCGTATGGGGCATGTGTGGGGCGGCGTGGGTCACTGCCAGCGCTTCAGTGCGTCGTCGATCCGGTCGTTGGCCATGGTGGTGGCGCCGTCCAGGCACTTCGCGTAGACCTTCAGCAGGACGGCCACCGAGTGCCCAGCGCGCCGGGCGACCTCCACGGGGTCGACCCCGGAGTTGAGCCACAGAGAGACGCACGCGTGGCGAAGATCATAGGGGCGCCCTCCGAGCGGTGACGCGTGCTGCTGGGGGGTGAGCGCCTTCTTCCGTGCCCTTGCCCACACCTCGCCGTAGCCGCTCTCCTGTACGAATCCGCCGCGCGCCGTGCGGAAGAGCCGTCCGTCCGGTGCGACGCCGTGAATCTGGATGTGTTCCCGGAGCATGGTGGTGAAGTGCGGCGGGATGGGGACGTGCCGGATCTCCCGCTCCGCCCGCCACTTCAGGCTCCGTTCGTCATGCGCTTCCCCGGAATCGGTCCACCCGCGACCAACTCGCGGGCGCGAGCCGTCCAGGTGCAGGGTGCCCCAACCAGTGAGGGGCAGTTCGCAGTTGTCGTGTCGGAGCCAGACAGCCTCTGCGGGGCGTAGGGCCGCGTGGTACAGGCACCCGAAGAACGCTTTCAGGTGCTCGCCACGCGGGCCCTGCTTCTCCACCGCATCCAGCAGCGTCCGGGCCTGTCGGGGGTTGACGACACAGCCGGGGTCGATCTCGTCGCCAGTCGGCGGGATCACCCACTGAACCTGTGGGAGCGGGTTGTGGGGGAGGCGTCGGGCCTCCACGGCGAAGCCCAGGGCGTTGTGGAAGACGGCACGCTTGCGCTTCACGGTGGCAGCGGCGGCCTTCTTGCCGTCCAGACGCTGAGTGAAGGCGGTCAGCACCTTGCGGATGACGAGCGGGTCATCCAAGGCGCTCACGGGCACGGTGCTGCGCTCCACCCACGACAGGATGCGCGCGACTTCGGCCGGCGGGTCGTCCGTCCATCGGTTGAAGTTGAACGCCCAGCTGTAGAGGGCGCTGCGCAGGTCCCGCGCGTCGGGCATGCCGCGACGGCTGGTCACCAGCGCAGGCGTGGCCGTCGCCAAGGTTTCGGCGAGGCCCGTCCGGGTCTTCGCGGGAGCTGTCGGCCACTTCATCTCGATGTAGTCGCGTGCGTGCGGGTACCAACTCACGTCGTTGCGCTGCCGGAGTTCCTTGACCGGAACGCCGGTCGCTTCGTCGAAGGGCTCACCGGCGTTGACGGCGGTCAGAAGTTCCGCGTGTCGACTGTCGGCGAGCGTCCTGGTTCCGAACGTCTGAGAGTGTGGAGTCTCGCCGACCTTCCACCGCAACTCTGCTGAGGACTGGCCCCGGTCCTTGCGCTGACGGACGGCCCAGATCCGAACGGTGTACGTGCTTCCCACAAGGGTTCTTTCACGGGAACGGGCCCGCCGTGCGGCGGGCCCGTTGTCGAGCGGTCATTGATCGGGGTGGGTCAGTAGACGGGGCGTTCGAGGTTGTTCCACCACTCATCCAGGTCGGTGCGGTTGACGCGGAGTTGACCGTTGGGGAGCTTGTGGAGTCGGGGTGCCCGGCCACGGGCGCGCATGCGGTAGAAGGCGGCGCGGCTCATGCCGATCTCTTCCAGGACTTCGGGGAGCTTGAGCTTCTGGTTGCTGGCCAAGACGGGTTACTCCTTGGTGCGCAGTCGGGTGGTCTGTGCTGTCCGAAGCTGGGATTTCTGCGTCATTGCGTCACCTGCGTCAATCAGGCTTCTGACCTGCGGGTTCCGGTGACGCAGCAGGGTGGGTGCTGCGTCACCGATGACACGGGCGCTTGTCACGGGGTGACGCTGATGACGCGGGATGACGCAGGGATCGGCCGTCTGCGTCACCGCTGTCGCGGCAGGTCAGCGGCCGTCTGTGGGGCCTGTGGTGACGCAGTGACGCAGATCTTCCCTACTTAGGAAAGAGAAGGGTGGTGTCTGTGGTCTTACGTCATCGCTCAGGGCTTGAAGAGCGGGCCGCTTCGCGGGCGACCTGTGCAGGGCGGCGCCGCCGCCGAACAGCAAGAGGAGCACCCCGTCGCGGCGGCGTGCTCCTCTTGCCTATCCGGGCGGGCGGTCAGAACGCGGTCTGCTGCTCGGGTGGCGGGGGCGGGGCCTGGCGGCTGAGTTCGATGTAGCGGGCGGCGCTGGTGCGTCCCCAGTCGACCAGGACGCCGCGGGCGGCCAGGGTGGGCTGGATGCGCCTCAGCCGGTCGGAGAGGACCTTGCCGGTGGTGGGCCAGCCCTTGGGCAGGGGGCGGCATTCCTCGCCGCTGTAGAGGGCGGTCAGGGCGTGCAGCCACTCCGCCGACGTCATCCGCTCTTCCGTGCCCGGGGTGAGTTCGGCGGCGTGCTTGAGGACCGTCTGCGCCAGGAGATCGCCCTCGATCACGTCGTCGTTGAGGTCGTCCAGGCTGGCCCGGTACGCCTCCAGCGTCCCGAAGCCGGTGGCGGTGTCGAGCTGGGCGCACAGGTGGGCGAAGTCGGCCATGCGTCGATTCCGGTGAGCAGCATGGGGCGGCGGTAGCGGGAGCGGACGACGTCGCCGTCAGTGAACAGCGCGCGCTTGATGCTTTCGGCTCCGGTGATGATGCAGCACATGAGGTCGGACAGGTCCGGGGGCAGGTGGGAGAGGTTGTCCAGGGCGGTGATCCATCCGGCCGCGACCGCAGTGATCATGTTCTCTTCGTCCTTGGGCGCCCGGCGCAGGTCGCCGGTGATGCCCTCGATGATCCGTACGAGCATCCGCCCGGCCGTCGACTTGCCGGCGCCCTGCGGGCCGGTGAGGAACGGCGCGGGGACGGGTGCGGACGGTTCCAGGCAGCCGATGAGCCACGCGATGGCGAGGGCTTCGGTCTTGGCGTCGGCGAAGTTGCACAGCCGCATGAGTAGGTCGATGCCCTTGCCGTTGGTGTCCTTGGCGGGCAGGGGGAGTTCCCCGGTGAGCTGGGTGCGGCGCCAGCACACTTCCTGCGGGTCGGGGGTGCGGATGTCCCAGCCGGTGGGGTGGATGCGGACGGACTGCCCGTCGTCGCGGCCGAGGTCGAGCCAGGTGGCTCCGTCGAAGCCGAGGGCGACGCGGATGTGGGTGGGCTGTACCTGCTCGGTGAGGGCGAGTGCCTCGATCAAGTCCAACGCCTCCTTGAGGGCGGTTCCGTTGAAGACGCCGACCCCGTCGCGGAAGAGGCCGACCATGAGTTCCTGGCGGTGGCTGCCGGTGGTGCCCTGGGAGCGGATCGGGCGGGCCACGGGGTGGCCGGTGCGCTGCGCGTACACGGTCCCGTCCACGGTGCGGAAGTACCGGAAGTGGGACTGCGCGTAGTCGGTGATGACCTGCCGGGCGGGGGTCTTCTCGTCGTCCGACATGGGTCACAGTCCCAACGTGGTCAGGGCGTTGGTCCACGCGTCCGCGCAGTGCTGGTGAAGGAAGGCACCCAGCCCACCCACACCCTGACCAGCTACTACCGCCCCGAGCACGTGGAAGGTACGCGCATCGTCGACCCAACCCGGGCCCGGCCGGTCGTGGCGGCGGCTTCCGTGTCCTCTATGACGCCGGGTACGAGATCGACCACATGCGCGAGGAACTGTTCGCGCGCGTGCCCACCGCCGAAGAGGCTCAGCTACTCCAGCTCTCGCCGGGCGAGTGGGTGGTAGAACTGCACCGCACCACGTACACGGCGGACGGGACGGTCGTGGAGTTCGCCATCGGAGTGCACGCGGCGGCGCGCTTCGCGTGGTCGTACGACTTCAAGGTCCCCGACTCGGCAGCAACGGAGGGCGAGAGCAAGTGATCTCGGTTCGGTCATGGGCGAACGCTCAGCGGCTCTGGGACTTCCAGCAGATGGGCCATGAGCCGCGCCCATGCTCGGTGGCCATCGGACTCGGCAGCCATGACCTCGGGGTGGCCGACGCCACGGCAGATCTCTTCCACCGGGGCATGGCGCCGGTCGTCCTATTCACCGGAGCGACCAGCCGGACCACCCGCGACCGGATGCCCCGCGGCGAAGCCGCGCACTACCGGGACCGCGCGGTCGAGCTGGGGGTTCCCGCGAGCGTCATCCTCGTCGAGCTGAACGCCCGGAACACGGGCGAGAACGTCCGCTTCTCGCGGGCCCTGCTCGAAGAGCGGCGCATCCCCGTCTCATCCGCCCTGCTCGTCAGCAAGCCGTACGAGGAACGACGGGCGTATGCCACGGCCCGGCGGCTTTGGCCCGAGATCGAATGGGTGAGCGCGTCTACCCCCATGACGCTTCCCGACTACGTCGACTCGATCGGGGACGCGCGTCTCGTCATCGACATGCTTGTCGGTGCTCAGCAGCGACTCATGGTGTACCCCCGGCAAGGTTTCATGATCGAGCAAGAGGTTCCCGACGACGTTCTAGCTGCTTACGAGCGACTGCGCGGCGAAGGCTTCACGAGCCGTCTGGTGCCCGAAACGGTAGATCGGGCCTGACGACGGCTCGTCCACTCCGTCTCAGTTTCCGTCTCAGTCGGCCTCACGCCGCACGCAACAGCCACACTGGCGATATATCGCGATGCAACGCTTAGCGGTCTTGCCTGTCGAGCCGCGCTTCCGCATCATGACGCCAAGGGTCTCGGGGGCGGAGGGCTCATGGCGAGGATGCCTGCACGGCATAGGAATACCTTGGCATTGATCATGACCGGGGTAGCCATCACTCTCGCGATAGTGATGACGCCGTTCCTACTCCAGGGTGCCGCATCAGCGGGGTGGGACTGGGACAAACTCAGCAAGATCAGCCAGGCTTACGGGGCGCTTTCGGTCCTGTTCTCCGCAGCGGCCCTCTTGGGCGTGGCGACGTCGTTGGTTCACCAGTCACATCAGACTGAGATCGCGAACGAGGAAGCGCAACGCGCCTCCCACCGGCAACTCCTTCTGACCTCAATCGACGATCCCGAACTTGCGGTCTGCTGGGAACCGTTTTCCGTGGCCATATCGCTTGCAGAAAGGAAGCAAGTCGTCTTCGTCAACCTCATCGTCAACAACTGGTACGCCGACTACCGTCTGAAACGAACGAATGACGACGTGGTGCGAGTGGTGTCAGGGACTCACTTCCGCGGTGAGGTGGCCCGACGACACTGGCACCTGTGTGCTGAAAGCTGGAGACTCTACGTCGAAGCTCTCGGAGAGCGGAGAGCCATTCGGTTCGTGTCTCTGCTGGATGAGGCGTACTCGCAAGCAGTGGCGGCAGGCCCGCCGGTCCCGGCAAGCGCCTACTACTCGCCCGCTGGGTAATGACTGTTACGTGGCTCTCGCGCTCTGCCCGCGACAGAGTCGCTTGTCGCGGGCAGAGCGGCTTGCTGTGCAGTGTGGATCAGTCTTCATCCTCAAGCGAAGCGCTTGTGGACTGCCAGATGAGCCCATCGACCTGTCGGGCGACGTCGCTGCGGACGGAGTCGACCATGTGCTGATACCGCGTGGCCATGGCCGTGGTGGACCAACCCATGAGCCCCATGACAGCCCGCTCGGAGACCCCGAGGATCAGCAAGACCGTGGCGAGCGAGTGTGGCGCAAGTCACCGAGGGTTCAAATCCCTCCGCTACCGCAGGTAGACGCAGGGTCCGGCTCGCTGAGCCGGACCCTGCGCGCATCTCCGTCTCAGTTTCCGTCTCAGTTGGTCCGGCCAGTCGCTGCCCGACCAGGCGCACAAGACTCTGCCGCTGTTCTGGGCGGGGCTGTCGGTGGGATACGTGAGACTGTCCACGTGTTCACGATCGGGCTTCTCATCGCGGTTACCCCATGGTTGATCTTGGTTGCGATGCTTCTGCTTGTCATTCCTGGACCGGTGCAGCGCTGGGCATTGCCGGCGCAGCGCTGGGCGTCGGCGTCTGTGGAGCGCTTCGAGCGACTGCGCGCCGACTTGGGGGTGCGTCGCGCTGCTCCGCTTCTGACGCAGATACTGCTACTACCGCCTCGAATACAAGATCGGGTCGGCGGCCACGGATTGGCCCCTCAGTATGTAGTGCGGTGGTGGCGCGCTCGACCCCTGGCCGGGCCAATCAAGACACTCCGGTTTTGCTTGCTGCTATTCGTCTTGGTGCACGTTGATGACATGGCCGACTGGGAGCATCTGCGGTTGAGCGCTGATCCGGGACCGCAGCCTGGCGCGGTGCAGGCACTGCTCAGCAAGATCGTGGCTGCGCCGATGTCGGTGCGTAACTGGGACTTATCTGCGATCAGCAAGATAACGGCACTTCTTTTCTGGGCCCTGATTTTGATCGTTGAAGTTCGGATCATCAAACGCATGAACCTGAGCAGTTCTGGCACCGGCACGTCGTATGCCGCCTATGACCTGGAGAGCCTCGACGGGTACCCGGTCAAGGAGAGTGCGAGAACGGAAGACCGGCGCTCCTGGCCTGTCGTTGCACTGTTGACGGTCGCAGCTCAGTGCGCAACGGTTCTCCGTCGCTGGGAGGAAAGCCAGCCGGACTGCCAGATCCCGCGAGTTTCCATGCAACCGGTTGAGCGCGCCATTTGGATGGCTCATCGCACCCGCCGCGCCAGAGCCAGACGGCACAACGAGAGGCAGTTCAAGGCTCATGCCGCACTGGTGGTGGGCGCGCTACGAAGGGCCGAAGCGCGGCAGGACTCCGAGCCGGGACGCGCCCTTGAAGACCTCATCGTGATGTTGCTGACGATCGCCGAACGCTACGCCGAGGGCCGTGTCGACGACCTTCTCGACGCAGATCAATTGGCCGGTGTGGCTCCGGTTGCGCCAAGGGAGCGATTGCGGGTTCTCGTGGTGGGCATCGTGGTCGTGCTGGTCATGGCTGGTGCGGCCGCCATTGGATTGCCTGATGCTGCACTCGTCCCCTTGCTGCCGGCAGTGGTGCTGTTCGTTGCGGTCGTCTTCAACCGCGGTCGGATACCAACCGGGGGGCAGCTCACCGATTTCCTCATCCCTCGGTGAGGCCGGAGAACCCGTTGAAGCCCTATCCGCCTCACCACATAGGACAGCGTCTTACTGAGGTTTTCAGGGTGGAGTCGGTGGTGCGAGGGTCAGGCCGGTGGCGGTGAGGCAGCCGTCGATCAGGTGTGGTCGGAGTTGGATCCTGCATAACTCCCGGCGCAGGACACGGTCGAGGTCGTCGGGTGTGTCGAAGGCGGTGTTGGCCATGGCCCGGCGTACCAGTGACCAGAGGGCCGACGGGGTTCAGGTCGGGTGCATACGGCGGGAGGCGGACGGTGGTGAGCCAGTCGTGCTCGGCCTCGTACCGTTTCAGCCCGGCCGCCAGATGGGTGTTACTTTGCGGCCTGTGGTCACTCCTCTGATCCATCGAGGCGATGAGCCGCCGCCCAAGGGGGGCTCCCCGGGCGGTTCTTAGGGCCCATGGGCCATCTGTGGGCCAACGCCTCGATGGTGACGTCCCGACGACGCTACTGTGCAGCTCAGAAGTGGTATCGGATCTGATGCCGCATCGGTCTTGAAAGCCGTCACTGCCTGGCTGATCAGGCTTTCCCTACGTCATCAAGGCCCGCGCACGGCGCGGGCGCGCGCCGCCTCTGCGGCGCGGCCTGCCTCCTGTCTGCGCCCCGGCTGGCCGCGCCCGGCGGCTGCGGGCACGAAGGGGGAGGACACCCTCTGTGGCTGGGGCGGTCGGCTCCGCGGCTTTAGGCAGCCACTTTGGGGCGAGCCTCGAAGATCATGGCCCCAACGTCGTGCTTTAACCTCGGGCTTTCACGAACTGGGCGGTCCGCGACTTGATCACAGCTGGGAGAAGTACTCCTGACCAGCGGCATCGGAACTTG
>NZ_LRTR01000645.1 GCF_001550375.1 Streptomyces europaeiscabiei | reverse complement strand
CGGGCGCTGCCATCCGGAAGCTGCACGACGCGCCGCTGCCGCCCCGGCCCGGCCGGAGCATCGTCGCGCCGGCGGCGGAACTCGACAACGAGTGCGAGTTGCTCGTGGCGAACGGGCTCCTGCCCGCCGACCTGGTCACCCACAACCGCCAGGTCGCCGAGGCCGCGCTCCGGCCGTGGACTCCGGCGTTCACGCACGGCGACCTGCAGATCGCGCACGTCATCGTCGACGGCGACGAGGTAACGGGCATCATCGACTGGTCCGAGGCGGGCCAGGGTGATGCCCTGTACGACCTCGCCACCTTCACGCTCGGACACGAGGAGCACCTCGACGACGTCGCCGCCGGCTATGGCACCGACATCGACCTCGACGTGATCCACGCGTGGTGGTCGCTGCGAAGCCTGCTGGTGGTTCGCTGGCTGATCGAGCACGGCTTCGACCCGTTCGCGCCGGGCTGTGAGGTCGACGTACTGAGATCCCGGATATGAGGGCTGCGCGGGCCCGACTGCTACGAGTGCGTTCTGACGCATCGAGCAGGCCGTCCCCTGGGGCGCATCGTCTGCGCTGACTCCCGACGAAGTGCGGTGCGCAGTCGTCGCCGGCAGATGACGGCGCAGCCGAGGGTGACGAACGCGTGGTGGATGTCGTCGCGGATCTCCCCGCGCATCCCCAGGCGGCGGAACCAGTGCAGCGCGATCGCTCCTTCCACGACCCAGCCCTACACGCCCAGGCCTGGGGCCGTGCCCGGTGCCGCGCCGGGCGAGGTACGGGGTTAAAGCGACGCCACCGGCATCCCGCTCGCCGCCCCCTGACCGGCTGCGCCCGCAACGATGTCACTCAGTTCATCCCGCTGCTCGAAGCGGTTCCGCCTGCGCGGGGCAAGCGAGGGCGGCCCCGGCTCCGCCCGGACGTGGTGGTGGGCGATCGTGGCTACGACCACGACAAGTACCGCCGACTGGGCTGGGGTCTCGGTGTGAAGCCGCTGATCCCCCGCCGGGGTAGCGAGCACGGCTCCGGCCTGGGCACCCACCGCTGGGGCGTGGAGCGCGCGTTTGCCCACCTGCACCGGTCCCGCCGCCTGCGCTCACGCCGTTGACCGGTTCAGCAAGTGGGAGGAGGGGACTGCGGGGCGGGAGCGCAGGCTGCTTCCTGGGCTGCCATGACGTCATCGCCGTACTCGAAGGCCCATGCGCCGACGGCGTCGATGGGCACCAGCAAGGTCCGGCCCAGAGCGGTGAGTTCGTACACGACCCGTGACGGTGCGTCGGGGCGAGGATGCCGATCAACCAGGCCGTTGAACTGCAACCGCCGCAGAGTCTCGGTGAGGACTTTGGAGCTGATACCGCCGATCCTCTCCCGTAGTTCGACCGGGCGCCTGGGGCCGTCGCGCAGCGCCCAGAGCACCACGGCGTTCCAGGTGTTGGAAAGCAGGTCGAAGGCGAGGCGGGCGCGGCAGTCGGCGAGGAAGGCATCGGTCGTCACGTACCAGATGGTGCCCGAACGGCCCTCTAGCGTCGGTGCGAACGGTGGAACCAGGCAGGGAGAGGGAACACGGGATGAGAATCGGCGTACTGGGAACGGGCAACATGGCCGACGCGCTCGCCACCCACTGGGTGCGGGCCGGGCACCAGGTGACCATCGGGGGACGGAACCCACACAAGGCGGAGCGGCTCGCGACGCGCATCGGAGGCGGCACGAAGCCTGCCAGTCTGCGCGCGGCGGCCGAGTTCGGTCAGGTGGTGTTGGCCGCCCTGCCCTTCGGGGCTGGAGCAGACGTGGCACAGGAGCTGCGCGCGGCCCTGCAGGGCAAGGTGCTGCTCGACTGCTCCAACCCGGTCGGGCCAGGCTTTCGGCTGCTGACGCAAGGAGGCCCCTCGGCCGCGCAGCAACTGGCCGCCGCGGCACCGGAAGCCCATGTGATCAAGGCCTTCAACCTCTGCCACGAGGACGTGTGGCGCATGCGGCCGCCTGTCTTCGATGGGAGGCCGCTGGCCGTGCCGGTCTGCGGGGATGACGAGACGGCCCTCGCACGGGTACACGAGTTGGTGCAGGACGTGGGCTGTGAACCGGTGGCTGGCGGCGGTCTCGAACGTGCGGGACTCGTGGAAGCGACCGCCGCCCTGTTCATCGCGCTGTGGGTCGGCGAGGGAGCGGATGTCCAGGCGATCGCCCCTCCGCTGGCATACGCGGCCGGACCGGGCAACCAGGAATCGGAAGGCGGCACGGGGGCTTTCCGTGCAACTTCGCCGACTCCCAGTTCACGAGCTCGCTGCACATCCTGGTCGGCGTCATCCTGATCTGGCTCTCGGTCGCGCTCGGCTCACCGAGTCGGCCGTGGCGGGCTGCCGCACCGGTTCGGGGTGGTTCTTGGGTGCGGCAGCCCCTGATGTCACGAGGGGTAGCAGTCGCGCACCGGGTCCGTCTCGCTATAGATGGCGGTGTCCTTCATCCAGCCGTACTGGCCGTTGTCGGCGACGGTCCTGAGCCAGCGTGTCGGGTGCGGCCCGCCCACGTGAGCCTGTCCGTCCAGCTTGCAGTAGAACCAACTCGGATTGGAGTACATGGTGCCGACGACGGCGTTGGGGTTGGGATACAGGCGGCTGTTCCCTATCGATCCGTACACCGGGGCACCGGAGACGTTTTCACACCAGTACTTGTTGCCATCGGCGTGCGACCAACAGCCGGAGGCGGCGGATGCGGACGGCGACGCGACGGTCGTGCCGATCGCCGCAGCCAGGCCGGCGGTGGCGAAGAGCCATCGAAACCTCATCTGAACGTTCCTTTCCCTGTCAGGACATGTGTGTGCGTGGTGCGCGGTTCTCTCTGGGCTCAGCCGCAGATCTGGCGCCCCCGCTCGCCGTACGGATAGGCCGTGTTGACACCTGTGTCGGCGCTGCCGGTTCCGCAGGAGCGGGTGTTGGAGGTGTAGACCATCAGGCTCCACTCGATGGTGCCGACCTGACTGGTCGTGTTGGGCAGACAGACAGGCGCGGAGGCGAGGGTCTTGGCGTTCGAGGAGCAGCCGGTGGCGGCTGGGTCCGCACCGTCATAGGGGCTGGCGGCCTGGGCGGCTGAGGCACCCTGCAACGTGAGAACTGTCGCGCAGACGGCTGCAGCGAACGCCATCGCCAGGGTTTTGCGGCGGCCGCCGATGTTGAGCTCGAGCATCCGTGGATCCCGTTCCGCTCGTTCTGTTCCTGCCCATGCGCGTATTCCTTGGAATCACCGCGGACTTGAGCACAGGGGAACATCCGGCAAGTGATTGTCCGGATGACTGATGTAGATGTTGGAGATGTAGCCGCCGTACTGGGGCAGATATGCCCACCAGTCGTTGATGTACGGGGGCACGGAGACGGACTGGCCTTTCTTCTGGCAGCCCACCAGTACCTCCACCCCGTCCGGCAGTCGGGTCAGCACGTTGTTCCCGATGCGCGGTTCGCTGCGGACACTGACCTGTGAACTCCACGTTCCGTACCACTTTCCGGACGGCGTGACGCCACCGGGAACGTTCAGTGAACGGGTCAGCCGCCCCATGTCCGTGAAAGCCTTCCCGTAGGAAGTACCGACCGGGTGCAGTGTGTAGACAGCCACGATGGAGCGGTCACCGGCGCCTACGGTGCCTGTGGAATGCAAGGCCGGGCGGGTCAGGTTCACGGTCGCGGCGGCGGGGCCGACGTCGGCCGCCGTCCTGGGCGAGACCGTGCTCGTGGGGCCGCACGTGCCCTCCGGGTACGAGTCGCCCGACCAGCCCTGCTTCACGGCCCAGGGACGGTTGAAGGCGCCGGCGACACCGAAGTGCTGGTCGAATTTGTCCGACGCGCAGCGGGTCGACCGGCGAAGGTTGTCCATGACGAAGTTGCGTACGGGTGCGGGTGCTTTCTCCAGGATGTAGCGGTAGATCGTCACCGTGTCTCGGGCCGACATGGCGGTGTAGCCCCAGAAATTCGCGTCGGCAGGGGGCTCCGTGTCGCTCAGGTCGAGGCGGTCGACCATACGAGTGACGATCGATGAATAGCCGTGGTTCGACCAGTAGTAATTGGCCGCATCGTCATCGCTGCTACGGAGCATGGGTTCCAGCCAGGCGCGGTCGGCGGTCGGAATGATGTAGTCAGGACCTCGGTTCCAGAGATGGTCCAGGGCCATCAGCAGTTTGACGACCGAGGCCGAACGGAATTGCGTGCCGGAGTTCAACTGCTCGGTGAAAGTGCCGGTCTGCCGATCGAAGACGGCGACCCCGGCGGTGACGCCGGCGGGCACGACGGCGCTTGATCCTCCGACCGACGAGGTGTCCTCGGGTCGTGTCGGTGCGGCCGCCGCCGGAGGGGAGACCGCGGCACCGACGCAGGCCAGGGAGACAAACGCCGTCACCATGGTGAGGAGGCTCCGGCGTCTGTGGCCTGCGGTGGCTCTGATGGAGGCAGTGCAAAGCATGTCGTCATCGACCTTCACGCGGGGAGATGGCAAGGCGCGGCCAAGGGGGCTGGCTGACACCGGTGGCCGTGGTGCGGTTCGCCCGGTCGCCGAAGACGCGGTACCGGTGTGCCCTGCCCTGCGTCAGGGGCACTGGCGGATCTGCTGCTTCCAGACGTCGGGGTTTCCCGTGTTCAGGTACCAGTCGTTGACATAGCCCCAGCGGCTGTTGGGAAGCTCGATGGACATCCAGTAGCGGTAGTTGGGGTTGTCGTAGGCCCCGTCACCGAGCCTCCAGCAGGACAGACCGACCTCGTTGCCGTTGTACAACCTGCTGTAGGCAGCCTCGATGGAGTCGTAGCCGTAGCCGGGGCCCCGGCGCACCAACAGATACGATCCCGGGTCGATGCCGGTGACCGTGGTGCAGGGAATCCGACTGCCGGATCTTTCGCACTGGTGGATCGCGGCGTTCGCAGGTGCCGCCGTTCCCAGGAGCGCCGCCACTACGGCGACCGCCGTGGTCGCGGTGGCCAGCATCTTCCTGTGTCCCGTACTCATGTCTGGTGTGCCCTTTCGCTTCGGTCCAGTCCTGCACCGAAGCCTGCCGACCCGCGAGGCAATCCGCGCCCCCTTTCGGTCAGGGCCGAAAGCCGGTGGTACGGGCCGCCTGCGGCCACGACGGCCGCTGCATCGATCACGCGCATTTTCCTCACCACTGGCCTCCTGACAAAGGGGATGTCGTTGTACGACCCTGGGAGGGCCACTCCGCGGACCGGGCTGACCACCGGACGAGCAGTGCGTACGCAGCAGTTGATCGAGGGGGAAAACGGGATGAAGACACGCCTGCTTTGTGGCGTGAACCGTGTGCCGGAGAGGAACAAGGGCCTCCGGACGGCCGGAATCGGAGACGACCGCCCGCCGGAGTGAAGGCCGCGTCCAGGACGACCGCAGCCGGACCACACCGGCCGGAGCACCTGCTCCCGGGAGTCCGCATAGGCGGTCCGTCGCCACGCCCGCCGTGCGAGCGGTGACGCCGCTGTCCGCGCGATGCGTTCCGCACGGCGGCGGGCAGCCCGCGTCATCCAGGACACACCTGCCGGACGGCGTGTCCCGACACCGACCACCACACGGGGGAAACAAAGTGCTGCGCATTCACTTCACGGACGGGGACCTGGCCCGCGTCCATCTGGCCCGGGAGCCTGACCCGGTCTGGGAGACCCTGCTGGGTCTGCACCACCTCACCACGCCACGGTGCGGACTGCCGGTCTTCACCCCCTGGCGGCGCGACGCCCGCGCCAGAGTGGCCGAAGGTCACCTGGCGGGCCCGGTGCGGATGCTCTCCACCCTTGCCCCGGCTTCGGCGGGTTACTGGCCCGACTTCCTGACGCCCAGCGCCTCGGCCGATGGCATGGAGGCCGCGCTGGAGGCACTGCGGGCAACTCCCCAGCCGCAGCTACGCCAGGAGATGGACCGGCTGGCCGAGACCCACCCACTGCCGGGCTGGGCACACCGCCTCGCCGGGGGCGAGCCGCACCGGATGGAGGAGGTCGCGACGGCGTTCCGTCTGGTGCACCGTACGATCATCACGCCTGACTGGACCGGGGCCGCCAGAACCACCGAGGCCGACCGGGCCCTGCGGACACGCGTCCTGTGCGATCGTGGTGTGCACGGACTGCTGGACTCCTTCCGTCCACTGATGGACTGGCAGCCGCCCGTGCTGCACGTGCGCTACCCGGAAGACCGGGATCTCCACCTCGGCGGACGCGGCCTGCGGCTGATCCCCTCGCACTTCTGCTGGAAGACCCCCATCGCTCTGGCCGACGCCTCCCTGCCCCAAGTCCTGGCCTACCCCGTCACCCACCCCCCGGCCTGGGCACCGTCCGTCACCCGCGACCGGCGCCCCGAGGCCCTGGCCACCCTGCTCGGCCGGACCCGCGCACGCGTGCTGGCCGCTCTGGACACCACCGCGACCACCGGAGAAGTCGCCCAACGCCTCAACATCTCCGCGCCCTCGGCGAGCGAACACATCACCGCCCTGCGAGAGGTCAGCCTCGCGCACAGCCAACGCACCGGCTCCCAGGTCTTACACACCCTCACCCCGTTGGGCACCGCCCTGCTCCGCGGCGAACTCCCGCCGCACCAACCGGCGGTCCAAGAGGGCGGTTGATGATTCCTTGAGCACTTCTGTCGTCGCCTGGTGGGTTGGGGGGGCGGCATCCGCTGGTCCGCAGCTGATGGCCTGTTGGGGGCGGAGGCGGGGGGTGACCGTCGGCGCACACGCACATCGCGGCTGCTCCGCAGAGAGTGAGCCGGCGCCGCAGCCACGGACCTGTGCCGATCAGGTTCCCCCTGAGCCGCACCACTTGTGGGCCGGCAGCTGCCCTGCGCGGCCATCGTCGACCGCTACGAGTCCCACTGATCGCAGACACTCGCCGTGTCGGAGCCGGGGCATGGCACACGAACAGACCCCGTACCTGAACCCGAAGCAGGCGGGTACGGGGCGCTGTTGGCGGGTGTCCTCCATCGCCACCACCTGAGCGAGGTGTGGCCTCAGGCCCGCAGCCGCACGCCCGCCCCGCCCACCATCGTCCGATGCCGAGGAGCCCAGATCCTCCTCGGCATCGAGGCGACACATCCATTCGCCGGGGCCACAGGACAGAACGGTCACCCGCGAAGTGCGGGGCTAGTTCTTGCTGTTGTCCACGATGACCGGCGTGCCGCCCGAGTCCGTACCGCACGGCACCGCGTACACCGGGTTGGCCTTCGCGGCCTCCTTGTAGGCCTCCAGGCACTGGTTGTACAGGACCTTGTCGCTCAGCGACTTCTCGATGATCTTGTTGGCGGCGGCGATGCCCTCTGCCTCGATCCGCTTGCGCTCCGCCTCCGCCTTGGCCGTACGCTGCCCTTCCTCGGACCGCTCGGTGGCCTGCTCCTGCTGGATCTTCTTGTCGATCTGATCCTGCAGCTTGTCCGACGGCTTCACATTGCGCAGGTTGACGGCAGTGATGTCGATCCCGCGAGGCGCCAGGCGCTCCTTCATGAGGTCCTCGATCTCCGAGCCGATCTGTTCGCGCGCGGAGGCGTAGCCCTCCTCACTGGTGTGCTTCGCGAAGACATTGCGGATGATCTCGCGACTGTCGGGCAGCACCAACCGCTCCTGGACGGCCTCCTCACTGCCCGCCAGCCGGTACAGCGCCACTGCCTTCGCCGGCACCGCCGCCCACTTGATGGTGACGTCCGCGTACAGCACCCCGCCCTGTGAGGAGCGGACCTCGACCACGTCCTTGTCGTAGAGGTTGAGGTCCACCGGGCGGGTGGAGAAGGACGTGACCTCGGTGAACGGCGACTTGAACTGGATGCCGGAGGTCAGCGGCGTGCCGACCTTGCCGAAGGTCACCGGCACACCGACCTCGTAGGCGCTCACCACATGGACGCAGGCGAACACACCGGCCAGCGCGCCCCCCACCGCGCTGAGCACCGCCCCGAGCTTCCAGCCCCCGCCGTCACGGCCACGACCGACCAGAAAGACCACGACTGCCGCTATGAGCAGCAGGATGGACAGCACGAACATGGGTAGCCCCCTCCAGAAACGGATCCGCGCCGCCTCGGGGGCGACGCGCAGCGCATCGTAACGAGCCCTGCTCCCCCACCCGTACGCAACCCCTGCAAGTTGTCCACGCCACAGATCCACTTCAGCCTGGTCATGTTCTTCTTCCGAACCGGCGGGATCTCGGCGTCGTCACCGTGGAGTCTGCCGTCCCGCCTCCGGTCGAGGGCGGGATGCACGAGGCCGCCCGCCTGCTCCCGCCGACGATCGGAAGCTTCGCCTGGGCCCGGAAGGCCAACCACACAGGCTGCCAGTCCCGTGCATCGGGGGCGCCCGAGTAGTGCGAGCGCTCATGATGGAGCGCTCGCGAGACGGCACGTCAGTCCTTCAACCCCGCCGACGTCTTGGCGCAGAGGTACGGACGCGCGAGCAGCAGGCCGGTGCCGGTCATGACGATGCCGAAGTAGACCGGCGCGAGGTGGATGAAGTCGGTGTAGTGGATGACGCCGTGCACCACGACAGCCGGCAGGAAGCCGGCGGCCGCCGCCGCGGCCAGGCTCCAGAACACCCAGGCCTCACCCCGCCGCCAGCCCCACGCGCTGAGCAGAACGATGGCCACCGCGGCGGCCATCAGGGCGCCGCCCAACCCCGCCCGGTCGTGGGCGACGAACGACACGAGCCGGGGGTTCACGCTTTCCAGCGTCTGCGTGCCGGTGCCCAGGAAAGCAAGGTCGGTCGTTACGAAGACGCTGGTCAGACCAACCACCGAGATCACCGCTCCGCCGACGAACAGCCCCGCTCCCGTGACGATCAGCAGCAGCTGGCCGACCAGCGCCCGTCGGCGCTCCGGCTCCGGCCCCTCGGGCGCCAGGCGCCATCGCGGTACGTGCGGGGTCCGACGGACCGCGGCCACGAACATCGGGAACAGCACGATGGTGGTGGCCGTGTGCAGGGGTTCCACGAAACCGGTCGCCAGGAAGTAGAACAAGGTGGGGAAGCCGATCGCTCCCGAGAGCAGATACACCTCGCGGGCCCAGGGCCAGCCGCATCTGATCCCGCCCACGGCGAGGCCCGTGTAGAGGGAGCCGAGCGCCACCATCGTGCCGGCCATGGTGATCCGGTCGTGCTGGAGGAAGTGCACGAGGTGGTGGTTGGCGGCATGGAGTTCGTGCAGCGTCATGCCGAGGTAGTCGCGGTCGTACCAGAGCAGCACCGGCCCGAGCGTGATGACCGCGGCGCCGAGTCCGGCGCCGGTCATACCGAGCCCGACGAGCAGCCCCCACCACCAGGCGGGCCAGCGGCGGGGATCGCGGCCGACGTCCCGCAGCCGCGGAGCGGGCGCGGTGGGCGTGGCTGCCTCGGCCACCCGTGCGAACCAGCCGGGTCC
>NZ_LRTR01000644.1 GCF_001550375.1 Streptomyces europaeiscabiei | reverse complement strand
CCCGTTGCTGGACGTGTCGTTGGTGTCGGTCGCGGCGGTGAACGGGCCGCGGTCGGTGGTGATCGCCGGTGTCGAGGCGGCTGTTACGGAGGTCGCCGAGAAGCTGAAGGTGCGGGGTCGGCGGACGTCCCGTCTGCGGGTCTCGCACGCGTTCCATTCCCCGTTGATGGAGCCGATGCTCGACGCGTTCCGTGAGGTGGCGGAGCGGATCACCTACGGAACCCCTGCCCTTCCCGTGGTGTCGAACGTGACGGGACGTCTGGCCACCGACGGTGACCTGATGTCGGCCGAGTACTGGGTGCGTCATGTCCGTGAGGCGGTCCGGTTCGCCGATGGTGTGAGTGCTCTGGCGGCCGAGGGCGTGACCCGTTTCCTGGAGATCGGCCCGGACGGCACCCTCACCGCCCTCGCCCAGAACTGCCTGGCAGACGGGCTGTTCGTCCCGCTGCTCCGCAAGGACGGTACGGAGAGCGGGACCCTGGTGACGGCCCTCGCGCGCCTGCATCTGGGTGGTGGGGCGGTGGACTGGTCCGCCTTCTTCCCCGGGGCCCGCCCCGTCGAACTGCCCACCTACGCCTTCCGGCGCGACCGTTACTGGTTGGAGCGCTCCTACGCGGAGGACGGCTCGGCCGTCGACGCCTCCGGTCCGTACCACCGCGCCGTCTGGCGCCCTGTAGTCGGCCTGCCCGAGGCGGCGCGGCTGTCCGGGCGCTGGCTCGTCCTGCGTCCCGTCTCCCTGCACGGCGACGACGGATGGGACGGCGCGCTGACGGCCGCCCTGCTCGACGCGGGCGCCGAGCTGGTCACGGTCGACCACCACCCTGGCGACGCCCGTGCCGAGTTCGCCCGGCGTATCGCCGCCACGGCCGTCGACGCCCCGCTCGCCGGCGTTCTCTCCCTGCTCGCACTGAATGGGCGAGAGGGCAGGGACGTGCCCGACGGCGTCGCCTCCACCGCCGTGCTCGTGCAGGCCCTCGGTGACGCCGGTGTCACGGTCCCGCTCTGGACTCTCACCCGCGGAGCCGTCACCGCTGCGGAGGGCGATGCGGCGCCGGACCCGGACCAGGCCGCTGTCTGGGGCCTCGGCCGGGTCGCCGCTCTGGAGCACCCCGACCGCTGGGGCGGCCTGATCGACCTGCCGCACACGCTTGACCGGCGGTGCACCATCCGTCTCGTCAGCCTGCTCGCCGACGGCGCGGCGGGCGGTCCGCGCGAGGACCAGGCCGCCGTCCGTGCCGGCGGACTCCTCGGCCGCCGCCTCGTTCCCGCGCCTG
>NZ_LRTR01000643.1 GCF_001550375.1 Streptomyces europaeiscabiei | reverse complement strand
GAGGACGCCCCGGAGCCGGTCGCCGAGGCCGAGCCCGCCGACGCTCAGGCGCCGGAGCCCGCCGCCGTGGCCGCCGATGAGCCCGTGGCCGAGGCGGAGCCGGAAGCCGCCCCGGAGACCGAGCCCGCCGTCGAGGCGACACCCGAACCGGAAGCCGTAACGGAAGAGGAAGCCGCACCGGCGTCCGAGGCCGCCCCGGAGTCCGCGCCCGAGCCGACGGCCACCATCGCGCCCGAAGCCAGCTCTGAGCCGACGACCTCCCCCGAGGCCGAAGCCGAGACCCAGCCCGAAGCCACTCCCGAGCCGGTCGCCTCCTCCGATGTCGAGGCCGAGGCCGAGGTCGAGGCCACGCCTGAGCCGGAAGCCGTGGAGGAGCCGGAGGCCGCGCCGGAGAGCGAGACTGCCTCCGAGAAGACGGAACCGGAAGCCGCGAGCGAGCCCGAACCCACCCCCGAACAGGTGGCTGCCGCCGAACCGGAAGCCGCCACCGAGCCGGAAGCCGCGCCCGAGCCGGCCGTCGTTCCGGAGCCGGAGGCCGCGCCCGAACCCGTGGCCGCAGCCGCAGCCGACGACGCCACCCCCGAACCCGCGGTCGTCGACGGTGAGGGCGCCCCGCAGGTGGCACCCGCAGCCGACGACGAAAGCCGCACGGCTGGTGCGGGTGGGAAGACCGAGGGGGCCGAAGGCGGAGCCGAGGTCGCCGTGCCCGCGAGCCTGCGCACCGCGTACGACGCCGCACGGGCCGTACTCGGGAAGCGGGACCTCACCGACGCCCGCGCCAAGGTGTACCTCGTCCTGGACAGGTCCGCGTCGATGCGCGGCTACTACAAGGACGGCTCGGCACAGGCAGTCGGTGAGCAGACCCTCGCCCTCGCCGCCCACCTCGACCCCGGGTCCCCCACCGTCCCCGTCGTCTTCTTCTCCACGGAGCTGGACGGTACGGGCGAGCTGACCCTCGACTCGTACGACAACAAGGTCGACGAGCTGCACGGCGGACTCGGACGCATGGGGCGTACCAGCTACCACGTGGCCGTCGAGGAGGTGCTCGCCCAGCACCAGAAGGCGGCCGACCCCGGCACCCCCGCCCTCGTCGTCTTCCAGACCGACGGCGCCCCGGACGCCAAGACCCCCGCGAACCAGGCGCTCGCGGAGGCCGCGAAGAGCCACCCGGCCGTCCACTTCGCGTTCGTCGCGTTCGGTGACCCGGAGAACAAGGCCTTCGACTACCTCCGCAAGCTGAAGACGGACAACACGTCCCACTTCCTGGCGGGCGAGACCCCGCGCGAACTCACGGACGCCGAGGTCTACGAGGGCATCCTGGCCACCTGGCGCCCGTAACCGCGGGCGGGCAACCGCACGCCCCCGGGTACCCCGCACCACCAGGCATCAC
This sequence comes from Streptomyces europaeiscabiei, assembly GCF_001550375.1. Lineage (GTDB taxonomy): Bacteria > Actinomycetota > Actinomycetes > Streptomycetales > Streptomycetaceae > Streptomyces > Streptomyces europaeiscabiei. The sequence goes on along the minus strand of NZ_LRTR01000643.1, from coordinate 41,515 downwards.
CCCGCACCAACCGTGCCGCCCGCTTCCCACCCGTTAAAACGGGAGGCGGGCGGCACACCCATGTCGGCTACGATTTCAAGGTTCCGTAGACGACCAGGCCGACAGACCGACAGGCCGGCCCGCACGATCGTCACCCCACGCATCGACATGGGAGCAGCCCGCGATGGCTCGACACCTCATCACCAGCGCCCTTCCGTACATCAACGGGATCAAGCACCTGGGCAACATGGTGGGGTCCATGCTCCCGGCGGACGTGTACTCCCGCTATCTCCGCCAGCGCGGCCACGACGTCCTGTACATCTGTGCGACGGACGAGCACGGCACCCCGGCCGAGCTGGCCGCGAAGGAGCGGGGCCTGCCGGTCGCCGAGTTCTGCGCACAGGCGCACGACGCGCAGAAGGCCGTCTACGACGGCTTCGCGCTCGCCTTCGACTACTTCGGCCGCAGCTCCAGCCCGCAGAACGTCGAGATCACCCAGCACTTCGCCCGCCGGCTGAAGGAGAACGGGTTCATCGAGGAGCGGGCCATCCGCCAGGTGTACTCGCCCACCGACGGCCGCTTCCTCCCGGACCGCTACGTGGAGGGCACCTGCCCGCACTGCGGCTACGACAAGGCCCGCGGCGACCAGTGCGAGAACTGCACGCGTGTCCTGGACCCCACGGACCTGATCGACCCGCGCTCGGCGATCTCCGGCTCCACCGACCTGGAGGTCCGCGAGACCAAGCACCTCTTCCTCCTGCAGTCCAAGCTGCAGCACGAGGTCGAGGCGTGGGTGGCGGCCCACGAGGAGGAGTGGCCGCACCTGTCGTCCTCCATCGCCCGTAAGTGGCTGAACGAGGGCCTGCACGACCGCGCCATCACCCGTGACCTGGACTGGGGCGTCCCGGTCCCGGCCGACACCTGGCCGGAGCTGGCGGCGCAGGGCAAGGTCTTCTACGTCTGGTTCGACGCCCCGATCGAGTACATCGGCGCGACGAAGGAGTGGTCGGACGCCGCCCCGGACGGCGAGAACCGCGACTGGAAGTCCTGGTGGTACGAGGCCGACTCCGGTGACCACCCGGTCCGCTACACGCAGTTCATGGCGAAGGACAACGTCCCCTTCCACACGGTGATGTTCCCGGCCACCGAGCTGGGCATCCGCGAGCCGTGGAAGAAGGTCGACTACGTCAAGGCCTTCAACTGGCTGACGTACTACGGCGGGAAGTTCTCGACCTCGCAGAAGCGGGGCGTCTTCACCGACCAGGCGCTGGAGATCCTCCCGGCGGACTACTGGCGCTACTTCCTCATCGCCAACGCCCCCGAGTCGGACGACTCGTCCTTCACGTGGGAGCACTTCACCGCCACGGTCAACAAGGACCTCGCCGACACCCTCGGCAACTTCGTCAACCGCGTGCTGTCCTTCTCCCGCAAGCGCTTCGGCGACGAGGTGCCCGCGGGCGCGGCGGCCGGTGAGCCGGAGGCGAAGCTGGGCGAGGAGATCGCCCGTCTCCTCGCCGAGTACGAGTCGCAGATGGAGGCCCTCCAGTTCCGCAAGGCGGCGGCCGCGCTGCGTGCCCTGTGGTCGGCGGGCAACTCCTACCTGGAGGAGAAGGCCCCCTGGCTGGAGATCAAGACCGACCAGGAGGCCGCGGCCCTCACCCTGCGCACCGCCATGAACCTGATCCACCTCTACTCGGTGGTCTCCGAGCCCTTCATCCCAGCGTCCTCGGCCGCCATGCGCGCCGCCTTCGCCCTGCCGAACGACACGGCGGCCTGGGTGACGGCGGAGGAGGCCAAGTCCCTGACCTTCGTCCCGGCAGGCACCCCCTTCACGGTCCCCCCGGTCCTCTTCGCGAAGCTGACGGAGGACGACCTGGAGGCGTACAAGGAGCGCTTCGGCGGCACGCCCGAGCAGTGACCACGCCGGTCACCACGTAGGACCGCTCCACCCCGTTCTCCGCGTGCCTCATTCCTCCTCGGTCGGCACGCAGAGGACGGGGAAGTGGGACAGGTGCAGGAGTTTGTGCGGGGTCGAGCCCAGCAGGGCTCCGCGCATGGGGCTCTCGCCCCACGTGCCCACCACGATGAGCCGGGCCTCGTGGCGGGTCGCGGCGTCGATCAGCGCCTGCGCCGGCTTCTGGTCGATGATCTCGACGAGGGTCGGTACGCCGGCCGCCTCCGCCGCCGTGACAGCGTGTTCGAGTGCGACGCGTCCGGCCTGGTGGAGGGCGTCACGGTGGGTCCGGTACTCCTCGCCCCTGCCGCCCGGGACCGCCGCACCGAAGACCAGCACGAGGGGCTCGCCGTAGTTGGCGGACACCTCGATCGCGACCCGCAGCGCGCGCAGGGCGCCCGGTGACTCGTCGTATCCGAGAACGATCGGCATCTCAGGACTCCTTGCCCTGTCCATGGACGAGCCGGGGGTCGGCCACGCCCGGACGTTCCGACCAGAAAGCGGGGGTCACCAGGCGCAGCACGACCATGAGCACCACGCCCGTGAGCGCGATGCCGATGCCGATGACGAGCGGCGGGCCGAGCCCGAACCAGGAGACGCCGCTGTAGGAGTTCGCGGGGTCGGCCATGTCGGAGACCGATTCCACCAGCAGCCACGCCAGCAGTCCGGCGCCGGCCAGGGGGCCGAGGCCGATGAGCAGGAAGTGGTGGACGCTCTCGGTCAGATGGCGGCGGTAGTAGACCGCGCAGGCGACGCCCGTGAGCGCGTAGTAGAACGCGATCAGCAGCGACAGCGCGGTGAGCGAGTCGAAGAGCGCGTTCTCGCTGATCTGGTTGACGACGACGTACCAGGCGATGGCGATGGCGGCGACCCACCACGTGCTCACGTCGGGCGTGCGGAAGCGCGGGGCGATGTGCGCGAAGTGCGCGGGCAGCGCGTGCCGGCGGGCCATCGACAGCGCCGTGCGGGACGCCGGGATGATCGTCGTCTGCGTCGACGCCAGCGCGGACGTCGAGACCGCGAGCAGGACGACCCAGTCCCAGCCGCCCATCACCTCACCGGCGAGCAGCGCGAAGATGTACTCCTCGTCGTCCGCGTTGTCGGTCAGGTAGGCGGTTCCGGCATAGGCGACGACCGCGTAGCCGACCGATACATAGGTCACCAGCAGAATGACCGTCGACCAGACACCCGCCCTGCCGGGAGCGGTGGCGGAGTCCTCGACCTCCTCGGTGAGGTTGACCGCCGACTCCCAGCCCCAGTAGATGAACACGCCCAGCAGCAGGGCCGCGGTGAGCGTCGCCCCGCCGGCCCCGAAGGGGTTGAGCCAGCTGAGCGACGGATCGACGGAGTCGAGGCTGCCCGTGTCGGCGTAGACCCGGTAGAGCGCCACCACCGCGAAGGCGAGCAGGCAGACGACCTGGGCGAGGATGAGGACGTTCTGCACCTTGGCCGAGACCTCGGTGCCGATGACGCACACGGCCGTCATCACGAGGATGAGCAGCACCGCGAGCGACTGGCGTACGACGTCGTTGTCGGCCCAGCTGTCGAGGCCGAAGGCGAGCAGCGCGAAGCTCACGGCGACGTCCGCCAGCGATCCGACCACCAGGACCCCGGTCATCGTGATGGCCCAGCCGCCGAGCCAGCCGGCCCACGGCCCCATGGCCCGGGTGACCCACGAGAAGGTCGTACCGCAGTCCTGGTCGACCTTGTTGAGGTAGTAGAACGCCGACGCGATCAGCAGCATCGGCACGAACGAGGCGACCATCACGCCGGGGGCGTAGATGCCCACGAGTGCCACGACCGGGCCGATGACCGCCGCCAGCGAGTACGCGGGGGAGGTCGCGTTGAGCCCGATGACGAGCGCGTCGACGAAGCCGATCGCGTCGGGCTTCAGTCCGTCGGGCGGGCGTGCGTCAGCGGTGTCGTCGGCGGTGTCGTCGGCCATGGTCCCTCGCTCCGGTTGTAGGTGAATCCAGACAACAGGGGGCTAAGGGACTTTCTACGCTATCCAGGCTCGCTCGGGACGTCCTCGCGCATGCCCCACGGCGAGCCGTACTCCGTCAGCAGGTCGAGGAACGGCCGGGGAGGCAGCGCTTCGGGGCCGAGCACACCGCTGCCGTGCCAGGCTCCGGACGCGATGAGTTCGAGGGCGACCACGGGGTTGATCGCGGTCTGCCAGACCACGGCCTGGGAGCCGTACTCCCGCATCGACCACTGGTTGTCGACCACGTGGTAGAGGTACACCTCGCGGGGCCGCCCGTCCTTGGTGCCCTTGACCCAGGTGCCCGCGCACGTCTTTCCGCGCATACGGTCCCCGAGGCCGGCCGGGTCGGGCAGGCACGCGGCGACGACGTCCCGCGGGGAGACCGCGGCCTTGCCACCTCCCGTACCCACGGTGACGGGGTCCGTGCGGTCGAGCCCCAGCTTGTGGAGGGTCTTGAGCACGCCGATGAACTCGTCGCCCAGGCCGTACTTGAAGGTGACCCGCTTCGCCTTCAACCACCGGGGGACCAGCAGCACTTCCTCGTGCTCGACGTTGACGCACTCCACCGGCCCGATGCCCTCCGGGAAGTCGAAGACCTCCGGCTCGCTGAAGGGCGGCGTGGTGAACCAGCCGCGGCCCTCCTCGTAGACGACCGGCGGGTTCAGGCACTCCTCGATGGTCGTCCAGATGCTGAAGGAGGGCGCGAAGTCGTATCCGTCGACGACCAGGTCGGCCCCGTCCCGGATGCCGATCTCCTCGATCCCGTCCTCGTCGAACAGCTCGTCGGCGGCGTACCGGGCGAACACGTCCGACAGGCCGGGCTCCACACCCATGCCGACCAGCGCGAGCCGGCCCGCCGCCTCCCACTCGGCGGCCCGTTCGAACTGGGCGTCGCCCAGCTTGACGCCGCACTCCTCGTAGGGGCGGCTCGGGTGCGGCCGGGACAGGGACATCGCCATGTCGAGGTAGTGGGCGCCGTGGGCGAGCGCCGCGTCGAACAGCGGCGGGACGAACCGTGGATCGGTGGCGTTGAGCAGCACATCGCAGCGATGCTCGGCGAGGGCGGCCCGTACGGCGCCGGTGTCCGACGCGTCGAGCCGCACCGCCGTGAACCTGCCCCCGTCCTCCCTGAGCGCCGCGACGGCCGACTCCGCCCGCGCGGGGTCGTAGTCGGCCACCACCATGTGCTCGAAGAACGCCCGCCGCGCCGCGATCCTGACGACCGCCCCGCCCACGCCTCCCGCCCCGACCATGAGAACTCGCACCGCGCAGCACTCCTTCGTCCGGTCCGTCGTGCTCGTCCCGCCGTCGGCGGAAGCATTTCCCCGCCCGTTCGGTGATCCGGGACGATGTCAGCCGAATTCTCCCGCGAGGTGCCTGATCCGGCGATTCCTCACGCACCGTACGATCGATTCCGCGGGTGCCGACCACACGATCGGCGTCCCGGTGCCCGGGAGTCATCACCTGCCCCACACGCCGACGGCGGGGAGCAGTTCCGAGGCTTCCTCTCGGGCACATCGTTCCCCCGGTCAACGCGTCACCGTGCACCGCCGTCCCTGGGTGGTCACCGACGTCGTCCGCTCGACCGCCGCGAGCGACGACCCGGCGCGTGCCGCAGAAGCCGCCACCACTCACCTGGTCAAGCTGTCCTCCCTGGAGAGCGACGGCCGGGACGAGGAACTACGGGTCGTGTGGGAGCTGGAGCAGGCGACGGGTGTCCACGACCAGTACGAGCTGCCGTCCCCTCACAACGGCTTCGACGAGCCCGGTCGGCTGGACGCCTTCCTGGACGCGGTGCGCTGGGGTGCCATCGCCTCCACCGACAAGACGGCGCTCCAGGCCCCGTTCCGCTCCGGCGTGGGTCTCGGCAGGAGGGTCGAGGCCGGGCTGGTGATGCAGGAGCTGATGCTGCGCCACCGTGCCCCCCAAGGGGTCGAAGAGCCCGACGCCCTGTTCTGAGTACGACAACGCGCCCCGTACTCGCGACCCAGGCACGGGGCGTGTGCAGGTGAAGAGGTCAGCTTCCCGACGCGTACGCCACGAAGTCCGCCCACGGGTCCGGGGTCAGCGCAAGCTGAGGGCCTCCGAGACTCTTGGAGTCACGGACGTGGATCGTGGTGGGGGTGGCAGCGATCTCGACGCACGAGTCGCCTTCGCTGCCGCTGCTGTAGCTGCTCTTGAACCACGCCAGGCTCGAGGCGTCCCCGGCCGAGGTGTCGCGGATCATGTCTCCCCCAGCAGTTGCTCGATGAAGGCCGTCGACTCACGTGGAGTGAGAGCCTGAGCCCGGATGATGCCATATCGCAGTTCAAGGATACGGAGTTGCCTCGGTTCGGAGACCGGTCTGCCGTTAGCCATGACCGGCGAGCGTCCCACTGCCGAGCCGTCAGCAAACTTCAGCACCTCGATTCCGCCATCCACTCCGGCGTGCTCCTCGCGATCCATCGGCATCACCTGAAGCTCGATGTTCCGCAACTGCCCGGCCTCCAGCAGGTACTCAAGCTGGCCGTGCAACAGCACCCTCCTTCCAAGTGGACGCCGCAACGTCCACTCCTCCAGGACGAAGCTGACTTCAGGCGCCGGGTTCCGCTCAAACACTGCCTTGCGGGCCACACGCGCGGCGATGAACCGCTCCACCTCGTCCTCGGTGTACGCAGGGCGCCGCATCAGGAGCAGCCCCCGCGCGTACTCCGGCGTCTGCAACAACCCGTGGATGTTCAGCGGATCGTAGAGCTGAAGCTCAACCGCTCGCGCCTCCACGCCGCCCCGTGCCCCTCCCCTCCCTGCCCGTTCTGCGCCAGGTCCCGAACCTTCTTCGGATACCGGACCCTGGCCACATCCTCCTTCATCGCCGAAAGCAACCCACCCGCCCCCAGCACCTCGTCCGCCCTGTCCAGATACTCACCCGAGGGATCCGCTTACCGCCCTCGATCTTGTAGACCAGGTCCTCCCCATACCCCACAGCCACCCCGAACTCGGCGGCCCGCATCCCCACCGCCTCCCGCCGCAGCCTGAGCTGTCGCCCCACGGTGGCGACGACCGCCACTCCCCAGTCGTCGTCCGGGTCGACCTCCCACCCCGGCTCGTCCGCCTCGCTCTTGAGTCGTCGTACCTCGCCGTCCACCGACATACCGCACCCCTCCGTCGTACCTCCGTGCCGCAACGCCCGTACCCCTACGGCCGGTACCGACAGCCCGGGCAGCAGTGGACAAGCTCCGGATACGACCGCGAGCATAAGCAACGAATCACCGCCGGAAAGAGCAAGAAGCATCGCCATGACATTTGGGGGAAGAATGGCCCGGTCTGGGACAATCCTGGCGTCTTCTACTCCTATTAGAGTCGCCAGCGCCATGGCCCTTGCATCAGTTCTACTGGCTGCGTGTACGAGTGAAAAATCGGCTCCGGTACGCGGCGATGCCCTTTACGGAGGGTTGCAGTCCCAAGGCGTAGTGGGCAGCGACCAGGCCAAGGTGGGGCAGGACTGGTGGTTCGCGCTCCCGGTTCCCGTCAATAAATCATCCAAAGAAATAGAGATCACTGAAGTTTCCTTGGTGGATATACCCAGGGGAATCGAGGTGGTCGAATATGGCGCCTACAGCAGGGATGACACGGAAGGGCTGGCACTGCTGGTGCTCGAAGGGGAGCCTCATATGCCGGAACTCGACCGACTCAAGAATCACATCAGAGAATCGGTCAAGGTTCCCGCGCGCCAGGAGAGCGACATCTACTATCTCGCCCACTTGAAGATCACGGCTCCGCCGGATCAATCCGTTCGATACTGCAGGTTTCAATACGTCCAGGGTGGTAAGAAGTACACGCAGACACTCGACTGCGAGGTCGACCTGAGGACGAAAAAGAAGGCGTAATGGCTGCGAGTTTCAGCCCCTTGCACCGGTGACTATATGTGCATGTAAGGTCCTCGACACTTTTCAGTGTCGAGGACCTTATATGCGGCATGGGCATCCTGTGACTCCAGTGCTCCGGAGTTTTCTGGACCACCGGCGCACCCAGACGAACTTGATATGTCGCCTGGAGCGATATATCAAGCGGTTCTCGCGGGAGGTCACATGTCCAGGACGCTGGTCGACATCGACGACGACATGCTGGCCTTCGCCCAGCAGCAGCTCGGAGCCAAGACGAAGCGGGACACCATCAACCGCGAGTTGACGATAGCGGCAGCGGGTCAGCGCGGACGACCGGGCCCGGGCACTGCGGTGGCTCCAGGAGAACGCCGACGCGTTCCTCGACTTCGACGCTCTCGAAGAACGGGAGCGCTCCGGGCTGTGACCTACCTCGCCGACACCTCCGCCGTCTGGCGGCTGCTGCGCCGCCAGATCGGCACCCCCTGGCCCGACCGCGTGGCGCGAGGCCTCGTCGCCATCTGCCCGCCGGTCGAGGCCGAGCTGATGCCCGGCCTTCGGGCCGACCGCGACTACGAGCCGTTCTTCACCATGCTCGGCCAGACCTTCGGCTGGGTACCCGCGCTCGACGCCCCATGGCCGAAGATCATCGCCGTACAGAGGGACCTGGTGGGCATCGGACATCATCGCGGACCGTCACCTGTCGGCCGGTCGGTGCCTGCGGCTGTACCCGCGCAACGCGCTGCTCTGCTTGCTGGCCCGCGGCACCTGGTTGCCGTACGGGGACCTGTACCACTTCGCGCACTTCGCGCACCCCGCCGTGCGCTGGAACTACCTGCCCGCGCTGGAGAGATCCCTGCACGGCCCCAGCTACCGGCCGCACGCGCTGTTGCTGGGCGACTCCGCCGTACTCCGCCGCCACCGCCGGGCCCGGATACTGTGGCCGGGGCACCCCCTGGAGGTCACCATGAGTACCCAGGCCGATCACGGACATGAGCTGATCCCCCCTCCCGAGCAGACTCCTGATGCCCTGCGCGCCGCCCTCGCCGTCGTTGACCCGAGCCGTCTGGAAGAGATGCAGAGGACGAAGGACGAGGCCTTCGCCAAGGCTGTCGAGTGGCAGTCCCTGAGTCCGGTACAGAGCTGGGTCCTCGCCTGGGCCAGGGACATCGAGATCGGCCGCCGTCCCGGGCTGGCCGCCCGCCATGCTCACACGAAGATCAACCTGGCGCACGAGGCTCCCGTCGTCGCGCAGGAGGCCCTACGGGAGCTGAGCGCCGTACTGGACGAGGCCATGAAGGCAATGCGCGGGTGAGCTGGAAGTGGGAGTACGCCTTCGGCGCGGAGGAAGCCGCCCGCACTGCTCCTTCCGGCTTTCTCACCGCCGTAGAACGGAAAAGCGGACGAGCTCGTCAGGGCGGCGGAGGCCTTCCACTGGCTCTGATCCCTCACCCTCACGCACCCGTCGGCGACCCCGTTCTGCGGACATGGTGACGCCGCCCGGCCACCGGAGAAGTGTGGCCGGGCGGCGTCACGTACGTGGGGTCAGGAGAGGGTGCCCGCGCCCGTCGTGCCGGTCAGGTCGGTCAGGAGGTTGGTGACCGTGGTCTGGAGGCCGGTGGTGAGGGCCGGGGTCCAGTTGACCGTCGTCTTGAGCTTCTTCGACGAGTTCGCGGCGTTGTACGCGGCGACGAGGTCGGTGGCCTTGCCGTTGACGATGTTGCCGGTGCCGGCGACCGAGCCCGTCCCGTCGCCGCTCAGCAGCTTGGCGACCTTGGCGTCGGCGGGGATCTTCCAGACGTTGCGCTCGGCGACGACCTGGGCCTTGGCCCGGGAGTCGAGGCTGTACTTGGGGGCGTAGCCGTTGACCGTGGTGGTGTCGTAGACGTTGTTGTAGAGGTGGATCTGGCCGATGCGGGCCAGGGGCGCCCGCTGCACGATCCCCTTCCACAGGTTGTGGTGGATCGTCACGCGCAGCTTGCCGGTGGAGTCGGTGTCGCTGCTGCCGATCAGCATCGTCTTGTCGTGGTTGAGGAACTGGTTGCGCTCGACGGTCACCAGGTCGGAGCCGTTGGTGATGTCCAACGCACCGTCGTGGACCTGGTACTTGCGGCCGAAGTGCGTCGCCTCGGTCTTGTCGAAGGTCGGCGCGTCGGTGAACGTGTTGTGGTCCGCCCAGACGTTGGTCGCGCCGCGCAGCGTGACCGAGTCGTAGTTGGAGTTCCACTCGCCGGACGAGCCGTCGGTCGGGTCCCACTGCGGGAAGCAGTCCTGGGTGTCCGCGAAGGTGAGGTTGCGCATGACGACGTTCTTGACGTTCTGGACCAGGACGCTGCCGCCGAGGATGCCTGCCTTGGTGCCGGGGACGCCCACGATGGTGGTGTTCGACGGCACCCTGAAGACGATGCTCTGCTTCTGCTTGTTGGCGGCGGCCGCGCGCGCGGTCTCCTGCGTACCCTTCGGCGCCTTCTTGCCGTACGTCGACGGATCGAACGCCTTGAGGTAGGCGGAGAGCGAGTAGCCGGTGCCGGAGGCGTAGTCCGCGCAGGTCAGCTTCTTGCCGGAGTCGTTCGTGTTGGCGTCGATCGTGCCCTTGACCTTGATGATCCGGGGCGTGGTGTCGGTGGCGGAGCCGAGCGCCTTCACGAGCTGCGCCCGGGTCGACACCGTGAAGGTGTGCGCCGCGTCGGCCTTCGTACCGCCGGTCGTACCGGAACCGGACGCCGCCCAGCCGTCCTTGGCGGGCAGTACCTGGTGGTAGAGGTCCACGGTGGGGTTGGCGTTGGCGTTCATCACGAGGACGCCGGCGCCGACAGCGGCGGCCACGGCTGCGGCGGAGACCATGAGGGTCCGGCGCGTGCGGAGGGACCGGCGGTGGGACAGGCGCGGGGAGGCAGAGGCCACGGATGAGTCCTTACGTAACGTACGTGATTCGGGGGAACACGTGGTTCGTGTGGAGCCCCCCGTGAAGGGAGTTCCGACTCATGGGTGGTCGCGGGTCCGGGATAGGTTGCCGCCGAACTGAACTTCTTCGGTAGTCACTTGATGGCTACCGGTTGATGGCTACCGGTTGATCGCTGCCGGTTGATCGCTGTCACTTGATGTGGTCCAGCACCTCCTGGAACTCCTTCGTCGGGGAGAACTCCACGAGTTCGACGTCCTCCAGTGCCTCCGGGCAGTGCCCGGGGCCCCAGTAGTAGGCCTGTCCCGCCTCGTAGAAGTCCTCGCCCTCCCCGGTGCGCATCCGCAGCCGGCCACTGACGACGAGTCCCCAGTGGGGGCACGGGCACAGGTCGTCGGGGAGTCCCTTGAGGGCCGGGGTCATGTCCAGGCCCTTCGGGAGCTTGAGGAAGGCGACGCTCATGCCGCCGCCCATCTCCTGGATGCGCACCTCCAGGCCGTCGCCCTCGATCTCGACGGGGGCTTCCGTCCGCGTGACTGCCGTCATGACTCCTCCACGGCCGATCCGCCGCGGGGCCTCGGGAATCTCCCTGCCGGGATTCGCTCTTTCGGGAACCCCGCACTTTCCAGTCTGCGCCTGCCTCACACACACCTCGAATCGGCGTGACATGCGTCACGACCGAAATGCGCCCGATGGAATCGATCGACCTGCTTTTCCCCGGCGACAAATTGCTTCTTTCACATCCCAATAGGGGTTCTTGCCGCCACAGGTGCCTAATTCGACTGATCATCCGGATCGGCGACGCCTTGCCCGCCGACCCGCCGTAACGGCTTTCTGCCTGGTCCCGGCTGCGCGCAAGGGGGCTGAGCGGGTGCGCCGACGGCTGGGTTCGTACGCCGTCCGGCCCCCGCGAAACGCCATCGACACCGCCCCGGCAGTCGCACGGGCGTTCGTTGCCCGGCGCGCCCGGCGGTCCGCATAATGACCGGGCTCGCCAGGGCGGCGGCCAACCAGGGGGTCATTCAGGACCAGAGCCGGACGAATTCGGACCACTCAGTGAGGCCACGCATGTCACGTATGAAAAGTCATCGCCGGAAGACGAAACGCTCGGAGACGAGGCATCCGAGAACGAAGCGCCGGAAGATAGCCGTCGCCACCGCCGTCGTGCTGGTCGTGGGCGCCGTGGGTATCCCCACCGCAGCGCTGGTCGGCGGCGACGGACTCGGCGGCTGGAGCAGTGTGGCGTCCTCCTGGTGGGGAGGGAACAAGTCGGATCAGGCTTCCCCGGAGCCCTCGCGCACACCCACCCCCTCCGCGACAGAAGCCTCCGCGAGCGCCTCCCCCACACCGTCGCGCAAGAAGCGCCCGTCGCGCTCCCCGAGCCCGAGCGCCTCCCCTTCGAAGTCCGGCAGTCCGGCCGCCAAGTCCACCCCCGACAAGGCCGACACCCCGGACAGGACAACCTCACCTCCGACCGCCCCCAAGGCGAACAAGGCCACGAGGTCCGACACCACTACTCCCACCACCTCCGCCGGCGACACGGATTCCGGCCCCACGGCCCGTGTACTGACCCTGGTCAACGCCGAACGCGACAAGGCGGGTTGCTCGCCGGTGACCGTGGACACAAAGCTCACCAAAGCCGCGCAGGACCACAGCCAGGACATGGCCGATCACACGAACATGTCCCACACCGGTTCCGACGGCTCGTCCATGAGCGACCGCCTCGCCCGCGTCGGCTACCGCTTCAGCACGGCGGGCGAGAACGTCGCCGCCGGCTACGGCACCGCCGAAAGCGTCATGGACGGCTGGATGAACAGCCCCGGCCACAAGGCCAACATCCTCAACTGCGCGTTCAAGGAAATCGGCATCGGCCTGGCAGGACCGGGCAACTACTGGACCCAGAACTTCGGCTCACAGGCGTAGCCACCGAGGTGCCGTATGAGGGCGGCGGCGCCGTGGCGGGTGACGGGGAGTATTCGGGAGGGGTCGTCGCTCTCGCGGAGGAGTATGCGGGAAGGGGAGAGGGCGAGTTCGACGCAGTTCGTGCCGTCGGATCCGCTGGAGAAGCTGGACTTCTGCCACTGGGTCACGTTCTACAACTCCTTCGCGAGACGGTGGATGTAGTCCCGGGATGGTGCGGGGTCGAGCGACACCCCGGCCACTCTACGAAACAGCACGCGCATTGCCTTTAGATGTGCGGGAGCATCCATGAAGGCGGGCCCGTACGTGGTGTCCCGCTGTGCCGTGTCCAGCGCGGGGACGCGGCCTCCCGCATAGATCAACTCCGCGCTCGCCCCCGCGAATCCGTCGACGTCGAACGGAATGACTCGCAGGGTGACATCGTGATTCTCGGACAGTGCGAGGAGCGAGTCCAGTTGAGTCCGCGCCACGCTCCGGTCGGCGACCCGGGTGCGCAACACGGGCTCATGCAGCACCGCCGTGTACGGCGTTTCCTCGCGCCCGAGAACGACCTTACGGCTCATCCGGTGCTCGACGCGTAGCTCCACTTCGCTCTGCCGGAGCTCGGGGCGCCAGTACGTGTACACGGCCCGCGCATAGTCCTCGGTCTGCAGCAACCCCGGGACATGGGCGGTGGCGATGTCCTGGAGGTACGTGGCGTGGTGCTCCATCTCCGCCAGATCCGCGAAGATCGGAGGCAGCGCACCCGCGAACTTTTCCCACCAGCCTCGCGTCCGATCTGTCGCCATGGCCACGAGTGCTCCGACCAACTCCTGGTCGGTGCAGGTGTAGTGAGCCGCCAGCTGTCGTACACGCTGTTCGCTGACACCCGCGATGCCCGCTTCCATGTGGCTCATCTGCGCCGATGTCGACCCGAGGAACCGCGCCACATCCCGGGCGGTCAGACCGGCGGCCTCCCTCAGCCTGCGCAGCTCCGTGCCCAGTCGCACCTGACGCTCGGTCGGCTGACTCCTCGGCGGCATGCGGACCTCTTCCTCAACAAGCCGTACCGGCATCCCACTTATGAGGGGCAGACTACGCAACCGGCTCGCGGCGGCACAAATTAATGCCATACCTTCAGTGACGCGCCGCACACCCTGCGGAACCACCGGCCCCCGGAAGCGCACCGCCCCGTCCTGCCACGGCGGGTTGCGGCAGGCCACCGGCCGCCCCCAACTCCCCCGCCAGCCAGAGGAGTCACGCATGCTCGCCAGCGGAGAGCCCACCGCCGAATCGACGCCCCGCCCCGACGACCCCTGGACCTACACCCTCACCATCCCCAACGACCCCCGCGCCGTCACCATCTGCCGCCGCACCCTCCGCCTGATCCTGACCCTGCACGGCCTCCCCCACCTCACCGACGCCGCCGAACTCCTCACCACCGAGCTGATCACCAACGCCGTACGGCACACCAAGGGCCCGGCAGCCATAAAGCTCCGCTGGGCCGACCCGGTGCTGCGAATCACCGCATGGGACACGGCACCGCGACGCTTCGCCCGCGCCCTCGCTCCCCGAGCCCCCGACCCCACCTCCGACACCGACACCGGCCGCGGCCTCGCCCTCGTCGAGGCCTGCGCCGAGAACTGGGGGTGGTTCAACTCGATCCACACCGCCGAACCCCACCGCACGGACGGCAAGTTCGTCTGGTGCGAACTGACCGCGGCGGTGTGAACGTTTCTCCTCGCTCGAAAGGGCGATCACTCCCCAGTGCCGCATCAGGCAACGTTCGCCCTGTTCACGACCTTGCGGAGGCGTTTGTCGGCGGCATGTTCGTTTCGCCAGATGATGCAAATGACATTCCGCTCGGGCCGGACCAGGTCGCGGTGAGCATCCGCCAACGCCGCGCGCGCGTCGAGGAGACCGCCGTGGCGCCCGCCGGCCGGGAGAGGGTGACGCTCGCCGCGGGCATGGAGGCGCTGCCGGTCACCCATCGTTGGCAGATATATTTCGTAGCTCGATATATGCTCGACGCATGACCAGACAGAATCCGCCCTTGACGGAACCGCAGTACTTCATCCTTGCTGCGCTCATGGATGGTCCGTTGCACGGTTACGGCATCATCAAGGCTGCCGAGCAGGCCACCGACGGGCGGCTCCGGATCGCTGTCGGCACTCTCTACGGCGCGCTGGAGCGGATGGAGCGGGCCGGGCTGGTGGCCGCCGGCCATGAGGAGATCGTGGACGGGCGGGCGCGGCGCTACTACCGGCTCACCGAGGACGGCACCGAGGCGCTCGGCCGGGAGGCGCTGCGGATGCAGCAGGCAGCGGCCGTCGTCATCGGACGCTCGCGGGATGCCGGAGCGGCCCCGGCATGAATCGTCTGCTGCTTGCGGTCTATCCCTCTCCCTACCGTTCCCGGCAGGGAGAGGAGGTGCTGGCCTGCCTGGCCGAGGCGTATCCCGGCCGCTCCTGGCCCCCGCCGCGGGAAGTTGCCGCCTTGGTGCGCGCCGGGGTGCGGGCCCGCGCCCGTGCCACCGTTGACGACACGGCCCGGCCGTGGTGGCTGGACGGCATCCATCTGGCCGCCCTGGCCCTCGCCGCGCTGGCGCTGGTTCCGTACTTGCAGGATGTGTGGCACTGGGCACTGCACATCGACCCCGGGCAGCACGCCATCGCCTTCCCCTTCTCCGGCTGGTACCCGTGGGCGCAAGGTCCCGGCGGCCGGACACGGCTGTTGCCCTACGGGCTGCTTCCGCTGGGCTGCCTGATCGCCCTGCTGCGCGGCAGGGCCTGGATCGCACTGCTGACCGCAACGGTGATGATCCATGCCGGTGCCAGGTTCAACAGCACTACGTTCTTCGGCGACGAGGGCAAGGCGGGCCTGAGCTACTACGGTCTCGGCGCCCCGATAACCGCCCGAGACCTGGTGCTCTCGGGGACACTGTGCGCCGCGTGCGCCGTGCTGGCGCTCTGCCGTCCCAGCCGCCTGCGACGCCGCTCCTACCGCTGGCTGGCCCCCGTCGTACTCGCCATGTTCATTGCCGGGAGCCTGCACATCATCTCCGTCAGTCCGGCTTTCCAGCGAGGCTTGTTCGTCCTCGAAGCCACCGCGCTGCTCGGCGCGTGGGTTGCGACGGCAGCCACCGGCGACCACCGGTGGCTGATCCCCGTCGCGGCGGTCGCGATCGTCCGCACGCAGGCGATCGTCGTCCGGCCGGACGCGTTCATGCAGTCCTTTCCGGACCTGGTCGTCTTCCTCCTGCTGATCGCACCCCTCCCCGCCCTGGCGATCACCGCCCAGCGCCGACAGGGGCGGGCACTCGCCGAATAGGAGCGGACCCCTGGTGGGCCGGCCGAGCCCGGCGGCCCACGTCGTGCCGCAAGACGTGTGTGGCCGAAATCCCCCCAACGGAAGAAACAGAGCGATGACTCAGAGCGATTCTCCGATCCTGCCCGTGGACCGTCCGGGAGCCTCGAGGCAGGCCCCCGAGGCCCCCGACGGCCTCGGCCCGTCGCGTACGGCACGGCCGTGGATGCCGGCTCTGCTGTACACCCTGGGGTTCCTGACGGTCTATCTGCTCGCCATCTGCACCCCGTGGGGGCAACGAGCTGAGAACGCCTGGTTTGATCTCGGTGGAGACAACCCTGAAGATGTATGGCTCTACCCCTTGTCAGGAGCGGAATACGGCTCGACGCCCCTGCCGCCGCTGGAATTGAGCGCCAAGCCCACCCTGATGGTGGGCCTGGCCGTCATCGTGGTCCTCACCCTGGTGCGGCGGTGCTGGCGGCAGGGGTGCGCGGCGCTCGGGGTCGTCATTCTCACGGCTGGAAGCCAGGACGTGCTCAAATCGACCATCCTGCCCCGCCCCGATCTGGTGGGCGCGCCCGAGAATCTCCTTGATCAGGGTTTCCCCAGCGGGCACACGGTCATCCCCGCCGCGCTGACTCTTGCCGCCGTCCTGGTGGTTTCACCGCGCATCCGCCCCTATGCCGCCACGGCCGGTGTGCTGTGGCTCGCCTGCATCGCCGCCTACAGCGCGACCAACGGCGGCCACCGGCCCAGCGAAGTACTGGGGGCCGCACTCCTGGCCTGTGCCTGTTACGGCCTCGCGACCTGGCTGCTGCCGCCGGCCGCCGCGCCAGGCGCCACGCAGAGCCCCCGTGCGCTGCCCGTCATCACCCTGACGCCGGCACTGGCCATCGCCCTCGTTTCCGCCGCACGGAACGACACCCTCACAAGGTCACTGGTCTCCGCGGCGACGGCCTTCATATGTGCGGCCCTGGTCTGGTACGCCGCAGTCGGGCGGCCCGCACACACCGCACGCCGCACCCGCCCCGCACTGGGCTGACCACCGGCCGGCTCCGGGCGGGAACCAGCGCATCCTGGCAAAGCGCCGGTCCCACGCCACCGCCCAGTCGTAGAAGCCGTCGACGCCCGAGCGGGAATGCGCTCCCGCCCGGCGTGTCGTCCCGTAGTCCGGTCAACAGGCCGGTGTCGCCCCGTTGCTGCGCCGGGCGACATCGGACGGCCAGAATGATCGCGTGGCTGTCGGGCCTCCGTTCAGCCCTCAGCCCCGGCCCCCCCCCCCGCCCGGACCGCCCCCGAAGCCGCCGCCCTCCGGTGCCTCGCCCGCCGTGACCGTGGCGATCCTCTTCGCCGAGCCGAGCTTGCCGGACCCGGCGAGGCCGCCGGTGTCGGTGCCGGAGGTGGAGCCGCCGGAGTACACCGTGTACTTCTCGCCGCTCTTGATCGACTCACCCGAGTACACGACGTTCTGGATGGTCTTCGAGGTGACGTACGACGCCACGACCTTCCCGTCCGCGTC
Source organism: Streptomyces europaeiscabiei (assembly GCF_001550375.1). GTDB lineage: Bacteria > Actinomycetota > Actinomycetes > Streptomycetales > Streptomycetaceae > Streptomyces > Streptomyces europaeiscabiei. The sequence continues at coordinate 24,112 of NZ_LRTR01000643.1, read as the reverse complement.
GACGATGTGCAGGGTCGTGCCCGCCTCGACCGACGCGTCCAGGGTCGCCGACAGCCAGCCCTGTTCCGATCCCTCGTCCGGGGCGACGACCATGCCCGCGCTGCCCGCGGCGAGGAGCGTGCCGCCGCTGACGGTGAAGCTGCCGTTGACGTCGAGCGCTCCATTGCCGCCCATCTCGGGGCCGTTGACGACGATCGTGCCGCCGGTGATCTCGGCGGTGCCGTTGGAGTCGAAGCCGTCGCCCTGGGAGTTGAGGACCAGGGTGCCGCCGGTGACCTTGGCGGAGTAGTCTCCGACGTTCTCGCCACCACCGCCCCCGCCGGGACCGCCGCCACCGGGGCCGCCGCCCTGCGCGTCCTCCTCGGAAGTCGCCTCGCTGCCGGAGGCGTTGACGCCGTCGTCGTCGGAGGTGACGTTCGAGGTGCCGCCCCGGACGAGGATGTCCTTGCCCTCCAGGCCCTCGTTGGAGCCGGTGATGTTCAGCGTGCCCTCGCTGATGACGAGGTCGCCCTCGGCGTGGATGCCGTCGTCTCCGGCCGCGAGGGTGACGTCGGCGCCGTCGAGGTGGACGGCCGCGTCGCCGTGCAGGGCGTCGGCGGAGGCGTTCACGTCGACCGTGCCGCCCTCCAGCACCGTGATCACGCCGGACTTCAGGCCGTGTGCGGAGGTGTCGTCGGAGGCCTGGCTCTTCACGGTCAGTTCGCCGCCGGTGACGACGAGGTCGGTCGCGGCGTCCACGGCGTCCCCGTTCGCGGTGACGGAGACCGTGCCGCCCGAGACGGCGATGTAACCCGCGTCCTCCTCCTCCGCGTTGTCGGACTTGAGTCCGTCGCCCTTCGCCGTCACGGTGACCGAGCCGCCGGTGACCACCAGGTAGTCCTTGCCCCGGATGCCGTCGTCGGCGGCCTCGACGGTGATGTTCCCGCCCTCGACGACCAGGCCGTCCTTGCCGGCGATCGCGTCGTTGCCGTTCCCCTTCACGGTCAGCGAGCCGCTGCCGCCGATCGTCAGGTCGCCCGCGCTGTACAGGGCGGCGTTCGCCTCGGCGTCGTCGGCGTAGGAGTCCGTGTCGCTCAGCTTGTTCTCGCTGCCGTCCGCGAGAACGACCACGAGCCGCTCCGCCTCGGTCGCGGCGATCGCCGACCCGGAGGAGCTGGAGATGTCGACCCCGTCGAGGACCAGCTTGACGGTCGCCTCGGGGGCGGTGACCACGATGCGCCCGTCGTCGAGGGACCCGCTCAGCAGATACGTGCCGCTGGAGGTGACGGTGACGGTGGACCCGTCGACGTCCACTCCCTTGCCGTCGGCGGAGGCGGAGTCACCCTTCAGCTCGATGGAGACGGCCTCCGACTTCTCGTACTCCGTGTCGCCGTCCTCGGCGTGCGTGTCCTCGTTGTCGGCGAGAACGGCCGCCGCGTCCTGCGTCCCGTCCACGGCCGCCGCCGCGCTCGCACTCGACGACGCGTCGGACGACGCCGAGCCGGAGTCGCTCCCGGAGGAGCAGCCGGCCAGCGCGGCGGTCGCGAGGACGACGGAGGCGAGGGCGGCGACCGCCTTCGTACGGACCCCCCGTGCCCTTCTCTTCCACGTGTTCATACGGATGTTCATGCGGGGCTCCCGTTCAGTGCAGGTGCGGTGGGGAAGTGGCGCCGCAGAACGGGCAGCCAGCGGTGGGCGGGCAGGTCGGGCCGGAGCGCGGCGAGCCCGGTGCCGTACTTGGAGACCGGGCAGGGCCGGTGCTTGAGCGACCACAGCAGCCGGTCGGCGCCGGAGCCCGCGCGCCCGGCCTTGGTCTCGACGATGGTCCGCTCGGGGGTGCGCAGTTCGGTGCCGTCGGGCAGTGCCCAGGTCAGGTCGGTGTCGACGGTGACCCGGCTGCCGCTGCCCGGCAGGAAGAGGGTGGTGCGGCGGTAGCGGGTGGTGAGCGTGGGCACCAGGCGGAACTCCCGCGCGTCGATGCCCGCCTCGCCGAGGACGTCGTCGGCGTACGCGCGTGCCTCGGGGCCCAGCCGCCCAGGCTCACCGTCGTATGGAACGCGCTGTTTCACGGTGGTGCCGCGCGGGCCGCGCGTCTTGACCTCCAGGAAGTGCTGCCCGGACCCCAGGTACGTGCGGATCCGCAGCTTGAAACGGCGTCGCCGACGGCGGGCCGCACCCAGATAGCCGTCCATGTCCGGGGTGTCGAAGTACACGGAGCGGTACGCGAACTGCCGCTCGCCGTCGACCTCCAGTACCTGCACGTCCTCGTCCAGCCCGCCGAGCACGAAGGGAAGGTCGGTGAGGGGCAGCATGTACTTGCGGTCCAGGCGGGTCAGCAGCTCGGCACGGTCGACGAGTTCGTCGAGGCCGATGGGGCGCAGCGCCCCCACCACGGGGGCCAGGGGTTCCAGCGCCGTCACGCCCGGACCCCTTGTCCCTGCGCCTGCGCCTGCGCCTGCCCGACCCGGGTGCCGGCCTCCTTGCGCACGCGCGGTCCCTCGCCGGTGACGACGTACCGGACGTCGACCAGGGTCATGTCGTTGACCAGGTCGACGCTCTGCACGGACAGGTTCACCACCCGCCCGCCCAGCAGCACTTCGAGGTACGCGCGCAGGGCGTCCTCGTCGGTGTAGGCGGCGTCGAGCCGCAGGCTGCGCTGCCGGTAGCGGCCGAAGAGCCTCGGGTGGTCGCCGACGTACAGCGTGGCGACGATCAGCGCCATGAGGAGGGCCGAGAGGACGTTGACCTCCTCCGGCAGTCCGGCCAGCAGGCCGAGCGCGAGCGCGGAGAAGTAGTAGGCGATCTCGTGATGGGCGATCTCGTTGGACCGCAGCCGGATGATCGACAGAACGCCGAACAGCCCCATCCCGAGGCCGATGCCGACCGACGAGGAGCTGAGCGTCATCGCCACCGCGAGGACACCGACGTTGACGCCGAGGAAGGCGGCGATGAGGTCCCGGCGGTGGTGGCGCGGGAAGTAGACCGCGAAGGTCAGTACGGAGATGGCGGCCAGGTCGGCGACCACGAGAAGGGTCTGGTCCATGTCAAAAGACAATCCAGGGTGAACCTTTGAGCCGGCTTTGCCTCCCCTTAACTGAACTTGAGAAGTGTTGAAGACCAACGGCCGGTGAACCGTCCTACTTCGGCCCTTTCTTGCGAAACGACTACGGAGACCCGCGAGTATGTGATGTTTCAAGATTACTGATCGCATCGGCCTGAAACCTGGACCTGCGCCGATTCCCCCGATGGGGTGGCAGGTGCTCCCGTCGCCCCCGGTCGGCTGCCGCACTCCCTTACAAGTGGCAGCGCCGGTAAGGAAGTTGGAGCAGGGGGAGGCACGAGTGGTGCGACGGGACAGGGCGCGGACAATGGCTGCGGTGGCCGCGGCGGTGACGCTGGCGCTCGCTCCGGGGGCGGCTCGGGCGGTCGGTCCCCGGCCCACGGTCGTGGAGGCGGTCACGGTGACGGCGGCCGGGGTGAGCGCCGCCGGGGCGGTGACGCCGACGGCGCGGCCACGGCCACGGCCACCGGAGATCAGCGGCTTCCTGACGGTCGTCAACAAGGCGCGAGCTGACGTCGGGGTCCCCCCGCTGGTCTGGGACGAGTCCGTGGCCGCGCACGCCCGCCACTGGGCGAGGGTGCGGGTCGCGGACTGCGAGCTCATCCACTCGAACAGCCGGTACGGCGAGAACCTGGCCCGGGGTTCCGACCCCCGCTACTCCCTGTCGGACGCGGCCCGCCTGTGGCTCGACGAGAAGTCCGACTACGACCGCCCCTCCAACTCCTGTGTGAACGACCGGGAGTGCCTCCACTACACCCAGCTGGTCTGGCGCACCTCGACACGCGTCGGCGCGGCCAGGGCCAGGTGCGGGGACGGCTGGACCTATGTGGTGGCCAACTTCGATCCACCGGGCAACTGGCTGGGCCGACGGCCGTACTGACCGGGGAAAGGCCGGGGAAAGACGTCAGGGGCCGTGATAATCCCTCCATGGCCCCACCACCCCCGTCACTCCCCACCGCCCCCGAGGCCGGCACGTGAGCGACCTCCCCCCGGGTTCACCCGCGAACGACCAGCCCTCGACCCCGCACATGAACGACCTCCCCGAGCAGCTCCGCCGGTTCCTCGTCGACGTGCTGAGCATCGGCGCCCCGTACGCCCTCGCTCTCACCGGCGACCACGCGGCACAGGCGCACGGACTGATCGAGGCGCGGCCACCCGGCCGGGACCTGGAGGTGGCGACGGAGCACGCGGCCCCGATGGAGCAGATCGCCGCCACGGTCCGGGTGGGCCTCGCGGAACGCGGCTGGCTGGTGCACTCGGTGGAGACGGCCCCGCTCTCCGCCCGCCTCCTGGTCACCGACCCCACGACGGCGGAGGAACGCACCCTCGACCTCCTCAAGGAAACCCTGTGGCACCCGCCGGTCCGAACACCGCTGGGCCCCGCCCTCTCCCTGGAGGACGTGGTCGGCACGAAGGTCCGGGCCGTGGCCGACCGGGGCTCGGCCCGCGACCTGATCGCCGTGCACGCGGCCACCGCCCACTGGACCGTCGTCGAACTGGAGGAACTGGCCCGCCGCCACACCTCCGCCACGTCCACCACGTTCGATCTCACCGACCTCCAGTCCCGCCTGGAGGGCACCGAGTGGCTCGACGACCGGGAGTTCGCCCGCCACGGCCTGGACACCGAAGCCGTCCTGGGACTGCGCCGATGGGCCCAGGCCTGGGCCGACGACATCGCCGAACGCCTCCTGGAGGAGGAGGCCCTGGCATCCCCACCGGAGGACCCCGAGTGAGCGGACCTCTCCACGTCGCCCGGAGCCACCGCGTCCACGACGACCGCCGCCGGGACCGACGGGGCGGCCGGCTCGGGTCAGGTCAGGTCAGGTCAGGTCAGGTCAGGTCAGGTCAGGTCAGGTCAGTGTCATGATCACGACCACGGTCGTCGCCATCGTCGCCGCCGTGAGGGCCGCCGCCGTGGCCGCCGCGGTCTCGGCCATGCGGCGCAGCGCGGGGTCGGCCCAGTGGCGTTCGGCGATCTCGGTCATCCGCCGCCTGGCCGGGGACTCCTCGGAGTCGGCGTCCGGGAAGGCGAGGGTGTGCAGGTCGCCGTGGTGGAGGAGGGAGATCAGGGCGGCGGTGCGGGGGTCCGGTTCGACGCCCTCCAGGACCACCTCCGCCAGGCGCCCGCGCAACGCGGACTCCACCGTGCCGTCGGCCTCCGGGTAGCGGGTGGTGCGGAAGACGAGGAGGACACGGCGCTTCTCCTCACGGATCAGGCCCTTGTCCACCACGCCCCGCAGCGCCCTCTCGTACTCCTTCGTGCTGTGCGCGTAGATCCACTTCCCGGCGTCGTCGGGAAGCACCGCGTCGGCCGGGTCTTCCGACAGCGACCGCTCCAGCAGGGCCGCCGCCGCGATCGCGTAGGGCGTCCGCAGGGGGAGCCGTGCCTCACCCGTGGTGTCGTCGAGGGAGAGAAGGAGGATCTCCTCGCCGAGCGTCGCGGGGGCGAGGACCGGGGCAGGTGTGGGGGCGGGCGTGGGGGTGGTCGGCGTGGTCATGATCAGTACGACGCGGGCAGGAGGCCCGAAGTTCCGAACCCAGGAGGCTGCAGTTCCGAACACCAGGGGCCGGCGGTTCCGAACACCAGGGGCCGGCGGTCGCGAACAAACAGGTTGAGGCCCCCGCCCCCTCGCTCGCAGAATCCGTCGTATGGACGACTTTCCCAGGCTCAGCCAACTCCCCTCCTCCCTCACCGAGTTGCAGGAGGCAGCCCGCAGCGCCGGGTTCACCATGTCGTGCGAACCACGCACCGGCAGCCTGCTCGCCACCCTCGCCGCCACCCGCCCCGGCGGCCGGATCCTCGAACTCGGAACCGGCGTCGGCGAAGGCACCGCCTGGCTCCTCAGTGGAATGGACGCGAAGACGACCCTGGTCACCGTCGAACTCGACGACTCCGTACAGGCCGCCGCCCGTGAGCGGTTCATCGGCGACGAACGGATCACCTTCGTCACCGGGGACGGCGGACGCTGGCTGGACGAGTACGACGGCGTCCCCTTCGACCTGGTCTTCGCGGACACCTGGCCCGGCAAGTTCACCCACCTCGACGCCGCCCTGGAACTCGTGGCGCCCGGCGGCGCGTATGTCGTCGACGACCTGACGCCCGTCCCCGGATGGCCGGAGGGTCACGAGGCCGCGGTGACCGACCTGCTCGCGGTTCTGGAGGGTCGCTCCGACTTCCGGACGACCCGGCTGGCCTGGTCGAGCGGCCTTCTGGTCGCCGTCCGGACCTCCGACGCCGCCGGCACCTCGGCCTGACCGTTCGCCCCCGGCCCCACGCCCTCGGCCGGTCCCGCGCCCGGCCCCGTGTCCATGCCCAGCGCCGTACGGGCAGCCCCGACATGGCGCAGACCCTCGACCGCGGTGCGCGTGACCTGCGCGTACTCGTCGGACGTGCGGGCCCGGGTCAGCTGGGCGCGGGCGGCGCGGAGACGTTCGGTGGCGTCGGTCAGGGACTCGGCCGCGCTGCCGCCCGCCCCGGCCTGCGCCCGGACGTCGATGCCGGCCAGGCTGCCGCCCAGCCGGACGACCCACCGGTTGGCATCGGCCTCCGCGTCCAGGTCGGACGACGGTCCGGGTCCGTCCACCGACCGCCGCTGCGCGACGATCGCGACCACCGCCCCGACGACCAGCAACACTGCCACCAGCACGGCCAGCTTCATGGCCTCCTCCTGCATTCCGACGTTCCGTCCCGCACGGCCTGTTCGTGCCGTACGGCCTTCTCCGTCCGTACGGCTGTCACGTCCCGTACGGCTCGTACGGGTTCCCCGCCCGGTACGTCCCATCACACCCCCTCCCGCTGTGATCGTCCGACGAGAACCCTGTGCGTCCCCTGATGACTTCCCAAGCGGGCACCCGAGGCCGGCGCGAGCGCACGCCGAAGGCCCGGAACCCAAGGGGGAGGGGCTCCGGGCCTTCGGCGTGCGCCGGCCGGGATCAGCTCGCCGAGGCGGACTCCGACGCCGGGTCCGACGCGTCCGGCTGGACGGAGTCGTCCGTGCCGGTGTTCGTGGCCTCCGGGTCGACGCCGACCGTGATGGAGCCGACGACACCCTTGGCGATGTCGTCCTTCTTCTTGTACTTCAGCTTGAGCAGACCGCCCTGGACGCCGCTGCCGTCGTAGATGGTGTCGTCGTCGAGGGTCGTTCGCTCGGTCGTGGAGGTCGAGTACGGCTCGACCTCGGCGGACGCGAGCACGGACTCCTCGTCGAAGAAGAACTGGCCGGTGTGGCAGGTGGTGCCGCCCTCGTAACCGGCGTCGGTCCACTCGCCGTTGACGTGCACCTTGGTGTGGACGTGCACACAGCGGCCCCGGTACCAGCCCGGGAAGATCGTCTCGAAGATGACGAAGCCCTGCTTGTCGGTCTTCCAGGTGCCGCGCAGATAGCGGGTGTCGCTGGTCGGCTCCTCGTGCTGACCGCCACCTCCACCGCCGCCGGACGGGGGCTCTCCGGTCGGGGTGCCGGACGGTACGTCCGTGGGGGTACCCGAGGGGGCGTCGGTGGGGGCGGTGCCGCCCCCCTCGGAGAAGCTCTCGTAGCCCGAGTAGAGACCCAGCGCGTCACAGTGCCAGATGTCGACGGCCGCGTTGCGGATCGGCTTGCAGGTCTCGGAGTCGATCACCTTGAGGCGGAGGGTGAGGGGGATGCCCTCCTTGTCCTCGGTGATGTCCTTGCGGAGCTTGTCCGCGTCGATGTAGTACGGGCCCTCGGTGGTCTCCGAGGTGAGCTTGTAGCACTCCTCGCCGGCGCTCGCGCTCGTGGAGGCGAGGGGCTTCGCGCTCCCCTTCTTGTTCGTACCCGCGCTCGCGGTCGCGACCACCGCTCCGCCCACGCCCACGGCGGCCACGGCGCCCGCGCCCGCCACGACCACCTTGCGGCGCGTCAGGTCCCGCTTGTGCCTCGGCCCCTGGGCCTTCTCGTTTCCGGTCTGGTTTCCCGTCATGGCCAGGAAATTAGGGAGGCAGACTGTCAGAGCCGTAGGAAAGGGCTGTGGTTTGCCCCGCATTCCCGTGCGGATTCTCGCGCGGAGGGAAAAGGGGCCCGAAATCGCCGTCTATTTCGGGCCCCTTTTCGACAAAGAATCGGGCCAGGGTGCCTTACTTATGCTCTAGCCCGCCGACGGTGACCCCGAGGCGCTCGGCTGCGGCGGCATCCCCGTCCCGTCGTTGGTCGCCTCCGGATCCACGCCGACCGTGAGCGAGGCCCGGACGCCCCTGGCGATGTCCCGCGTGTCGTAGCGGAGCTTCAGCAGACCGCCCCGGGTGCCGCTGCCGTCGTAGATCGTGTCCTCGTCGAGCGTCGTACGGTCGTCGGTGTTGGACGCGTACGGCTCCACGACCGCTGAGGCGAGGACGGACTCCTCGTCGAAGAAGAACTGGCCGGTGTGGCAGGTGGTGCCGCCCCCATAGCCCGCGTCCGTCCACTCGCCGTTGACGTGCACCTTGGTGTGGATGTGCACACAGCGGCCCCGGTACCAGCCCGGGAAGACGGTCTTGAAGGTGACGAAGCCCTGCCGGTCCGTGCGCCAGGTGCCGCGCAGATAGCGGGAGTCGTCCGTCGGCTCCTGGTGACCACCGCCCGGGGGCGGGCCGGAGGGGTCGCCGGTCGGGGGTTCGCCGGTGGGGGCCGGGCCGCCACCGCCGTTGCCCATGTCCTCGTAGCCGGAGTAGACACCGGCCGCGTCGCAGTGCCAGATGTCGACGGCCGCGTTGCGGACCGGTCGGCACGTCTCGGCGTCGATCACCTTGAGGCGGAGCAGGAGCGGGATCCCCTCCCGGTCCTCGGTGACGTCCCGGCGGAGCTTGTCCGCGTCGATGTAGTACGGGCCCTCGGTGGTCTCCGTCGTCAGCAGGTAGCACTCCTCCGCGGCCGGAGCGCGACCGCCGGGTTCTCTTCTCCGCTCACCGGCGAAGGCGTTCGCCGCCATGGCACCGCCCAGGCCCACCGCCGCGACGGTACCCGCGCCGGCCACGACGACCTTGCGGCGCGTCAGGTCACCGGCGGCCGTCGACTGCTGATCCTGCTCGTCCCACTGATCCTGCTCGTCCCACTGATCCTGCTCGTCCCGCTGATTCCGCTCGTCCCGCTGATCCTGTTCATTCGCTGTCATGCGCCGGGAAGTTAGATAGGAAGCCTGTCAACGAGCTGAGAGAACAGCTGCTTTCCCCCGCACACGGGAAAGGGTCCTGAAATCGACGGGCGACTTCAGGACCCTTCCCTTTCAAGCCCCACTGAGGCTTGCCTTACTCAATTCACTACTTCGGCTGCGGCTTTCGCACCGACAGGTGCAGTTCGCGCAGCCGCGTCTCCTCCAGCTCGGTCGGCGCGCCCATCATCAGGTCCTGGGCGTTGCCGTTGAGCGGGAAGGCGATGGTCTCGCGGATGTTCGGCTCGTCGGCGAGGAGCATGACGATGCGGTCGACACCCGGCGCGATACCGCCGTGCGGCGGGGCGCCGAAGCGGAAGGCGCGCAGCATGCCCGCGAACTGCTCCTCGACGGTGTCCCGCTCGTAGCCCGCGATCTCGAAGGCCTTGAGCATGATCTCGGGCTCGTGGTTCCGGATCGCGCCGGAGGACAGCTCGACGCCGTTGCAGACGATGTCGTACTGCCAGCCGAGGATGTCCAGCGGGTCCTGCGTCTCCAGGGCCTCAAGGCCGCCCTGCGGCATGGAGAAGGGGTTGTGCGAGAAGTCGATCTTGCCGGTCTCCTCGTCCTTCTCGTACATCGGGAAGTCGACGATCCAGCAGAACCGGAAGACGCCCTCCTCGAAATGCCCGGCACGCTTGGCGGCCTCGACCCGCACCGCGCCCATGATCTTCGAGACCTCGTCGAACTCGCCCGCGCCGAAGAACACCGCGTGGCCGGCGGCCAGCGACAGGCGCTTGGTCAGCTCGGCGACGTTCTCCTCGGTGAGGAACTTGGCGATCGGGCCGGACAGCGAACCGTCCTCGGCGACCCGCACCCAGGCCAGGCCCTTCGCGCCCTGCTCGATCGCGTACTCACCGAGCTGGTCGAAGAACTTGCGCGGCTGGGCGGAGACGTCCGGCACGGCGAGCGCGCGCACGTGCTTGCCGGCGAACGCCTTGAACTCCGAGCCCTCGAAGACATCGGTGATGTCCACCAGCTCCAGCTGGGCCCGCAGGTCCGGCTTGTCGGAGCCGTACTTGAGCATCGCCTCGCGGAACGGGATGCGCGGGAAGGGCGAGGTGACGTGACGGCCCTTGCCGAACTCCTCGAACAGCTCGGTCATGAGCTTCTCGATGGGCTGGAACACGTCCTCCTGCTCGACGAAGGACATCTCCACGTCGAGCTGGTAGAACTCGCCCGGCGAACGGTCCGCGCGCGCGTCCTCGTCACGGAAGCAGGGCGCGATCTGGAAGTACCGGTCGAAGCCCGAGATCATCAGCAGCTGCTTGAACTGCTGCGGAGCCTGGGGGAGGGCGTAGAACTTGCCCGGGTTGAGGCGCGACGGCACGACGAAGTCGCGGGCGCCCTCGGGGGAGGTGGCGGACAGGATCGGGGTCGCCATCTCGTTGAAGCCGAGGGCCGTCATCTTGTGACGGATGGCGCTGATCACGGCCGTACGCAGCATGATGTTGCGGTGCATGCGCTCGCGGCGCAGGTCGAGGAAGCGGTACTCCAGACGCCGCTCCTCGTTGACCCCGTCCTCGGCGTTGATCGTGAAGGGGAGCGGGGCGGCCGCGCCGAGCAGCTCGACCTCGCCGACCTCGACCTCGATCTCACCGGAGGGCAGGTCCGGGTTGACGTTCTCCGTGCCTCGCGAGACGACCTTGCCGTCGACGCGGACGGTCGACTCCTTGGAGATCCTGTCCAGCGCCTCGTAGGCCGGGGTGCCCGGACGGGCCACCAGCTGCGTGATGCCGTAGTGATCGCGGAGATCGATGAAGAGGATGCCGCCCAGGTCGCGCCGATTGTGCAGCCAGCCGCTCAGCCGGACGTCGGTGCCGACGTCAGAGGCGCGGAGCTCGCCGCAGGTGTGGGACCTGTACCGATGCATCGTCGTTCATCCAGCCTTCGCTGATCGGGGATCTTGGCGGGTGCCTCACGGCCGGTGTTTCACGGCCGATGTTTCACGTGAAACAAACCCAAGGGCACGTGAAACAAGCCCAAGGGTACCGGCCACCCCGAGATCACCTCCCCACCATTTATCACGGACGGAACCGCGCGGCAGGACCCCGGCCCGACGACCGCCGTGACGCTGACCGGATACGCACGGTCATAGCCATGGGCAGGACCGTAAGCGGTTACTGTCGCTAGCGTCGATTGCCGTCACCTCCGTCGCCGCCGGTCGTGGTTACTTGTCATGGCCTCCGGTTCCGCCCGGTGCCCGGCACAGCTTCGGTGGCACGGTCCGATCAGCTGTTCTTAGAGTGGGTCAATGCGCACTGGTGAGCCCCCGCCCACTGTGGGGGACGTCCTGTCCGCCCTAGCGACGGGACTGTGGACCTGGGACAGCGCTGCCGGAACCGTCACGCTGGACGCCGAAGCCGCCCGCCTCATGGGGCTGTCCGCGAAGCCGACAACGCTCAGCCAGGCCGGGGCACGGGCACGTCTGCACCCCGTCGACTGGAACGAGATCGTGTCGGTCGTGCAGCTCGCCGTCGCCGAGGACACCCTCGCCGAGGTACGGATCCGGGTCATGGACGACCGGGGCCGTGTGATCCGCACGGTCCGCAGCCGTTCCAAGCCCACGTTCGACCCGGTACGCAAGTCCTTCGAGCTGATCGGCACCATCCAGGAGGTCACCGAGCCCTCACCGGAGACCGCCGCCCGCGCCCCGTCCGTCACCGGCGACTGGCGGCGCTCGCGCGAGGCGTTCCTGCTGGACGCGGGCCGGGCACTGGCCGAGGCACGGTCCACGGCGGAGGTGCTGCGGGTCGCGGCGGGCCTGGCGATGCCCGGCTTCTCCCCGGACGGGCTCGCCGTGTTCGGGGTGGAGGCCGACCGCCTCACCGTCATCGGGCACCACGGGCACAACCAGGGCGCCGAGGGCCCCTTCACCCACATGCCGTTGGAGACGGACTATCCGGCCGCCGAGGTGGTCCGCACCGGCCGCGCCGTCTATCTCTCCTCCCCCGAGGACTACAAGGCGCGCTATCCCACGGCCTGGCCGCTCGCCGAACAGTTCGCCCGCCAGTCGTGGGCGTTCCTGCCGCTGACCGTCGCCGGCCGCACGATGGGCGCGTGGCTGGCGGGCTTCACCCACCCCGTCACCTTCACCCCCGACGAGCGCTCGGTGCTGACCACCGTCGCCCGCATGCTCGCCCAGGCCCTCTCCCGCGCGGGCGCCGCCGAGACCGAACGCGAGCTGACCGACGGCCTCCAGCGCACGATGCTCCCCACCCTGGGCCCCGAGATACCGGGCATGACCGTCGCCGCACGCTACGTCCCGACCGGCGGCGGACTCCAGGTCGGCGGCGACTGGTACGACATGATCGCCCTGCCTGGGGGCACCTCCCGGACGAAGTCTGGGGGAGGCCGCTTCGCCCTGGTCATCGGCGACGTCCAGGGCCACGACGTACGCGCCGCCGGCCTCATGGGCCAGCTCCGCATAGCCCTGCGCGCCTACGCCTCCGAGGGACACCCCCCGGACGCCGTCCTCTCCCGCGCCTCCCGCTTCCTGCACGGCGTCACCAACGACTCCGCCGCCGACTTCACCGACCTGCGCTTCGCGACCTGTCTCTACGTCGAGGTCGACCCGGTGTCCGGCGTACTCGACATCGCCCGCGCCGGGCACCCCGACCCGGTGATCCGCATGGCCGACGGCACGGTCCTCGTCCGCCCGACCCCGGGCGGCCTCCCCCTCGGCATCGACCCCGACGCCGACTACCCCACCACCCGCCTCGTCCTCGAACCCGGCGAGACCATGCTCCTGTGCACCGACGGCCTCATCGAAACAGGCGGCCACGACCTCGACACGGGCTGGCGCCGCATCCGTACGATCCTGGAGTCCTTCGACGCGGGCCCGCACGAGGGAGAGGGTGCCGGGGGGTCGGGTGCGGGAGGCCCGGCTGTTGACGGTCCGGGCACAGGTGGCCCGGATGCAGGTGGCCCGGATGCAGGTGACCCGGCCATCGGTGGTCCGCGGCCGGGCGGGCGGGAAGCGGGCGGCGACGAAGCACGCGGCCCCGAGCCGGGTCACGTCGAAACGGGTCGCCCGGAAGTGGCAGCGGATGCGCTCGCGGCAGGCGGCGCGGAGCACGGCGACCTCACGCCGAGCAACCCTGAGCCGACCGCCCTCGCACCCGCTCGCCGCCCCGAGCCGGGCGGCCTGGCGCCGGGCCGGCTGGAGGCGTTGGCCGACGCGCTGGTCCAAGGGGTGCACGGCCCTTCGTCCCACCACACTCCCGGCCCGCTCGCCGACCGGCGGGAGGACGACATAGCGATGCTGCTGCTGTGCCGGGAGAGCGAGGGGCGCGGCTACGGAGACGCCACCGCCGTACGGCCGCCCGTTCGCCGCACCGCGCTGACCGTCGCCCAGGCGGAGCCCGAACGCATCGCCGGAGCCCGCCAGCAGGTACGCGAACTGCTCCACGACTGGAGCTGCGGCGACCAGGTCGACTCCGCGGTCCTCCTGGTCTCCGAGATGCTCACCAACGTCCTCGTCCACACGGACGCCGACGCCCTCCTCATCGCCGAGATGACCGGCGACGGCGGCAAGCGCCGGATGCGCATCGAGGTCACCGACGCCAGCGACGACCTCCCCCACAAACGCCACCCCGGCGAACTCGCCTCGTCCGGCCGCGGCCTGGTCCTCATGGACGTGCTCGCGGACGCGTGGGGCGTGGACCCCCGCGGCGACGGCAAGAGCATCTGGTTCGAGCTGTACGAAACGGCACCGCCGGACGGCTCGAACGGGAGGTCGCTGAACTAGTGCCGCGGCAGGCAACGTTCGCCCCGTCGCGACGCCCCTTCACGGGCAAACGCTGCCTGCCGCGCCACTGGCCGGTACGCGGCCGAGGGGGCCGGGAACCGCGCGGCCGGCCCTCACCGCCCCGCGGCCTCGCCATCACCCAGCCGCCTCGGACCCGCCCCCCTCGGCCGCGTACCGCCCCCTCAGCTCATGCGCCACCCCGAACGCGGCCGCCGTCAGCGGCACCGCGAGCAACATGCCGAGCACCCCGGCCACCGACGCCCCCGCCGTGATCGCGAGCATCACGACCGCCGGATGCATCTGCACGGTCCGGCTCTGGATCATCGGCATGAGCACATGCCCTTCCAGCACCTGCACCGCGAGCACCACCCCGAGAACCCACGACGCGATCACGGCCCCCCGGTCCGCGAGCGCGACCAGCACCGCCACGGCCCCCGAGACGAACGCGCCGAGATAGGGGATGTACGCCCCCACGAAGACGAGCGCACCGAGCCCGACCGCCCCCGGCACATCCAGGATCAGCAGCCCGACCGTGATACAGACCGCGTCGATGAACGCGATGAGCGTCGTCCCCCGCATGAACCCCTCGACCCCCTCGAAGGCCCGCCGCGCGATCGCCTCGACCGTGTCCGCGCCGCCACGCGGCGACAGCGCCCGGATCGTGTCCACGGCCCGATGGGAGTCCCGCAGAAAGAAGAAGACGAGGAACAACGCGAGTACGGCCATGGCGACGGCCTCCCCGACGACACTCACCCCACTGATGACATTGGACGCCGCCGTCCCCCCGAACCTGGTGAGCAGTTCCTTCGCGTTGGCGGCCAGATCGTCGAGCGAGGTCCCGGCCGCCCCGAGATGCGACGCGAGATCGTCGGCCGCGTTCCGCAGCGAGGCGACGATCTGGTCCCCTGTTTCGATCAGCGCCGCGACCACGATGTACACGGCCCCGCCGACGACCCCGACCACGGCCACACACGTGAGCCCCGCCGCCACCGACCGTTGCACCCGCGCCCTGACCAGCCTCCGGTGCAACGGCCCGAGCAACGCGGTCCCCAACAGGGCGAGCAGCACCGGCGTCACCGCGGTCCGGAACTCCACGCACAGCCGGACACCGACGTACCCGACTCCGGCGACGAGCAGCACGACGGCACACCACGCGGCCACACGACGCACGGCTTCAGGGAGCAACTGCACCCGCCCAGCGGACCACGCCCCGAACGGCCGTGCCACCGGGACGAGGTGAAGCGCCGAGTTTGCACGAGGCGTCTATACAGCGCACACTCTGCACAAACTCGCAGGTCACAGGCCTCACGAGAGACGGCGAGAGCGAAAACTCCCGTGAATCCCGCCCCCCGAACGCAGCAGAATCGATCACTCCACCCACGATCGGGTGAACCTCCTTGCTACGGACACGAGTCGCACCTCCACCTGCCTAGCTTCCAGAGCGGAGGTGATGCTCGATGCACGAGCAGAACAACACGCCGCCGGAAGAACCGACGGCACACCAGGACGCGATCGACATCAACGACTTCGTGTTCGCGGTGACGGGGGCACGAATGCGGAGGCTGACGACCCCGGACGGGGAACACTGGTTCGTGGCGGCGGACGTGGCCACGGACCTGGGCTACGCAAACACGCGCCAGGCACTCATCTGGCACGTTGCACCGGACTGCACAAGGCGGCTGGAGGAGATTGCACAGGGTGTCTATGCAGTAGACGCCTCACGCAAACTTGCAGCTCACAGGCTGCAAAAGTCGATGAAAATGGTGAACCTGCGCGGGCTTATCGCACTCGTCAACGGTTGCGCCAAGCCCGAATGCGCTCCCTTCAAGACGTGGGTCTCCGAAGTCATCGCCACCATCCAGCGCGACGGCTCCTACACCCTCGAACGCGCCCCCGTACAACCCGCCCCCACCGGCGGCACCGCCTACGCCATGCCCCAGCAAGTGGCCGACGCCATCGTCCGGCTCGAAGAGCGGAACATCCGGGCGGACGAGATGCTGACGGCGTTCCAGGAAGAGCGGAACGACCTGCTTCGCCAGATCAACCGCAGCCAGAGCGTCATGGCCGACGCTCTGCAGGACATCGCCGCCACCCTCAGGCACCCGGCCGATCGCCCCCACCCCACCCCGGAACCGGAGTTGACCCCTCAGGACCTCCTCGCCACGTGGAAGGCGAAGAACCTCGTGGTCACGGAGGACATCCACGCGGTCGCGGCCTACCTCACCCCGGCGCTCGTACGCGGCGAGGCCCGCTACCGCATGGAGGACATCTCCACCCGTACGGGGCTGCCCCAGGAACGCGTCAACGACTGCCTCAGGATGCTCGTCAAGCGGGGATGCGTCCGGCAGACGGGCTGCACCCCGGACGGGGCACCGGTCTACGTCCTGGCATAGAGCCGTGGCGGAGCCCTCATGAGACAGGCCCGAAGTCGCAAATCGAAGTTGCGGCTTCGGGCCTCGTCGCACCGTACCGGAGTCCAGCGACCGCCGCCGCCGAACGCGTCAGACGTCACCCTCACCGCCCCCATAGGCGGCGCACCACCCCGGTCAGAGCCGCTCGTACACGATCAGCCGCCGCCCATGGGTCCGCTCGTCCGCCACCACGGTGAAGTACCTCTTCAGCACGGCGGCCTTCACCTCGTCCCGTCCCCCCGTCAGCGGCCGGGCCACGCCGGGCGCGTCGGTGATCAGCAGGATGCGCCGCTCCGCCAGCATCGCGGCCCGTATCCGGGCCGGATCCGCCTCCACCCCCTTCAGCGTCCCGGACAGCGTGGGACTCCGCGCCAGCGCGATGTCCCGCAGCCCGGCGAAGTCGTCGGGGGAGACCAGCGCGGTGTCGCGCCGGGCCGACGGCGCGAAGAGCACCGCGTCGCCGGGCTGCTTCAGGCGTCGCACGTCCTCGGCGGTCGCGAGGACGTCGTCGACGCGGCTGGCGGGGGACCGTTTGGCCAGCGACTGCGGCAACAGCGCCACCACCGCGACGGCGACCACCACCGGGACGAGCCACGTCGACGCCCTCGGGAACCGCGGCCGGACGGCCCCTACCGCCACGCTCAGGGCCGCCCCGATCAGAAGCGCCAGCCCGAGCATGCTGAAGAGGACGTAGCGTTCCAGGAACAGGGGGCGGAACAGGGAGAGGCCGAGCAGACCGACCTGCGGCACCGCCAACAGCGGCAGTGCGACGGCCGCCACCGACAGCCGCCCCGCCCGCGGCCGGTTCAGCAGGGCTCCGAGGCCGCCGATCGTCAGCACAATCGCCGGGCCGATCATCATGTGCCAGGTCAGCGGCGGTATCCAGGACACCTGGCCGGACTGCCGCCGGCTGAACAGGACCAACGGCAGGACACTCGCCGTCGCGACCACCGAGGCCGCCGCCCAGCGTGCCCATGCCGCCCGCGACGCCCCCGTCCACGCCAGGGTCGCCGCATGCGCGGGCACGATCAGCAACGACAGCCAGTTCAACAGCCCGCACACCAGGATCGCGGCCCCGTACCCCGCCCAGCAGCCCGCCCGGTGCCCCCCTCGGCCGCCCCGCTCCCGCTGGAGCACGGTGACCAGCAGCAGCGTCGAGATGCCCGCGCCCGCCGCGATCAGCGCGTACGGGCGGCCCTCCTGGAGATGGAACTGCACGGCCGGCAGCAGCCCGAACGCCAGTCCGCCCCCCAGGCCCGCCCAGGCCTCGGCCAGTCGGCGGCCGATGACCGTCACACAGGCGGCCGCGACCGCCATGGCCAGCACCGAGGGCAGCCGCAGGGTCGTCGTGCCGGGTCCGAAGCACTCGAAGAGACCGTGCATCAGCAGGTAGTAGAACCCGTGGACGACATCGACCTGCCCCAGCATGTGCCAGATGTCGGCGGCCGACCGCCGCGCCACCTGCCAGGTCGCCGCCTCGTCCCGCCACACGGTGTGCTGCCGGGACAGCCCCCACAGGCCGAGCGCGAGAGTCCACCCCGTCGGGACCGCCCAGAGCGGCAGACGCCGCACCACGGCCACAGCCGCCGAGCAGGCAGTGGTGACGGCCGTGACGGCCGTGACGGCCGTGACGGCCATGCGGGATATCAGAGGCAGCGGAGCATGGCTACTCAAGCGACCGGGGATCCGGGGGCGTCCGGGCGGCGGAATCCCCTGTCATCAAGCACTCTGCCCATGTCTTCTCTCCCCGTTCCCCTGTTCGTACGGCGAGGGCAGCGGGCACACCGAATCACGCCCTGGCCACAGGCCAAGGCGTGATCCGAGTACTGATCTCCCCCTGAGAGCCACCCGTTCCGGAGGTCAGCCGACCGGGTGTACATGCCAGAACCTACGTGGGGGGAAGATGACCGATCCAGTCATTTTCGGGTGGTCATGATCACCCGAAAGGCAGTGAACCCGGACCACTTCCCGTAGCCCGATCGGAGAAGATGGGCAGCCTTTGCCGCCTTCGCCACCTTTGGCGGCGCACGCTCCACCGAGTACGGAACGCGCGGAAGAAAGCCCCGTCCACGTGTGACGTGCGGACGGGGCTTTCCTGAGCTTCGCCGCGGACCTACAGGCCTTCGGGGGTCATCCCGTGAACCGCCGGGATCGTCCCCAGCCGCCCCTTCTGGAAGTCCTCGAACGCCTGCTGCAGCTCGTCGCGGGTGTTCATGACGAACGGGCCGTAGTGGGCCATGGGCTCACGGATCGGCTGCCCGCCGAGGAGCACGATCTCCAGGTCGGGGGCGTTGGAGTCCTGCTGCTCGTCCGCACGGAAGGTGATCGAGGAGCCCGCGCCGAAGACCGCCGTCTGGCCGAGCTGGATCGGACGCCGGTCCGCACCGACGGTGCCGCGCCCGCCGAGGACGTACGCGAGGGCGTTGAAGTCCTCGCGCCACGGCAGGGTGATCTCCGCGCCCGGCGCGACGGTCGCGTGGAGCAGGGTGATCGGGGTGTGGGTGATGCCCGGCCCCTCGTGGCCGTCCAGCTCACCGGCGATGACGCGCAGGAGCGCGCCGCCGTCGGGTGTGGTGAGCAGCTGGACCTGACCGCCGCGGATGTCCTGGTACCTCGGGGCCATCATCTTGTCCCTGGCCGGGAGGTTCACCCACAGCTGGATGCCGTGGAAGAGACCGCCGGACATGACGAGGGACTCCGGCGGCGCCTCGATGTGGAGGAGGCCCGAGCCGGCCGTCATCCACTGGGTGTCGCCGTTGGTGATGGTGCCGCCACCGCCCTGGCTGTCCTGGTGGTCGAAGATCCCGTCGATGATGTAGGTGACGGTCTCGAAGCCGCGGTGGGGGTGCCAGGGGGTGCCCTTCGGCTCTCCCGGCGCGTAGTCCACCTCACCCATCTGGTCCATCATGATGAACGGGTCGAGGTGGCGGTAGTTGATCCCGGCGAACGCACGGCGGACCGGGAAGCCCTCGCCCTCGAAACCACTGGGCGCGGTCGTCACGGTGAGCACCGGACGGGCCACCGCGTCGGTCGGTGCGGCGACACGGGGCAGGGTCAGCGGGTTCTCGACGGTCACTGCGGGCATGTCGGTACCTCCTTGTGCGCTCAGTTTAGTTGACTATTGAACTTCCTGCCAGTCCCAACAGCAGACAGCCCGCATCTCATTCCCTCGCGGTCGGGGCAACAGAACGCCGCCGGCCACGGAGGACCAGCGGCGAGATCAATCTCGGTCACCGGCGAACAGTAGGGGACCGACAGGCCCGGAAGAAACGGTTCAGCAAACCCCATGGGCCAGCGGCGGCCCACCCAGGGGGCGCGGGGAACCGCGCGAGCGACCACGGACCACCCGCACCCCGCAACGAACCGCAACCCGCCACCCCGCCCCGGACCCGGCCCGACCGGCGGAGCTACCCGTACATCCGCCGCATCGCGAACTCCACCATCTGCTCCACGGCCTTCGCGTCGAACACCATCCGGTGCTCCCCCTCCATGTCCAGGACGAAGCCGTACCCGGTCGGCAGCAGATCGATCACCTCCGCACCGGTGATCACGAAGTACTTGGACTCCTTGCCCGCGTACCGGCGGAGCTCCTTGAGCGAGGTGAACATCGGGATCACCGGCTGCTGCGTGTTGTGCAGCGCCAGGAACCCGGGGTTGTCACCGCGCGGGCAGTACACCTTGGACGTCGCGAAGACCTGCTGGAAGTCCTCCGCCGCCAGCTGCCCGGTGGTGAAGGCCCGCACGGCGTCCGCGAGGGAGGGCGGGGACGGCTCCGGGTACAGCGGTGCCTGCTGCCCGTAACCGCCCCCCATCTGGCCGCCGGGCATCTGCCCGGGCATCTGCTGCTGCGGCGGCGGGGCGTACTGCTGCTGGGAACCGGCGCTCTGGTCGTAGCCGTACATGCGGCAAAGCGTAACCAGTCACAGATGGACCGCTCGGGGTTGCTTCTTATTACCGATGGGTAGCATCATCGACATAGAAGCTACTCGTTGGTATGTGAACTAGCGCGAGGATCCAGTGCCTCGCCGATCTCTCTTACGGAGCCGTCGCCATGGGGCACTACAAGTCGAATCTCCGCGACATCGAGTTCAACCTCTTCGAGGTGCTCGGGCGCGACAAGCTGTACGGCACCGGCCCGTTCGCGGAGATGGACACGGACACGGCCAAGAGCATCCTGGAGGAGCTGGCCCGTCTCGCCGAGAACGAGCTGGCGGAGTCCTTCACGGATGCCGACCGCAACCCGCCGGTCTTCGACCCGGAGACGAACACCGCTCCGGTACCGGCCTCGTTCAAGAAGAGCTACAAGGCCTTCATGGACTCCGAGTACTGGCGGCTCGGCCTGCCCGAGGAGATCGGCGGCACCACCGCGCCGCGCTCCCTGATCTGGTCCTACGCGGAGCTGCTGCTCGGCGCGAACCCGGCCGTGTGGATGTACGCCTCCGGCCCGGCGTTCGCCGGCATCCTCTACGACGAGGGCAACGACGTACAGAAGAAGATCGCCCAGATCGCCGTGGAGCGGACCTGGGGTTCGACCATGGTGCTCACCGAGCCCGACGCCGGCTCGGACGTGGGCGCCGGGCGCACCAAGGCGATCCAGCAGGAGGACGGCTCCTGGCACATCGAGGGCGTGAAGCGCTTCATCACCTCCGGTGAGCACGACATGGAGGAGAACATCCTCCACTACGTCCTCGCCCGCCCCGAGGGCCACGGCCCCGGCACCAAGGGCCTGTCCCTCTTCCTCGTCCCGAAGTACCTCTTCGACTTCGAGACCGGCGAGCTGGGCGAGCGAAACGGCGCCTACGCCACCAACGTCGAGCACAAGATGGGCCTCAAGGCCTCCAACACCTGCGAGATGACCTTCGGCGACCGTCACCCGGCCAAGGGCTGGCTGATCGGCGACAAGCACGACGGCATCCGCCAGATGTTCCGCATCATCGAGTTCGCCCGCATGATGGTCGGCACGAAGGCGATCTCCACGCTGTCGACGGGCTACCTGAACGCGCTGGAGTACGCCAAGGAGCGCGTCCAGGGCACCGACCTGGCGAACTTCATGGACAAGACCGCGCCCAAGGTCACCATCACGCACCACCCCGACATCCGCCGCTCGCTGATGACGCAGAAGGCGTACGCGGAGGGCATGCGCTCGCTGGTCCTCTACACGGCCTCCATCCAGGACGAGATCCAGGTCAAGGAGGCCGCGGGCGAGGACTTCTCCGCCCTGGAGGCCCTGAACGACCTGCTGCTGCCCATCGTCAAGGGCTACGGCTCCGAGAAGGGCTACGAGCAGCTCGCCCAGTCGCTGCAGACCTTCGGCGGCTCCGGCTTCCTGCAGGAGTACCCGATCGAGCAGTACATCCGCGACGCCAAGATCGACACGCTGTACGAGGGCACCACCGCGATCCAGGGCCAGGACTTCTTCTTCCGGAAGATCGTCCGCAACCAGGGCGCCGCGCTGAACACCCTCGCCGAGGAGATCAAGAAGTTCCTGGCGCTCGGCGAGGGCGGCGAGCAGCTGGCCGGCGCCCGTGAGCACCTCGCCAAGGCCGCCGTCGAGCTGGAGTCCATGGTCGGCCTCCTCCTGACCGACCTCGCCGCCACCGAGCAGGACGTCAAGAACATCTACAAGGTGGGCCTCAACACCACCCGTCTGCTGCTCGCCTCCGGTGACGTGGTCGTCGGCTACCTGCTCCTCAGGGGCGCCGCGGTCGCCGCCGAGAAGCTGGAGACGGCCTCCGCGAAGGACAAGCCCTTCTACACCGGCAAGATCGCGGCGGCGAAGTTCTTCGCGGCCAACGTCCTCCCGGGCGTCACCCTCGCCCGCAAGATCTCCGAGGGTGTCGAGCTGGACCTGATGGAGCTGGACGAGTCGGCGTTCTAGACCCGCGAAGCACGGGTTCCGGACAGCCTCTCCCCGGCCGCGTCCCGCTCGTGGCGCCGGACGGACCCTGCCCGTCCGTCCGGCGCCCCTTCCTCCGCGCACTCACCACGAGGGCCCGCTCCCATCCCCCGGGAGCGGGCCCTCGTACGTCGTTAAGGTGAACCCCATGCGCACACCCCCACGCTTCGACCGCGGCCACACCGACGACCTCATGGCCTTCCTGACAAGCAGCCCCTCCCCGTACCACGCGGTGGCGAGCGCCGCGGAACGGCTGGAGAAGGCGGGCTTCCGACAGGTCTCGGAGACCGACGCGTGGGACGGATCGCTGGGCGGCAAGTACGTGCTGCGCGGCGGCGCGATCATCGCCTGGTACGTGCCGGAGGGCGCCGCCCCCCACACCCCCTTCCGCATCGTCGGCGCCCACACCGACTCCCCCAACCTGCGGGTCAAGCCCCGCCCCGACAGCGGCGCGCACGGCTGGCGCCAGATCGCCGTCGAGATCTACGGCGGCCCGCTGCTCAACTCCTGGCTCGACCGCGACCTCGGCATCGCCGGCCGGCTCTCCCTGCGCGACGGCACCAGCCGCCTCGTCAACGTCGACAGACCCCTCCTGCGCGTCCCCCAACTCGCCATCCACCTCGACCGTACGGTCACCTCCGAGGGCCTCAAGCTCGACAAGCAGCGTCATCTCCAGCCCGTCTGGGGCCTCGGCGACGACGTCCGCGACGGCGATCTCATCGCCTTCCTGGAGGAGGAGGCGGGCCTGCCCGCGGGCGAGGTCACCGGCTGGGACCTGATGACCCACTCCGTCGAGCCCCCCGCGTACCTGGGTCGCGACAACGACCTGCTCGCCGGTCCCCGCATGGACAACCTCCTCTCCGTGCACGCCGGTACGGCCGCGCTCGCCTCGGTCGCCGGCTCCGGGGACGCGCTCCCGTACATCCCCGTCCTCGCCGCCTTCGACCACGAGGAGAACGGCTCCCAGTCCGACACCGGCGCGGACGGCCCGCTGCTCGGCGGGGTGCTGGAGCGCTCGGTCTTCGCCCGCGGCGGCTCCTACGAGGACCGGGCGCGGGCCTTCGCCGGCACGGTCTGTCTCTCCTCCGACACCGGGCACGCCGTCCACCCCAACTACGCGGAGCGCCACGACCCGACGCACCACCCGCGCGCGGACGCCGGCCCACTCCTCAAGGTCAACGTCAACAACCGTTACGCCACGGACGGTTCGGGCCGCGCCGTCTTCGCCGCCGCCTGCGAGAAGGCCGGTGTGCCGTTCCAGACGTTCGTCTCCAACAACTCCATGCCCTGCGGCACCACCATCGGCCCCATCACCGCCGCCCGCCACGGCATCCGCACCGTCGACATCGGCGTCGCCATCCTGTCGATGCACAGCGTCCGTGAACTGTGCGGCGCGAAGGACCCCTACCTCCTGGCGAACGCTCTGGTGGCGTTCCTGGAGGGCTGACCCCCGTACCCGCCCCTCAACGGCTGTTACTGACCGCCCAGTCCGGGTACCCGATGTCGACCGGTAGGACCGAACGACCGGAACGACCGGCCGACCCGACCGGACTTGGAGGGAACACTCATGGGCCTGGGCGGGTGCATCATTCTGATCGCCGTGGGGGCCATCCTCACGTTCGCCACCGACTGGGACATGCAGGGGGTCAACCTCGACCTGGTCGGCATCATCTTCATGATCGTCGGGCTGATAGGCGTCGCCACGTTCAGCAGCATCGCCAAGCGGAGGCGAGTGGTGGTGCCGCCCTCGACCCAGGTCATCGACGAGGAGCGGCCGCAGCGGGGTGGGTACTAGTAGTGCTTGGTCAGGTTCATTCGTCGGTGGTGTGTCCGGTTGAGGGGCTGCGTCGTTGACCGGGTGTGACACCTGA